>VHCJ01000002.1 GCA_016871755.1 Verrucomicrobiota bacterium | reverse complement strand
GCTGCCCCGACTCCGGTCGGCCTCCGGCCTCCCTCCGTCGGGACAGCTTCAACGACAACCGATAGATCAACCCATAACTACATCCCGGACTAACACTCGGGGTGGCTCGAAAAGTTGAGGCCGGTCACCCCCGTGAACGCGGACCGCATCACCATGCGCCAGATTGCCGAGCGGGCCGGAGTCACCCAGGCCACGGTCTCGATGGCCCTGGCCAACCACCCCCGGATTTCCCGGATCCGTGCGCTGGCGGAGCGGATGGGGTATCGGCCGAACGCCTACCTCTCGGTGCTGATGCGGGCGCGTCGGCGTCGCCGCCCGGTGCCTGACCGCCCGGTGCTGGCCCTGGTCTCGCCGTTTCCGACCGAGGATGGGTGGCGCTCGGCCCCGGCTCCGACCGTCCGGCAGATGCGGGAGGGGGCCATGGAGCGGGCGGCCGAGCGTGGCTATGATGCGCAGGAGTTCTGGCTGCATCGCGATGAGATGGATAACCAGCGCTTCAGCGAAATCCTGCGCTCGCGCGGCATCCAGGGGGTGCTGGTGGGGCCGGTGCCTGCGGGGGCCCCGGCGCCGCAGTTGGCGTGGGAGCACTTCGCCAGCGTCTGTCTGAGCCCGCCGTTCGCCAATCTCACGCTGATGACGGTCTGCAACGATCACTACTTTTCGTGCCTGCGGGTCGTGCAGGAATGTCATCAACGGGGTTACCGGCGCCCGGGCCTCGTGCTGCTTCACTCGCATCAAGGACGCTTCCATGGTCGCTGGGAGGCCGGGCTGCTCTTCGCCCAGCGTCAGCTGGCGGACGTGGATGCCACGGAGCCGCTCTTTCTCGGTGAATGGGACGATGCGGCGGCGCTGGCGGCGTGGGCGGAGCGGGAGCGGCCCGACGTGGTGATCACGCCCGGTGCCGAGACACTGCTTCCCGTGATGCTCTCGCTGGGATGGGGAGTGCCGGGCACGATCGGGCTCGCCGGCCTCGGGCTGTCCTCGCGCGAGCAGCGCTGCGCGGGCATCTTCCAGAACGGCCGACTCATTGGGGCGACGGGCGTGGATGCGCTGATCGCGATGATGGAACGCAACGAGCGCGGCCTGCCGGAGCAGGCGCGCACGCTCATGGTCGAGGGCATCTGGCACGGCGGCGACACGCTGCGGTCGGCGGGCGACGGAGCGGTGCGTTGACTCGGGCCGGGGTCTGCGCCCATCGTGCCGGTTGCGTGAGCACTGTCTCCTCCCTTTCCCCCTCGCTCCTATCGTGGCTGAGCCAGCAGGCCGGTTTCCCGGCCCGGCGCCTGCCCGCCGGGGCGGAGCTGCTGCTCTGCCTCGCGGCGGCGGCGGAGTTGGATGCGGAGGCCGCCGCGCCCGGTGGCGGCGCGTTCGGCCTGCCCCGGCAGGATGCCGCGATGGCGTCGGCCCAGCGCGCCCACGCCCTGCGCCGTTCGCGGGTCCACTTCAAGTGCGATAACAGCGCCAAGGTCTAGCCGCTTGCCCCGGACAGACGGATGCGGTTGCATCCGCCCCCATGTCCTCCGCTGTTTCCCCCGCGTACGAGCGCCTGCTCACCCGTCTGCGCCGCGCCCACGTCCTTGAGTCCGTCTCCGCCGTGCTCGGTTGGGACGAGCAGGTGAATCTCCCCGAGGACAGCGCCGCCTGCCGCGCGGAGCAGATGACGGTGCTGGCGGAGATCCTCCATGCCGCCGCGACCGATCCGGAGCTCGACGCCGCCCTGCGCGAGCTGGAGTTGGCCCCCGCGGGGCTGGATCCCGACGCCGCCGTCGTCGTGCGCCTCGCCCGGCGCGACTTCGACCGCGCGGCGCGCCTGCCCGCCCGGTTCGTTGCCGAGAAGGCCCGCCTGCAGAGCGAGGCGTACCACGCGTGGGCCGAGAACCGCCGGAACAGCACCTTCGCTCCCTACGCCCCGTACCTCGAGCAACACCTTGCGATGGCGCGTGAGGAAGCGGTGTTTCAAGGGTGGGGCGACCGCGCCTACGACTACGCGATCGATCGCCATGATCCGGGCATGACCACCGCGCGTGTCGACGCGCTGTTCACGGAACTCAAGGCGGGCCTCCTTCCGCTCGTGCGCGAGATCGTGGCCGGCTCGCGGCCGACCGATCCGAACCTTTTCCGCGGCTTCCCGGTCGCCGGCCAGCAGGCGTTCCTCCGCGAGGTGACGGCTGCGCTTGGCTTCGACTACCGGCGCGGGCGCATCGACGTGTCGCTCCATCCGTTCTGCGGCGGCTCGCCGGCGGATGTGCGCATGACGACGCGCTTCGACGTCGATAACCCGCTCGATTCGCTCTTCAGCTCGATTCACGAGACCGGGCATGGCCTCTACGAGCAGGGTCTGCCCGCCGAGCACCTCGGCACCCCGCTCGGACAGTCCGTCGGCATGGGCGTGCACGAGTCGCAGAGCCGTCTCTGGGAAAATCAGGTCTCCCGCAGCCGCGCCTTCTGGGCCCATTTCGAGCCACGTTTCCGGGCGCAGTTCCCCGAGCAGACGGCGGCGGTCGACCGCGAGACGCTCTACCGCGCGATCAATGCGGTCGAACCGACGCTCATCCGGGTCGATTCCGACGAGGTCACCTACAATCTGCACATCCTGCTGCGCTTCGAGATCGAGCAGCGGCTGTTCCGCGGTGACCTCAAGGTCGCGGACTTGCCGGCGGCGTGGAACGCGCTCTCGACCGAGATTCTCGGTCTGACCCCGCCGTCCGACCGCCTCGGCGTGCTGCAGGACGTCCATTGGAGCGGCGGTGCCTTCGGCTACTTCCCGAGCTACTGCATCGGCAACATGATGGCCGCCCAACTGTGGTACCGTGCGCTGGCGCTGTTCCCCGGGTTGGAGGACGACTTTGCGCGGGGCGACTTCCGCCGCCTCCTCGGCTGGCTGCGGACGGAGATTCACCAGCAGGGACGCCGCTACGACACGCAGGAACTCGTTCAGCGCGTCACCGGCGAACCCCTCAGTCCACGCCACCTGCTCCGCTACCTGCGCGAGCGTTACCTGCCGCTGGCCGACGCGCGCCGCTGACCGACGATGGGGCTCATCGACACGCATCTCCATCTCGACTCCTATCACCGCCGCGGCGAGTTGCCGGCGGTGCTCGACCGGGCCCGCGCGGCCGGGGTGGAGGCGGTGATCACGATCGGGACCGCGACGGATGACTGGTCGCTCTACCGCGACCTTGCGGAGGCGTCGGCGGGTTACATCCAGTACACCGTTGGTCTGCATCCGTGCTCCGTCGGCGAGGACTGGCCGGCGCAGATGGCGCAACTCGATGCGTTCTTCACCGAACCAGGTCGACGACGGCCGGTGGCGATCGGGGAAATGGGGCTGGACCGCTTCCATCTGCCCAAGGACGACCGTCAGGCGGCGGCGCGGTTGCTGGACTGGCAGCGGAGCGCCTTCGACGCCGGGCTCGCGCACGCACGGCGCTGGCAGACCCCGGTGGTGATCCATTCGCGCGGCGCGTTCCGCGAGTGCGTCGAGCGCGTCGACGCGAGCGGCGTCGCCTGGCGGCGCGTCGTGTTCCACTGCTTCGTCGAGGGTCCGGACGAGATGGCCTTGCTCCTTGAGCGCGGAGGCTGGGCTTCGTTCACGGGCGTTCTGACCTACAAGAACGCCGATGCCGTCCGCGCCGCCGCCCGCCGTCTTGGCTGGGAGCGGTTTCTCCTCGAGACGGACGCCCCGTTCCTCACGCCGGTGCCGCATCGCGGCAAGCTGAACGAACCCGCGTATGTGGCGCTCACCGCCGCGTACGCCGCCGAGCTCTTCGGCATCCCGTTGGAACAGCTGGCGGAGACGAGTACGCGCAACGCGCGGCAGTTGTTCGGTTTTTAGGCGTCGCCGCCCGTCGCTCCGAAACGGCGGGGGCGCGATCGCTGGTGGGCGCGGGAATCGCGACGGGCACCGGATTGCGCCGTCGCCGTTCGAGGGTCGAATCCGGGGGCGGCCGAGGCTCAGGCCTCGTCGAACTTGCGCGCAAAGAGCGCGTCGAGCTCGGTGATCATTTGAGCCGCGTCGTCGCCCGTCACGATGAACTTGACCCGGGAGCCCTTGCCGGCGGCGAGCATCATCAAACCCATGATGCTCTTGCCGTTGACCTGTTCCTCGTCCTTCTCGACGAAGACCTCCGCCTTGAACTTGTTCGTCACCCGGACGATCATAGCCGCCGGACGGGCGTGAATGCCCATCTTGTTCTGGACCACGAGCTCCTTGGTGAGAGCCGCGGCGGCGGTGGCGGGATCCGGTTTTTCCATGCGTGAGGGGTTCCAATCACGGTAGCCGGGCGTGGCTTGCAACCCAAAAACCCAGCTTCCAGATTCGAGGAATGTCGTCCCTCGCCATCATCGTCCCCTGCCGCTTGGAGTCGACCCGTTTCCCCCGCAAACTCCTCCACCGGGTGCGCGGGAAACCCCTCCTGCGTTGGGTGGCGGATCGGATCGTTTCTCAAGTCCCTGAGATTCCAGTATATTTCGCAATAGATGACGATTTATTGCAAGAGGCTTTCGCTGGCGGTAAGTTCTCCGTGATCAAAACAAGTCGGGCGCATGCGACGGGGACGGATCGGATCGCGGAGGCGAACCGAACGATTCGGGCGGATTTCGTGGTGAATGTGCAGGCCGATGAACCGCTCGTGTCCGCCGCCCAGATCCGGTCGCTGGCGGCGCTGATTCGGGAGGATGCGCCGATGGCCACCCTCGCGACACCGTTCCGCACAGCGGCCGACTTCGCCAATCCGAGCCAGGTGAAGGTGGTGCTGGCGCGGGCGTCCCGGCGGGCGCTCTTCTTTTCGCGGTCGCCCATCCCCTTTGCCCGGGACTTGGGAGGAAGGGTCGACGATGCCTGGGTGGCGACGCATCCGTGTTACCGGCATCTCGGCCTCTACGCGTACCACGCCGACCTCCTGGAGCGCTTTTCGCGTTTGCCGCCGGGCGAATTGGAGCAGATTGAGCGCCTTGAGCAGCTCCGGGTGCTGGAGAACGGTCTGCCCATCGCCTGCGACCTCACCGACGATCCCACCATCGGGGTCGACACGCCGGAGGACGCGGTCAAGTTCGAGGCCTGGCTCGGCTGATTCCTTCCGGCCCTGCTCGCCGCATCGACCCGCAAATGCCGCTCGCGGAGCGCCTCCCGATCCGCTTGGCTCCCGTCCGTCCTTCCATGCAGGCGCGCACGTTCTTCTCCCTCCCTGAATCGCTGGGGCGGTTCGCTCCGTTCTTCCCGGAGGAGGTCGCGCCGTGGGAGTGGATCGCCGCGATTGCGCCCGCCCTCGCGTCCGTGGCGGGCGGTCCGCGTCCGGCGGTGCCGCCCGGCGTGCACCTCGAGGGTGATGTGCATCTCGAGCCCGGGGTGGTGCTGCCCCACACCGCGACCTTGATCGGCCCGGCGTGGATTGGAGCAGGCACGGAGATTCGCCCGGGTGCCTACGTCCGCGGTCGCGTCATCACCGGGGCCGGCTGCGTGCTGGGCAATGCCTGCGAGTTCAAGAACTGCCTGCTCCTCGATGGCGTGCAGGTTCCGCATTTCAGCTACGTCGGCGACTCCGTGCTCGGCAACCAAGCCCACCTCGGGGCCGGAGTCGTGCTCTCCAACCTGCGCCTCGACCGGAAGGAAATCACGGTGCATGCGGAGGGGAGGAACCACCCGACCGGCCTGCGCAAGTTCGGCGCGATCCTCGGCGACGGGGCGGAGGTCGGCTGCAACGCGGTCCTCAATCCCGGCAGCCTCCTCGGCCGCCGCGCGCTGGTCATGCCGACGGTCGCCTTCTCCGGCTATCTCCCGGCCAACACCCTTGCGCGCATCCGCGCCAATGTCTCCCACCTGCCGCGCCGCGACTGAGCGCGCGACGGCCGCACCGCGCACGCTTCGGCTTGCCGGGAGCCCGGGCGCTGGCGACGATCCCGGTTCACCGAATTTCCGTCCATGCCCCGCACCCTGACTGGCATCCAGCCCTCCGGCACCCTGCACATCGGCAATTACTTTGGGGCCATGCGGCCTGCGATCGACGCCCAGGCGCGCGGCGAGTGCTTCTACTTCATCGCGGACTACCACTCGATGACCTCGCTGCTCGACCCCGAGCAGCGCCGGCGGAACACGCTCGACGTCGCGCTCGACTGGCTGGCCTGCGGACTCGATCCGAAGCGCAGCGTATTTTGGCGCCAGAGCGACGTGCCCGAAGTGGCCGAGTTGATGTGGATCATCGGCACGCTCACGCCGATGGGCCTGCTCGAACGCGCCCACAGCTACAAGGACAAGACCGCCCGTGGCCTCTCCCCGAACTTCGGCTTGTTCGCGTACCCCGTGCTCATGGCCGCCGACATCCTGCTCTACGACACCGCCGTCGTGCCGGTCGGCAGGGACCAGAAGCAGCACCTCGAAATGACGCGCGACATCGCGATCAAGTTCAACCAGACCTACGGCGAGACGTTCGTGGTCCCGGAGTCGGAGATCCGCGAGGACGTGGCGGTGGTCCCGGGCCTCGACGGTCAGAAGATGAGCAAGAGCTACGGCAACACGATCGATCTCTTTGGCGACGAGCGCGTCACGCGGAAGAAGATCATGGCCATCGTGATGGACTCCCGCACGCCGCAGGAGCCGAAGCCGGACGCGGATCGCAACCTCGCCGTCCAACTTCTCCGCCTCGTCGCCACCAAGGAGGTGGCCGCGGCCGCCGAGACGCGCCTCCGCGAGGGTGGCTACGGCTATGGCGACCTGAAGAAACTTCTCTTCGAGCAAACGTGGGAGCACTTCGCGCCCTACCGCGCGCGCCGGGCGGAGTTGGCCGCCAACCTCGACCACGTGCAGGCCGTACTGCGTGAGGGTGCCGAGAAGGCGCGCGGCACCGCCTCCGCCGTGCTCGCCCGGGCCCGGATGGCCTGCGGGCTGGGTTGATCGCTCCCGGGGCGGTTCGGAGCGTGCCTCGGGGGGGCGGGCTGCCGCGCCCGGTGCCGTTGACCTCCTAGATGACCGGGGCGCGGGGCTCCGTCAGGGCCGAGATGGCGGCCATGATGCGCTCGCTCACGCGCTGGTAGCGGTCCTTGCCCGCGCCGGGCGGGTCGTACTCCGCCGGCGTCAGCACGCGACCGAAGGCCACGGATACGGGCGTGCCAAGGCGCACCCCGCCGCCGCGACCGAAGGCGCGGTGCGAGTTGAAGATCCGCACCGGCAGCACCGGAGCCTGCGTCCGGCAGGCGATCAGGCCCACCCCGGGCTTCGCGGTCTGCAGGCTGCCGTCGGGCGAGCGCGTGCCTTCGGGAAAGAGGATCAGCGCCTTGCCGGCCTGCAGCGTCTGCAGCACTCGCTTGATCGCCCCCACGTCCGAGCCGCCGTCGCGGTCCACGGGAATGGTCCCGACGCCATCCAGCCACCACTGGGCGAGGCCCGGTTTCCAGAGCGTCTTGCGCGCGAAGAAGGCGACTTGTCGCGGCACCAGCGACCCGACGATCGGGGGGTCAAGATGGCTGGCGTGGTTGCAGGCGATGATGAACGCGCCGTGCCGCGGGATGTTCCCCAACCCAGTGACTTCCCCGCGGAAGCAGACATCGTAGGCGGAGAGCGCGAGGTAGTGGGAAATCCCGTACAGGAAATCCATCGCCGGGTGCTCGTAGCGGCGTCCGATCATGGCGGGGAAAGGCGGGCCGCGACGAGCGCGGCGACCCGGGCCACCACGTCGTCGAGGGACAGGTGGGTGCTGTTGATGTCGATCGCTCCGGCCGGGCAGGTGAGCGGGGCGTGCTGCCGCGACGAGTCGAGGCGGTCGCGCTCGGCGATCGAGTCCTGCTGCCCCTCGCGGGCCCGGCGCCGCGCGCGTTCCTCGGGATCGGCGTGCAGGAAGACGCGGAGGCCGGCGTCGGGGAAGATCACCGACCCGATGTCGCGACCTTCCATCACCAAACCGCGGAAGCCGTGGCTCCGCGCGACCTCGGCCTGTCCGCGTTGGTACTGCAGCAGGGCGGCGCGGACCGGGCGCAGGGCGGCGAAGTGCGACACGGCGGCATTCACCGCCGGGGAGCGGATCTCCTCGCCCGGCACGCGTCCGGCGATCTCCAGCAGCGCCGCGCCGTCCTGCACGCGGGTGCCGAGCGCGAGGTCCGCGAGCGCGCGGCCGACCGCTGCTTCCTCGGGAGGAATGCCCTGCCGGAGCATCTCCGCAGTGATCGCGCGATAGTGGGCGCCCGTGTCGACGTGCAGGAACGGGAAGCGCGCCGCGAGTGCGCGGGCGGTCGACGACTTGCCGGACGCCGCGCCGCCGTCGATCGCGACGATGAGGAATGGGCTGGGGGAGTCCATCAATCGTGGGCGGCCTGGCGGAGCGCCTCGAGCCGGGTGAAGAAGTCGGGGAAGGTCTTGGCGCAGCAGCCCGGGTCGCGCAAGGTCAGCCATGGCCGGCCGTCGCCGCGCAGGTCGCGGCAGGCGAGGATGCCGAAACTCATCGCGAAGCGGTGGTCGCCGTAGGTCTCGATCACCTGCCCGGGACGCAGCGGTCGCGGCGTGATCGTCAGGGCGTCCTCCTCCTCCGTCACGTCCTGGCCGAGTCGCCGGAGTTCAGCCGCCATGCCGGCAACCCGGTCGGTCTCCTGCTTGCGGGTGTGGGCGATGCCGGTGATCCGGGTCGGCCCCGCGAGGAGCGGCGCGATCGCGGCCAGCGTCAGGAACGTGTCCGAGATCTCGTGGAAATCCTCCTCCAGCAGGACCCCGGGCTCGCGCCGACGGACCCGGTCGAGCACTTCAATGAAGGCTGAGTCCCCCTGCAGCCCCGCCCCCGGCGGGCGCAGGCCCGGCAGGTCGAGCGTGCCTCCGACGACCAGCGGAAGGGCCTGGAAGTAGCTCGCCGCCGTCGCGTCGGGTTCGATCGCGACGACCGCCGGCGGTCGGTAGGACGCGGGGGTGAGGTGGTACGCTGCGCCCTCCCGTCGCACCGCATGCGCCCCGAACTCGGCCATCAGCCGGAGCGACATGTCGACGAAGGTCTGCCGGATCGTGCCCTGCAGGTCGACGGTGATCGGCGCGCGCGCGCGCGGCGCGATCATGAGCAGCGCGGAGAGCAGTTGGCTGCTCTCGCTCGCATCCAGCGGGACGCGCCCGCCGGCCAGTCCACCACCCTCGATCTCGACGGGGAAGAAACCTTCCTCCCCGATGCAGCGGATGCGCACGCCGAGGGCGCGGAGCGCCTCCAGCAGGGGGCGCATCGGGCGGCGACGCATCTGCGCGACGCCGTCGATGCGGTAGGCGCCGCTCGGGGCAGTGGCGCAGTAGGCGGTGAGGAACCGCGCCGCCGTGCCGGCGAGGCCGACGAAGAGTTCCACCGGCCGGCCCGGAGTAGCCGTGGAGAACGCCCGGTCCTGACCACTCACGTCGAGGATTGTGCCGGAGACATCCGCGGCGACGGAGATGCCGAGCGCCCGGAGTGCCGCGGCCATCAGCACGGTGTCTTCGCTGGCGAGCGCTCCCTCCAGCCGCACGGGCGTCGGGCTCATCGCCGCGAGCAGCAGGGCGCGGTTCGTCAGGCTCTTGGAACCCGGGAGGCGCAGGCGGCCCCGGACCGGACGGGTGAAGGGAACGACGGGAAGCAAGTCGGGCAGCGGCATGAGGCGGCGCGGCGGACGGTCAGTTCAGGGACGGAACGCCGAGCGGTAGGCGCGGCCGCGCTCCAGGCGGGCCCGCAACTCCGTCCAATCCCCGTTCGCCAGCGCGGCGTGCAGCCCGTCGAGTTCCGTCTGGTAACCCCGCAGGGCCCGGAGGATCTCGTCGCGGTTGTTCCGCAGGATTTCGATCCACATCGCGGGGTCGCTCGCGCCGATCCGCGTCGTGTCGCGCAGGCCTCCGCCGGCGAAGTTGCGCCAACCCGGGTTCTGCTGCGCGAGGAAGGTGCACAGCGTCGTAGCGAGCATCTGCGGGAGGTGGCTGATGTGCGCGACAATCTCGTCGTGCACGTCCGGGTCGACCGTGGTCACCTCGGCGTCCAGCGCCGCCCAGAAGCGATCGACTCCCTCCAGGGCCGCCGGGTCGGTCTCCCGCAGCGGGGTGACGAAACAGATGCGCCCGCGGAAGAGGTCCGGGTGACCGTTCTCCCAGCCGGTCTTCTCGCTGCCGGCCATCGGGTGCGCTCCCACGAAGTGCGCCCGGCCCGCGAGGGCGGCGTGGGCGGCCCGGGTGAGCGCCCCCTTGGTCGAGCCGACGTCCGTGACCCAGCATCCGGGACGGACGTCGCGGGCGATTCGGGCGGCGAGTTCCACGATGCGATCGACCGGTGCGGCGAGCACGACGAGGTCCGCCTCGCGGACCGCTGCCTCCGGGGAGGAGGCAACGTGGGAGCACCACGGCTGACCCTCCAAGGCGATGCGCACCTCGGGACGGCGCGCCCACACGGTGATGCGCGTCGCCACGCCGCGGGCATGCGCGGCGAGTCCGACGGAGCCGCCGAGCAGCCCGGGGGCGAGAAGAGCGAGGTGCGGAATCACGGTCGAAGGACGCGGGCCGGGAAGGGGGCGGGGATTGAGGCTCAGGGAGAACCCAGCCGCACGATTCGGTCGAACTCAGCGCGACGCAAGGGCATGACCGAGAGGCGGCTCTGGCGGATGAGCGCGATGTCGGCCAGCGTCGGGTCGGCCTTGATCATGGCGAGCGTGACTGGCTGGCGCAGCGCCCGGACGGCGCGCAGCCGCACGGACACCCAGCCTTCCTCCGCGGGGACCGTGGGGTCCGGAAACGCAGCCTCCGCCACCTCGGCAACACCCATCACCTGGCGCGGATCCATGCTGGCGTAGAAGAGCACGGCATCCCCCGCCTTCATCGCCTTCAAGTTGTTGCGGGCTTGGAAATTACGCACCCCATCCCAGACCGTCTGACCGTCGGCGACGAACGTCGCCCACGCGTAGGTCTCGGGCTCCTGCTTCACCAGCCAGTATTGCTTTGTCATGGTCCGGGGGTTGACTGGGGAGCACGACAATGGAGCCGACCCCTGAAGAAAAGGCAAAAGCCAACCGGGTGCTGGTCTGGCTCTATGTATTGATGGCCATTGGCATTGGCCTGCCATTTGTGCTTTTTTTCCTCGTTCGGTGACGCGGTGAGCCGAAGGGAAAGGGGTCGATGAACAAGACCCTCTGGCCGATCCGGGTGGTGTTTGTGACGCTGTGCGGTTTTGCCGGCGGGTTGGTGTGTTATGCGATCCCGGAGTGGGATCGCCTGCGGGTGATGGCGGTGATGATCGGCCTGCTGCTGGGCGTTCTGGTCGTGTTGGTGGACTTGCTGCTGCGCGGGTTTTCGCTGCGGGGATTGAGCGCGGTGGCGTTCGGCTTGGGGGTCGGCTCGCTGATTGGCTACTTGCTGAGCGTGTTCCCGCTGTTCGAGGAAGGGGATCCGCAGATGATCTACTTGGCGCGGCTTGGGCTCTTTCTCATTTGCGGCTACCTCGGGACCGTGATTGCGCTGCGGGGCAAGGATGAGTTCAACCTCGTCATCCCCTATGTGCGCTTCGTGCCGCATGAGGTTGACGTCCCGCTGGTCGTCGTGGATGCGAGCGCGCTGATCGACGGGCGGATCGTCAAGGTGTGCGAGTCGGGCTTTCTCGGGGCGGCGCTGGTGATCCCGCGCTTCGTGCTGAATGCGGTCCAGGCGATTGCGGACTCCCCCGAGCCCCACCGTCAGGCGCGGGGGCGCCGCGGACTTGAGGTGTTGAACGAATTGCGCCGCATCCCCCGGCTGGACCTGCGCCTGCATGAGAGTGACGCGCGGCCGGAGGAGGTGGAGGCCAAGCTGGTCTTCCTCGCGCGCTCCCTGCAGGCGCGGTTGCTGACCACCGACTGCAACCTCGCGAAGCTGGCGGAGTTCCAGGGCGTCAAGTGGCTCAACCTCCACGCCCTCGCCCGGTCCCTGCGGGTCGAACTCGCGCTCGGCCAGAGCATCGAGATTGAACTCGTAAAGGCCGGCAAGGAAGCGGGTCAGGCGGTCGGCTTTCTCGAGGATGGCTCGATGGTCGTGGTGGCGGACGCCATCGCCCGGATCGGTCAGGCGGTGCGGGTCGAGATCACCAGTCTCGTGCCCACTGCCGGCGGGAAACTCGCCTTTGCCCGGCTCGAGCCGGAGCGGCGGCTCTGAGGCTGCGGACGCGCGGCCCGCCGGCGCAACTTTGGTGTTTACTCGCGGCGCGGCCTTGCTCAAAACCTCCCTCCCTCCCTCCGGGGCAGTAGCTCAGTTGATAGAGCGCTTCGTTCGCAATGAAGAGGTCGTGGGTTTGACTCCCATCTGCTCCACCACTTTGGTCGCCGCCTTCCCGTCACGGGAAGGCGTTCTTCTTTTTGCGCGGCGACGCTCGCCGCGCCGACGAGGGAACGGTATGGTCCCTGCTGCTGTCACATTCCACGGCGCGGGCACTGGGCCCGCGCCACGACTGAAACACCTGAGGTTGATCCATCATGAGCACGAAATCCAAGAAGCCCGCCAAGCCTGCCGCCCCACAGGTCAAGCCAGTCACGCGCACCAAGGCCCGCCGCCCCGCGACGGCCGAGGCAGCGCCCGTCGCCAAGGTCCCCCGCAAGGCCCTGAAGCCGCAGCGGTCCGCGGGACGCATCCCGCAGCCCGTGCCGATGCCCGAGGCGGATGTGTCTCCGGCGCCTGTCATCGCGGCCGCCCCGCCGCCCGCCGCCGCCCCCCAGCCGGTCGCCGTCACGGTCACCGCGTCGATCGACGTGGGCTTCGGAAACACGCTTTTCATCCGCGGCCAGGGCGCCGGGCTCAACTGGTCGTCCGGCGTCGCCATGCGCTGCGAGGCGGATGACCGCTGGAGCGTGACCCTCCCGACGCACGGTCCCGTCGTCTTCAAACTCTTGGTCAATGATCTGTCCTGGAGCCTCGGCGAGAACTACGAGGCGGCGCCGGGCGAGGCCGTGCTCATCGTGCCCCGCTTCTAGGCATGGGAGGGGCCGGGCAGTGCCTCGTCAGGCGCCGCGATTTCGCGCGGTGACGCGGTGCTTCACGCCGCGCCAGCCGCGGCGGCGGTGCCGACCGTGAAGGGAGGCGCGGTCCATGCGGTGGAGATGCGCGCCCGCGGTAGCGGGGTAGAGTGGGGTGACGCGCCACCGCGACCGACCGTGACCGGACTCAGGGCGGGCTGACCATCCGGTCGACCTGCCCAGCCGGCAGGGACGTGGCTTTCAGCTCCAGTTTGCCCCGCTCCACGTCCGTGAGCTTCGCCAAGTCGTTTGGTTGCTGCACGACGCGTGGCGTCAGGAAGATCAGTAGTTCCGTCTTCGCCGTCTGCCGCGTCGTCCGCTTGAAGAGGGCGCCAAGCAGCGGCACGTCGCCGAGGAGCGGGACCTTGCGATCCTGGCTCGTGACCTGGTTCGAGATCAGGCCACCGATGACCACGGTGCTGTCGCTGGGAGTGACGACCACGGTGTCGGCCGAGCGCTTGTCGATGACGGGCGTGTTGACCGTGTCGGAAATGGCGACCGTGCGTTCGCTCAGCGCGGAGATTTCCGGGGTCACGATCATTTCCACCAGGCCCTCCGACGTGATGAACGGCGTGACGCGGAGGATGATGCCGATGTCCTCGTACTGCACCGTGTTCGTGGTCTGACCCGTGTCGCTAATGCGCGAGTTGGTGATGAACGGGACCTCCTGACCGACCATGATGGTCGCCTGCTGGCTGCTGCGGGCGAGGATCGACGGACGCGAGAGGATCTCGGTCTTGCCGACCGTGGAGAGGGCCCGCAGCGTCGCGTTCACGTCGGGTCCGACCACGTTGTAGATGCCGCCGGTCGCGGCGCCGCCGAAGACGGTGCTGGTGGTCGACGACGTGCGGTCGCCGAGCGCGATGCCGCGCCGCTGCAGTTCGGCCCCGACGTCGAGGTCGTTGTTGTGGGTGACCTGGACGAAGACGACGTTGATCAGCACCTGTGGCTTCGGACGATCAAGGCTCTCGATCACTTGGCGGATGCTCTCATTGGTCTGCTCGTCGGTGACCACGATGATGCGCCGGGTCTCCGGGTTGCTGCTGATGATGGCCTCGCCCAGCGTGGTGGCGTTCGGGTACTGCCGCTCGCCGCCGGTCCGGTTCATGCCGGCCCCGGTGGTGCCGGTCCGGCGCGCGTTGTTGCCGGCGGCGTTGCTGCGGTTGGCATTGGAGCGATTCGTCGCCTGAGCCTCCAGCAACGCGGCGGAACCCGCGAGGAGGACCGTGGCGGCCGCGAGGCTGCGAAAGGTGCGGAAAGGAGTCATGGTGGGGGGATCAGCGCGGGGAGCCCGCGGCGTTGTTCATGAAGGTGCCGCTCTGCTGGCTGTTGCTGGCAGCCCGGTTGGAGAGAGGGTCGGACTGACTGGAGGACGAACCGCCGGTGCGCCCGCCGCTGACTTGGAACAGGTCGCGCAGGACGGCCTCGACCTGTTGGACGTCGGCGTTCTCGAGCGTGTAGACGAAGACCTTCTGCGTGCGGTCCGAGCCGGCGTCGAGCTGGGTGATGATCTCGCCGACCTGGAACATCACGTCCCGGGGAGCGGTGACGACGACGGACTGCGTGCGTGGGTCGGCGACGGCGTTCACGGTCGTGTTGGCCGATCGGGTGCCGGACGTGTCGCTGCGGCCCCCGCCGCCGCGCCCGCCGCCTCCTCCTCCCCCGGCTTGGCCCGCGCGCGCGGAGAGGACCGCGGCCACGCCGGGCGGCATGCCGGGAAAGTTGAAGGGGGTGGCCTGCCCCTGTCCGCCTCCCGAGCCGGTGGTGGGGTTGAAGAGCGCGTTGAGCACTTCCGAGATTTCCACCGGATCCGCGTGGCGGAGGCGGAAGATCTTCAGGCTGGAGTCACTCTGCACGGAGAGGTCGAGCGCCGAGACGATCTCGACGACATGGCGGACGTTGAGATTGGTGTCCGTGACGACGAGGGAGTTGCTGTCCTCGTTCGCCGTCAGGGTTGCGCTCGGCGGCACGAGGCTGGCGATATCGGTCGCGACCTTCGCGGCCGTGATGTGCCGCAGCGGGATGACCTGCATGACCATTTCGGCGTTGGCCGGGATTTCGCGGGGATCATTGCCGGTGCGGACCGGCAGCGACCGCTTGCGGGCCTCGTCCTTTGCGGCGACGAGGAGCGTGCGACCTTGGACCGTGGCGGAGTAGCCGAGGCGGTTGAGGGCGAGATTGAGCAGCGGGATCGCTTCCTCGCGCGAAATCGGCTGTGCGCTCCACATGTCGATTGAACCCTTTACCGGCGTTTCGAGCACGATGACGAATCCGGCGGCCTCGCTCAGGTACTGGAGGACCGTCTCGAGGGGCGCGCCCCGGAAGTTGAAGCGCAGCCCGGTCGATGGCGCGGCGAGCGCGGGTGCACCGCCCCCGGGAGCGGCGACTGCGGGAACGGCGGCCGACGAAGCCGCGGCGGGGTCGGGGCTCTCGGTGGCGCGCCCGCTCGCCGCGGGGGAGGCGCCCCCTTCGGTGGAGGGTGTGGACGGAGCGCTTTCAGCAGCGGTCAGCCCCGGCTGTGGCTGCGCAAGGCAGCCGACCAGAGTCAGGAGCAGGAGGGAGGGGATCGGTTTCATTCCTTGAGTTGCTTGCGGCGGCGTTCCTTGAGGCGACGCAGGGCATCGCTCGAGTCGGAGGGTGAGGGGGCGGACGGGGTGAGGTTCGCGGCGGGAGGCTCGGCGCTGGCGGCCGCAGCGGCCCGGGCCTCGGGTGCGGCGCGCCAGGCGCCGCCTGGCTCCCGGGAAAGGGAGGAACCGACGGGGATCACGAAGGTCTGGCCATCGGTGGCGAGCGAGGCGTGCTGCAGGGTGAGGTCCGAGACGGTGACGCCAGCGACGCTGCCCCCGGGCGGGAGGGTTTGTCGCAGCGCCGCAGTCGAACCGTCGAAGAACGCCCGGCGGCGCCCGCCGTCGTCGAGGATCCCGACGAGCGTGAGAATCTCCGCCGCCGGCGAGGGAGGGGCGCTGGGGGTGGCGTCCGCGCCGCCCCCACGGGGTGTGCGGCTCGGATTGAAGATGTTGCGCTCGGCCACGGCGCGGACCGAATCGGGTGCGGGAGTGGGCGCGGATTGGGCGAGCGCTGGGGCGCTCGGGAGCACGCTCAGCAGCGCCATGCGGGCGAGGAACCGGAGTGCCGGCCGGACGAAGGCGGATCGGGCGGACGTCATGGCCGGGTCTCCAGAGGAGCGAAGCGCAGCCCGGTGACGGACAGGGCGAGGGCGAGGCGCTGACCGCCCTCGTCTCGGGCGGTGAGTTCGATGGATTCGACGCGGAGCGCGAGCGGAGACTTTTCGAGTGCGCCGAGCAACCGGACGAGCGCCGGAAATGAGCCGGTGGCATCAAGGCGGCATTCGAGCAGCGACGCGTCACCGGAAGAGGCCTTTCGCCAGCGCGGCCGCAACCCCGTGAGTTCCACGCCCTCGGCCCGGGCGCCGTTTTCGAGCGCCGACAGCAGGCGTTGTTCGGCCAGCGATGGATCGCTGGGCAGAGCCCCCTCCCGGAGCCGGCGCCACGCCGCGTCGGTGCGGTCGCGGCCCTCGATCACCCCGCGCCCCGCCGCAAGCGTGCGCTCCAGCGCGGCGATCTCGGTCGTGCGCGCACGCCAGTGCGCGACCCCGGGGCCGATCACCAAGCGGTCGAGGGCGAGCAGCCCGACGAGCACGCCGCTGGCGAGCAGGAGGAGTCGTTGCCGGGGAAGGGATTTCATGGAGAGGCAGGACGGTTGAGTTCCACGGCGAACGTGAACTGGGCCGGGCTCTGCCCGCGGATCTGCTCGACGCGGACGCTGCGCACGCTGGGCTGCTGGCGCAGGCGATCCACCGTCGCGAGCAGCGCGCCGTGTTCCCGGGCCGTGCCGCTGACAGTGATCGTCTGCGGGGCACGGATCTCGACCGACCGGGCGGTGACGACACCGGATTCCGGAAATGCCTCGGTCACGAGCCGGAGCAGGGAGAGGCTGGGCAGCGAGGGATCATCCCACGGCCGAAATTCGCGCAGGCGCGCGCGGACCTCGCCGATGCGCTGCACCTCGGGCTGGATCGCCGCCCACTCGCGACGCAGGGACTGGAGTTGAATCTCCCGCCAGCCGAACGCGGCGGCGATCAGGAGCAGGGCAGTCGCTCCGCCGAGCGCGAGGAGCCGCAGTCGCCGCGACCCCGGGCGGTGCAGCAGGCCAGACCAGCGCGTGACCGGCGGTGGGCGGAGGGAGGGCAGCCGCGAGGGGTTCGTCTGGGCGGCCTCGAGCAGGAGAGCCGGCAGGACATCGTCCGTCTGCACGTCCACCGCTGAGACTCGACCAAAGGTGGGTAGCGGACGGTTGCCGCCCGCCGCCCCGGCGGATGCGGGCCCGGGGATTATCGCCAGCACCTGCACCGGAGTCTCGGGATCGAGGGCGGCTTGCGACTCCCGCGTGATCCGGACCTCGCGGGCGAGATCCGTGAGTCCCTCGCCGGAGGTGCTCACGGCGCGCAGGCTCAGCACTCCGCTTGCGGCAGCGAGGCAGAGCGCTCCGCCGGACGGTCCCTGACGGACGACGATGCCGGGCCGCAGCCGCGCCACCGCCGCCGCCACGAGGGTCGCCGTGATCAACATCGGCCGCAGGCCCGCCGCGCGCAGGCAGGCTTCGACGCGGGCCAGCCGCGTCCGGCTGAGGGCGACCTGCAGGATCCGCCGCCCCGACGGCTCATCGGACGCGCAGCGCCCGATCACCCACTCCGCCGGATCGCTGGGCAGCACTCGCTCCGCCTCCAGCGCGAGGAAGGCGTCAAGATCGTCGGGCGAGAGAGCCGGCACCGCCGTCCCCGCCGTCAGGAACCAGGCGGCGGGCAGGCCCACCGCGCAGCGGTCCCAGCGCCAGTCCACCGCCCGGAGCGCGCGTCGGAGGGCGCGGCCGAGCAGCCCGGGATCGTCCCGCTCGATCGCGCACGGCAGCCGGAGTGTCGGCGCGGCGGCCTCGCGGTCGCCGCGGACCAGCGTTGCCAGCAGCGTGTCGTCCTCGAAGACGAGTCCGAGAAACGCGGGCGGGCGGGAGGGGCGGAACCAGGGCATGGAGAGTGAGTTCAGAGACCGGAGACGCGTCGCACCGTGACGGGATCCTCGGCGCTGGCGCGGCCGAACCGGGTGACGTCCTGGCGCAGGACAATTCGGGGTGTGCCAGAGGAAAGGTCGAAGATCGTGCGCAGGCGGCAGCGACCTTGGCCGTGCGGGCCGACGGCTTCGATGTCCGCGAGGAATTGATAGCTCTCGCCGGTGATCGACGGCCCGGCTTGAAGAATCGCCTCGGGCGGCAGGACCTGCGTGAGCCAGGCAATCGAGGTCAGTTCGTCCGGATGGGCCAGTCGGTACGCGACCATCTGGCGAGCCCCGTCAGAGCCGATGCCGGGGAGGCAGGCCAGCACGGCCTCCGGGGCGGTGTTGACGTTCACGAGGCCGCGGGTCGTGGCCGTACCCGCGTTGGCGAGGTCGGTCTGCACCCGCGCGAACTCGGCCGGGGAAAGCCGGGCGCGGACCAGCAATTCGGCGACGCTGGTGAGCGGTCGGCCTTCGATCGTCCGGATGATTTCGGCGGCCCTCGCTTCGCCGAGGCGCTGATTCAGGAGCTGGAAGAGGCGCGGTCGCGTCGCGTTGGCGGTCACGTCGATCCGCCGTGAGCCATCGCTCCGGCGATTCGGCTGGGCGCTGTGGACCGTGAGGTAATCGATCAGCCCGCGCCGGAGGACGCCGTTCCCGTCGTCATGGGGCGGCGAGAGATCTCCGTCGTCCTCGTTCGGATCGAGGATGCCGTTCAGGTTGGTGTCCTCGCCATACAGCAACTCGAGCGTGGCCCCGTGCACGAGGCGCAGTTCCTCCACGGTTTCGAAGGGACCGTTCTTCGCCCGTCGTGCGGGGGTCAGGCGGGAATAGGTCTCGTCCTCCGCTCCCTGCGGCCGCGGCTCCGCGTCGCTGTCCCTCCAGTCGAGGATCGCCGCCGCGAAGTCCGGCGTCATGTTCGGCAGGGCCTCCAGCATCGCCTGCGACGCCGTGTTGAGGTTGAGCTTCGATGCTTCGTCGATCAGGCCGTAGAAGGGAGTGTCGGGTGCGTCGGCATCGGGGTCGCGGCCGATGAGCCAGAAGGTCGCTTCGCCGACGGGAAGGGCCTCCGCTTCGTAGTCGGTGTCGCGCGGCACCTGCCCGGCCGTCGCCTGCTGGGTCAGCACCCACGCGGCGTAGCGCATGCCGCCCTCGGCCGCCGCGCGGGCGGCGGCGTTCCCGGATCGTGCCGCCGCGGAGCGCAGCTCCAGGCCCATCGCATGGGCGAACGTGAGTGCGAGCGCGGCCAGCCCGAAGCACTTCCAGAGGACGATCACGAGCACCGATGCACGGCGCGGATCCGTTCGGCGAGGAGGCGGGCGCGAGTTCATGGGCTCGTCTGTCCCACCGCGATGGGCACGACCAAGGTGATGGGGTCCGCCGGGGTGCCGTCCCCGGCCGCCCGGCGCTCCAGCGTGAGGCGGATGGCGAGCGGCAGCGCCCGCGCCGCCGCGGAGTCCCAGTCGGAGACCCAACCGTAGCCGTCATGGAATTCGAAGAGCACCGCCGTGACGTCCTCGAGAAGGTTCTGCGTCTCCGTCTCCGCCTCCGTCAGGGGCAGGAGATTGCGCGAGACGGTCCGCACGAGGGTAAAGCCGTCGCGGGCGGACGTCTCGCTAGGGACGAGCCGGTAACTGACGCGCTGAACGTCGCCAAAGGGCGACCACGGGTCCACGCGACCCGAGGTGCAAACGAAGTCCGGGCCGACGGCCATGGACCCGGCGGTGGGCGCGATTTCAGAGCCCGCCGCGGTCTGCAGCTCGCCGGAAAAACGTCCCCCGCGGGGGAGCATGCCGGCCAGATCCTCGCGCACGATCTGCAGCGCACGGTGGGTGGCCAGCTCAGCATCGCTGCGTTCCTGTGCCCGGAGCTGCAGCCGGAGCGCACTGCCGAACGCGGCCTGCGCCGCCACGATCACGATGGCACCGAGGCCAAGCGCGAGAATCACCTCCAGCAGCGTGAAGCCGTGCGCCGGCGCGGGGGACGTCAGGAAGCGGGCGGCCTTCATGCTTCCGGAGTGGTTTCAGACGCCTCGCCCGGCTGGCGGGTGGGATCGAGGATCGTGCTCAGCGACAGGATGCGGGACTGGTCTTGGACTTCGAAGGTGACCTGCACGGTCACTTCCTCCAGCGGATCCGCGGCCCACGGCGTGCGTTCGAGCCGCCAGGCATAGCCGACGCCGTCCTCGCGCGACGTTCCGCGATCCGACCCGTTCTCCGTGCGGCCGGTGCTGACGTATTCCCCGAGCACGCGCTCGGCAACCCGCGCGGCAGCGGCCTGCCGCTGCCCGACCATGCCCGCGCGGCTGGCCACGCTGACACCCTCGAGCGCGACCGGGACCACGATGGCGAGCAGGGCGAGTGCGGCGAGAACCTCGGCGAGGGTGAAGCCGCGCCGGTGGGAGTCAGGAGCGCGGGCGGGCATCGTGGCGCAGGAGTTCGTAGCGGAGTCCATCCGCGGTGAGGACGAGATCGATCGCCGTGTCATCGCGCTGACGCAGCGTCACCCGCAGGAGGCTCCCGGGCTCGATCGTTCCATCCGGCTCGAAGCGGATGTTGGGAGTGGCGTTTGGCGGGCTGGCGAGGAACGTGGGATCAGCGTGGGTCGGTTCGCGCCGATCAGGCGACGCCTCCAGCGCGAGGTCGGCGTCGAGGCTGAACACGTGGGCGCGGGGATCGGTCCCCGGTGCGGCGCCGACCAGGGAAAGCCCGTAGCGGCCGGACGACGCATCGAGCCACAGGGAGACCGGCTTTCCCTCGGAGGCGGCGCGGGCCGCCCCGAGGTGCGTCAGCGACAGCAGGCGCCGCGCCTCGTTCTCGAGGGTGCGACCGCGGAAGAACGTCGCGAGGCGCGGCGCGGACAGACTCGCGCCGATCGCGAGCAGGGCGAGCACGAGGAGCAGCTCGACGAGCGTGAACGCCCGCCGGGACGGCGGCTCAGCGGGAGGAGGATGTGCCGTTGACGATGTCATCCGCCGTGTTCGGCTGGCCATCCGGTCCGGAGGAACGGAGATCGTAGCCGGCCGGGTTCAGCCGACCCGGGAATTCGTAGCTGTAAGCGCGGCCCCAAGGATCGAGCGGGATGTCGCTCTTGAGGTAGGGTCCGCGCCAGCCCTGCACGTCACCCGGGGCGATGACGAGGCTCTGGAGGCCGGCGCGGCCGCTCGGGTAGCCGCCGGTGTCGATCTCGAAGGCGTCGAGCGCGGTGCCGAACGTGGCGATCTGCGTCTGGGCGGCGGTGATCCGGGCCTGTTCGGTGCGGCCGGTGAACTTCGGCAGCACGAGCGCGGCGAGCGTGCCGAGGATCACGAGCACGAGCAGCAACTCGACGAGCGTAAAGCCGCGGGAGCGGGCGCGAAGGGAGTGTCGGACGGGACGGTGCATGGGTGAGGGACGGGGTCAGCGGATGTGGTCTTGCAGGGAAAAGATCGGGATGAGCATGCCGATGAAGATCAGGCCCACGACGGCGGCGATGAGGAAGAGCAGCAGCGGCTCGGCGAGGGCGACCGTGGTCTTCAGGCGCTGGTCGAGTTCGCTCTCCGTGGTGGCGGCGAGACGCACCAGTTCCCGGTCGAGGCGCCCGGACTCCTCGCCGACGGAGATCATCTCGACCACCGCGCCGGGAAAGAGCTGACGCTGCGCAGCGAGGCTGAGCCCGAGCGGCTCGCCGCGTCGCACCCGCTCGATCGAGTCGCCCACGGCGTCGACGAGCACCTGGTTGCCGAGCGACCGCCGGGCCACGCCCAGCGCGCTGATGAGTGGCACGCCCGCGGCCAGGAGGGTGCCGAGCGTGCGGCAGAAGCGGGCCATTGCGTACTGGGCGACCAGGGAGCCGATGACCGGAAGGCGGAGAATGATCCGGTCGGCGGCCCGCCGTCCCGGCTCGCTGCGGAGCCAGCGACGCAGCAGGTAGCCGCCGACCGCGGCGGCGGCGAGCAGCGGGAGGCCGGCCTGGCGCAGGAGGTGGCTCACGGCGACGATCATCTGCGTGAGGACCGGCAACTCGGCGTTGAACCCTTGAAAGACCAGCTGGAAACGCGGGATGAAGAAGACGAGCAGAAACACGATCACCGCCACCGCCAGCACGAGCAGGACCGCCGGGTAGACCATGGCTGCGGTGACCTTTGCCTTCAGCTCCTTTTCCCGGGCCTGGAAGTCGGCGATCTGGGCGAGAACCGCGTCGAGGAAGCCACCGGCCTCACCCGCCTCCACCATCGCGACATAGACCCGCGGAAACGTCTCGGGTGAACGTGCCATCGCGGCCGACAGCGGCAGTCCATCGACCACATGGTCGTGCAATTCCCGCCATTTCGCTTTCGCCGCCGGCGCGGTGGCCTCGCGCTGCAGGATCCGGAGCGCCCGGCTGAACGGGACGCCGGCCGCGAGCAGGCTGGAGAGCAGGCGCGTGAAAGCCTCCAGCATCGCGGGCGTCACCCGCGGGCGGCGGATGAACCAGGCCTGTCCGCCGTCGGAGTCGGCGGCGGCGCGGCGGGGCTCGGCCGTGCGGTCATCGACGCGCACCGGCCGCAGCCCGCGCGCCTCGAGTTCGCGCAGGGCCTGCGCGCGGCCGGGGGCCGACAGCTGGCCTTCGGTCAGCGCTCCTCCGGGCGCAATGGCCTTGTAGGCGAAGTCAGGCATCAGCGGGGCGTTTCACTGGCCGGACGATCAGCGGCGTCGCCGATCGACGTGACGCTCAGCACTTCGTCGAGGGAGGTGACGCCCTCCTCGACGAGGCGTCGCCCATCGTCGGCGAGCGTGCGCAGCCCCGCGCGGGCGGCGGCCTCCCGCAGGGCATCCGTGGAGGCGGAGCGGAGGATGAGTTCGCGGATTTCCGCGCTGGTGTCCATCCACTCGAAGATCGCCCGGCGCCCATGGTAGCCGGTCTGCCGGCACTCGCGGCAGCCCACGGCGCGGTGGACGACCGCGCGGGGATTGATCCCGAGCCGGGAACGCAGGGCGTGGCAGGTGGGGGAATCGTCAACAGCCCGGCAGTGCGGGCAGAGCACGCGGACCAGGCGCTGGGCGAGCACGGCCTCGATGGCGGAGGCGACGAGGTAGGGCTCGATCCCCATGTCGACGAGGCGCGTGATCGCGCCGGGGGCGTCGTTGGTGTGGAGGGTGGAGAAGACGAGGTGGCCGGTGAGCGAGGCCTGGACGGCGATCTGGGCGGTCTCCGCGTCGCGAATCTCGCCGATCAGGATGACGTCGGGGTCGTGTCGCAGGATCGAGCGCAGGCCGCGCGCGAAGGTGAGGCCCGACTTTTCCGAGACCTGAATCTGATTGATCCCGCGGAGCTGGTACTCAATCGGGTCCTCGATGGTGATGATCTTCCGCTCCGCGTCGTTGATCTCCTGCAGCGCGGTGTAGAGGGTGGACGTCTTGCCGCTGCCGGTGGGGCCGGTCACGAGCACGATCCCGTGCGGGAGTTGGAGGACCCGGCGCAGCGCGGCGAGTTCCCGGGCGCCCAGACCCAACTCGGCCACCCCGCGCAGGGCGGCGTTCTGCCGCAGCAGGCGCAGCACGACCGCCTCGCCGTGGAGCATCGGGATCACGGAGACACGGATGTCGACCTCGGCATCATCGATGCGGACTTTGATGCGCCCGTCCTGGGGCAGTCGCTTCTCGGCGATGTTGAGGTGGCTGAGGATCTTCACCCGGGCGACGATCGCCGGCTGGAAGCGCTTGATCTGCGCCGGCACGGGCACGTCCTGCAGCACGCCGTCAATGCGGTACCGGATGCGCAGCTCGCTCTCGAAGGGCTCCAGATGGATGTCGGAGGCGCGCAGTTCGATCGCGTCCCGCAGGACCTGATTGACGAAGCGGATGATCGACGCGTCCTCGGCGGCACCGTCCAGGTCGGCATCCTCGGAACCTTCCTGCTCCACGACCTCCAGTCCGGCCTCGGCGCCGAGGACGCCAAGCGTGTCGGCACCGACGCCCAGCCGCTCCTTGAGTTCGCGGCGGAGGGCCTCGCCGGGAGCGACCACCGGGCGGAGCCGGAGTCCGGTCGCGGCGCGTAGACCGTCGAGTCCGGCGGTCGCGAAGAGTCGGCACGTTGCGACCTCCACGCTGCCGTCGGGCAGGCGGCCCAGCGGCAGGAGTTCGTCGCGGACGAGGAGCCGGGCCGGGAAGGACCCCAGCAGGTCCCGCTCCGGGGAGATCGCCGCCAGATCGTTGAAGGCCAGCCCGTACTCGGTGGCGAGCCAGCGGAGGACTGCGGCCTCGTCGGCGGATGCCGGCCCGGCGCGACCGGACTCGGTCACGAAGCGATGCGCGTCGGAGGCGGTGAGTTGCTGCTGCGCGATGAGGCGCGTCAACGCCTCAGGGAGTGGCGCGGTGGCGGGCGCGGAGGGCATGCGGCGGCCTCAGGGCAGGAGTCCGATGGTCACCGAAATGGCCTCCTGCCGCAGGTTGAGGACCGAACGCAGTTCCTCCTGGGCGGCGGCGAGCTTCACCTCGTTGGCCTTGCGGGCGGTGCGCAGCCGTTCCAAGCGTGAGCGGATTTCGGCCTCGGGCGCGTTCGCAAGCAGGGCGGCGGCCAGCGACTCGGTCTCCGGGCTCGTGAGGCCCGCCATGGGGCCGCGCCGCCCTCCGACCCCCGGGCCATCCTCGCCGCCGGCTCCAGCGGTCCGCGCCGCCTGGAAGGCCATGGCGCCGCCGATCGGCCCGCCGGCTCCGGCGGCCCGCCTCAGTTCCGACACCCGTTCGATTCGCTCGAAAATCAGCCGCCACTCCTCGTCATCCTCGACCTGGAACTGCTCCCGCAGCGCGGCCGACATGCGCTCGCGCATCTCCGCCGCGTTCGGCCACCGGCGCTCCCGGCGCTCTCCGCCGGGCGCCGACTCCGTGGCAGCCGGGGTCTGGGCTCGAGCCGTGGTACCGGACAGGGCTGCGGCCGCGAGGCCAAGCCCGAGGAAAGAGAACGCGAACGTGCGCAGCCGAAGGACATTCATGGCGAGGGTGCAAGTAAGACGCCGGGAGCCTCGCTTCGGTATCGCACGACCGGTTTTTTTTCGTCCGAGCGACCAAACAACGCGATCGAATTGCGTGAGTGCAGATCTCCCTTTCCTGCAAATGCATGCAGGTCGATTTTGTCGGGAAAGCCGGTCGCTGGGACGTTTCGATCGGTTTCCCGAACGAATCCCGGCGGGGTCGGTGTGATGCGGTGCGGGTCACCGGTCAACACCGGGGACCTCCCGCGCCGTCTTGCCGAGCGCCGCAGCTGCGCCCAACGGGGCGCCCCCGTTCAAGGCGGACCTTGAGTCCGGGGCGGTCGCGCTTCCTTCTGGAGACATGTCCTCCGCCTCCGCGTCCGCTCCGTTGGCGCCGTTGCCGGCCGGCAGCGATGGGGAGGCCGTTCTCACCCGCTTCCTCGCGGTGGCGGCGGAGCGCGGACTGGAGCTCTATCCGGAGCAGGAGGAAGCGATCCTCGAACTCTTCGCGGGGAACAACGTCATCCTCGCGACCCCGACCGGTTCCGGGAAGTCCCTCGTGGCGGCGGCGTTTCATTTCCGCGCCCTGTGCGCCGGGCAGCGTTCCATCTACACCTGCCCGGTCAAGGCGTTGGTGAACGAGAAGTTCCTCGCGTTGTGCCGGGACTTCGGTCCGCAGAACGTCGGGATGATGACTGGCGACGCGAGCGTCAACCCGCGGGCGCCGGTGCTTTGTTGCACGGCCGAGATTCTCGCCAACATGGCGTTGGCGCGCGGGGAGCAGGCGGACATTGGCGCCGTGATCATGGACGAGTTTCATTACTACTCGGACGCCGATCGCGGTACGGCGTGGCAGGTGCCCCTCCTGACGCTGCCCCGCTCGCGCTTCCTGCTCATGTCGGCGACCCTCGGCGGCACCGAGTTCTTCGAGCGCGACCTGCAGCGGGTGACCGGAGCACCGTGTCGGACCATCCGCAGCGACCGCCGACCGGTGCCGCTGGAGTTCGAGTACTCGGAGACGCCCTTGGGGGAGCGCGTGGCGCAGTTGCTCCTGGAGCGCAAGGCGCCCGTCTACCTCGTCTACTTCACGCAGCGGGCGGCGTCGGAGGGTGCGCAGGACTGGATGAGCCTGAACCTCTGCACGAAGGAGGAAAAGGCGCGGTTGGCGGAGGAACTCGCCCAGGTCCGCTTCAACAGCCCGTATGGCCGCGAGATGAAGCGCTGGCTGCGGCACGGGATCGGCGTGCACCACGCCGGCCTGCTCCCGAAGTACCGCATCCTCGTGGAGTCGCTGGCGCAGCGCGGCCTGCTCAAGCTCATCTGCGGCACCGACACCCTCGGTGTCGGCATCAACGTCCCGATCCGCACCGTGATCTTCACGCAGTTGTGGAAGTACGACGGGAAGAAGGCGGCGATCCTCAGCGTGCGGGACTTCCGGCAGGTCGCGGGCCGCGCCGGCCGGCGCGGCTATGACGACAAGGGGTTCGTGATCGTGCAGGCCCCGGAGCACGTGATCGAGAACAAGCGGGCGGCGGAGCGCGCGGCGGCCGATCCGCGCAAGGCGAAGAAGGTCGTGAAGCGCGCCGCGCCCGAAGGCTCCGTCGGCTGGGACGCGAAGACCCTCGAACGCCTGCTCGCCGCGCCGGCCGAGGCGCTCGTCTCCCGCTTCGAGGTCACGCACGCCATGCTGCTGCTCGTGCTCTCGCGCGACGCCGACGGCTGCGGCGCGATGAAACGCTTGATCGCGGACTGCCACGAAACCGCGAACCGGCGCCGCCAGCTGCGGCGCCGGGCGTTCCAACTGCTGCGCTCGCTGCTCGAGCGCCGCATCATCGAGCCGGCTCCCCGCGATCCCGACCATCCCGACGAGCCCCGCCGGTCCGGCGGACGCGGCCTGCGTGTGAACGTGGCCCTGCAGGACGATTTCTCGCTGCACCAGGCCCTCTCGCTGTTCCTGCTCGACACCTGCCCGCTGCTGGACCGCGAGTCGCCCGACTATCCCTTCGACCTCCTCACGCTCTGCGAGTCGATCGTGGAGGACCCCGAACCGATTCTCCGCCGCCAGGTCGACCGCCTGAAGGGCGCCAAGCTTGAGGAGATGCGTGCCGCGGGCGTGCCGTACGAGGAACGCATGGAGCGGCTGGAGGAAATCGAGCATCCCAAGCCGCTGCGCGAATTTCTCTACGAGCGCTTCAACGCCTTCAAGGCGGCGCACCCGTGGGTGGAGCAGGAGAACGTCCGCCCCAAGTCGATTGCGCGCGAGATGTTCGAACGCTACCAGTCCTTCGCGGACTACGTGCGCGAGTACGGACTGGAGCGCTCGGAGGGGCTGCTCCTGCGCCACCTCGCGCAGACGTGGAAGGTGCTGGCCCAGACGGTGCCGGACGCGCTCAAGACCGAACCGGCGGTCGAGATGGAGGAGTACTTTCAGGAACTCATTCGCGGCATCGACTCGAGCCTGCTTGAGGAATGGGAGCGGCTGCGGAACCCCGCGTGGGTCGCGGCCGACGTGACGGACAAGCCGGCGCGGCCGCAGTCGTTCGATCTCCTGCGCGACCGGGCGGCCTTCGACCGACTGTTGCGCGGCGCGGTGCTGGGGTTCCTGCAGGACGTGGCGGCGCGCGACTGGGAGGCCGCGGCCGCGCGGGTGGACCCGGCGCCGCCGGCCGAGGGCGAACGGCCCGAGGGCAGTCTGGCCGGGGCGGCCCGCCGAATCGAGGACGCTTTCTGTCCGTTTTTCGAGGCCCGCGGCCGCTTCCGGCTCGATCCCGAGGGTCGGGCGGCGAAGCACCTGCACCGCGACGAGACCCCGGAGGCGTGGATGCTCGCGCAGGTCCTGGTGGATCCCGACGGACAGAACGACTGGGAGGTCCGTTTGCGGCTCTCGCCCGCCGCGAGCCGCGCGCAGTCGCGGGTGGTGCTTGAGTTCGACGGGGTTTGCCCGGCGGGCGGCGCTCCGGAGGAGGCGGGAGCGGTGAACGAAGGGTGAGGCGATGACGCGGGACCTGCCCACGATCGTGCATCTGGATGCGGACGCGTTCTTCGTCGCCTGCGAGCAGGCGCGGGATCCCTCGCTGATCGGCAAGTGCTGCGCGGTCGGGGGCACGGAGCGCGGGATCATCTCGTCGGCGAGCTACGAGGCCCGGGCGCGCGGCGTCTACACTCCGATGCCGACGGCGCAGGCCCGGCGCGTCTGTCCCGATCTGATCCTGATCCCGCACACGCCGGGCCTTTACGGCACCGTGTCGCGCCGCATGTTCGACCTCTGCGAAGGGCTGACGCCGCTCGTGCAGCGCAACTCGATCGATGAAGGCTACCTTGATCTCGCGCCCTGCGGCCTGCGTGACGCGGCGGCGGTGGAGGTGGCGGTGCGCGGCCTGCAGGAGCGAATCCGCGCCGAGCTTTCCCTCCCGGTTTCCTTCGGCCTTGCGACGAACAAGTTGGTGTCGCAAATCGCCTCAAAATTGCGCAAGCCGCGCGGCTTCGTGGTCGTGCCGCCCGGCGACGAGGCGTTGTTCCTCGCCCCGCTCGCGGTCGGGAAACTGCCGGGGATCGGGGCAAAGACGGAGGCGATGCTGGCGAGCCGCGGGGTGAGGCTGATCGGTGACCTCACGACGCGTTCCGCCGATGCGATGCGTTCGCTGTTCGGGGATGGGTGGCGCGACATGGCGGCGGCGGCGCGGGGCGAGGACGACCGGCCGGTCGAGACGGAACGCGACGAGGCCAAGAGCTACTCGCAGCAGGAGACGTTCGCGGCGGACCTCGCGGACCGCGCGGAGGTCGAGCGCATCGCGAAAGGCATGGTCGATGACCTCCTGCCGAAGATCCGGGCGGACGGGAAGCGCGTCCGTACGCTGACCGTGAAGGTGCGCTACCCGGACTTCAGCCACGCCAGCCATGCCCACAGCTTCGCGGAACCAACGGACCTGGAGGCGCCTTTCTATGCCTGGATCGGCCCCTTGCTGCGCGCGGCGTGGACGCGGCGCAGTCCGCTGCGGCTGGTCAGCGTCCGCTTCTCCAACGTGAGCGCGCCGGAGTCCCAACTGGAGATGTTCGCGGAGGGGGACGACCGACGGCGTCGCCTGGCCGGGGTGCTGGATGCGTTGAACCGCGGCGGTACGGCTCCGCGCGTGAAGCATGGTCACCAACTGACGCGTCCGCCGGACCCCGGGTCGGCGCGGAGCGGGTGAGGTCGGGGGGGGGCGTACGGCGAGCGCGGTACCGAGCAACGTGATTCCCGCCGCGTTCTCGGTGAGGTCGGGGTGGAATCGTCCGGCGAGCGCGGTCGCATCGGCGACTGGGCGGAGCGGGTGAGGCCGGGGCGTGATCCCCCGGCCCGTGAGACTGGCGGATCATCGGTCGATCGGTCGGTCGATCGGCGGGTTGCAGTTTCGGATTGGCCGCCGGGCTGCGTCCGGGTTCGCTGGCGGGATGTCTTTGCATCCGGTGCCGGCCATCCGTGAACGGGTTGAAGAGGCGAAGGCCGCCGTGCTTGCGCAGGTCGGCCTCCTGGAGGCCAGCTTCGGGCGCGCGGAGACCCGTTGGAAGAGCGACGGCACCCGCGTCACGGCGGTGGACCTCGCGATTTCGGCCGATATCGTGGCGCGGCTTTCGCGGCGCTTTCCCGAGGACCAGTTCTTCAGCGAGGAACTGACGGAGGCGGCGGAGCCGATCCCCGTGACATCACGCTGCGCTTGGGTGCTGGACCCGATCGACGGGACGAACAACTACGCGATGGGCATCGCCTCCTGCGCGATCTCGCTCGCGCTGCTGGAGGACGGCTGGCCCGTGTATGGGGTGATCTACGATTTTTCCCGCCGCACGCTGATTCACGGGGGGCCCGGGGTGGGCGTCTTCGACGGCGACCAATCGGTGCGGGTGCGGACGGATCCACTGGGTCCGCAGAGCCTGATTGGCTTCCATGCCCCCTCGGACAAGCGGTTCACCGGTCATGTGGTCGACGTTGCGGCGCAGGCGAAGCTCCGCGCCCTGGGGTCCAGCACCCTGCACCTCGCGTACGTGGCGGTGGGAATCTTGGACGGCACGGTGGATCACAACGTGAAGGTCTGGGACATCGCGGCGGCCGTGCCGCTGGTGGAGACCGGCGGGGGATGCGTGATGTACCTGAACGGCCCAGTCTTTCCCTTGCGCGCGTTCGATCTCCGGATGGGCCGCATCTTCTACGTCGCGGGATCCCCGGCGGTGGCGGCACGCCTCCGTGACATTCTCGCGGCGCGGGTGATTCCTGCCACCGGAGAGTGAGGATGCGTCTGATGCCCCGGCGATGTTGGACGTTGCCTGACGCGCGATTCCCGCCACGCTCGGCTGCTGATGCGTCGGTCCCTGCGAGTCCCCGATTTGGCGCGAGACGAGTCGGCCCGGCGGCGTGATGCCGCCCGCTCCGGGGGCGCGTTCGCGCTGGCCCGCGGCCCGCTTGGCTGGGTGTTGGCGGCGGTGGGTCAGGCCGGCGCGGTGCGCGCGGTCTTCCTTGGCGACACCCGGCGGGAGTTGCTCGAGGCCCTTCGGCAGCGGTTTCCCGCCGAGGCATGGACGGACGCGGCGCGGGCTGGAGACGCGGAGCGTGCTGCCGCGGCGCGAGCGCTGGCGTGCGTGCACCGAGCGATCGAGTCGCCGGGGCGGCCGGAGACCGACGGACCGTTGCTTGCGCCCGTGGGGACTCCCTTCCAGCGGCGTGTGTGGTCGGAGTTGCAGGCCTTGCGCCCCGGCGAGTGCGTGTCTTACGGGGAACTGGCCCGGCGGGCGGGGTGCCCGCGCGCGGTGCGGGCCGTGGCCCAGGCGTGCGGGGCGAATCCCATCGCGGTGCTCATCCCGTGCCACCGGGTGATCGCCGCCAGCGGCGCGCTGACCGGCTACCACTGGGGCGTGAAGCGGAAGCGAGCCCTGCTTGAGCGCGAAGGCGTGGAGCCCGGTCGCGGCGTCGGGGCCGGGCAGTCGTCGTTCAACTGGACGATGTAATGCCGACCGGGACGGACGGCTGATGCGCGGGCGCGGCCGCGCGTCAGACCTGATACAGTTTGCCGGGGATCGGATCGATCACCTTGGTCTTGGGCATCTTCTCGGTCAGCTGCTGGGCGAACCACGCGCGGGCGGCGGTCTCGCCATGGGTGAGCACGATGCTGCGCGCCTCGGTCTGCAGCGCGAACTGCAGCAACTCGTCGCGGTCGGCGTGGCCGCTCAGATGGAAGCGCTCAATGTGAGCCTGGACCTTCGTCTTCACCCTTACGGTCTCGAAGAGGAAGGGATCGCCCGGCTTGGCGGCGAGGAGGGCGCCGCCCGGAGTGTCGGGATCGCAGTAGCCGACGAATCCAATCGAATTGCGCGCATGGCCGAGGAGGCCGCTCGCCAGCGTGTAGCTCGGCGTGTTCTCGACGAGCATCCCGGAGCTGATGATGTAGAGTGCGTTCTGCTTCGGGTCCTCGCCTGGGTTCAGCTTGCGCGGCAGCGGCTTGACCTTGAGTTCCTTGAGGATGCCACGGTTGAAGCGCACGTGCTTCGTCTTGCGGGCGATCTCGTCGAAGTAGTCGGCCAGGTCGATGCCCAGTCCGGAGGCGAAAATCGGGCAGTCCACCAGATGACCGAACTTCCGGGCGTCGTGGATGACGGTGAGCACCTCCTGCATGCGTCCCAGAGCGAAGACCGGGATGAGGTAGGAACCGCCGCGATTGATGGTGTCGTTGATGCTGGCGATCAGGCGGCCGAACTCCGTGACCCGGCCGCGGTCGGGCGAGCGCGCGGTCGAGCCGCGGGTCGTCTCCATGATCACGGTGTCGAAGTGGCCGGCCGGGAACTTGGCCCCCGGCAGCGTGCGCTGGTCCTCAAAGAGCACGTCGCCGGTGATGAAGATCCCGCGGTGCTTGTGGCGGATCTCGATCGCGGCGGCGCCGACCACGTGGCCGGCGGGGTGGAGGATGACCTCGATCTCGTCCTTGCGGACCCGGAGCCGCTTGGCCTGGCCGAACGGCAGGGCCGTGAAGCGCTTCGCCAGTTGATCGATCTCGGTGTGGGTGAAGAGCGGGTAGTCGGGGATGTTCTGGTCCTCGCGCTGCCGCATCATCACGCTGGCGGAATTGTGCAGCATGCGCTCGATCAGCATGCGGCTGGACTGCGTCATGATGACCAGCGCGTCCGGGTTTTCCCGCAGGGCCAGCGGGATGCTACCGATGTGGTCGAGGTGGCAGTGGGTGACGAAGATGATGTCGGGGGACTGTCCCCGCAGCTTGCCCAGGTCGGGCGCGGCCTTGCGGCCCACGAGCTTGGGGTGCAGACCGCTGTCGACGAGCACCCGCACGTCGCCGATCTGGAGGAAGAGCGAGTTTGCGCCGATGCCGCCCTCGCGGTTCAGGTCGATGAGATTCATGAGCGAATCCGCCAGCAAGAGGCACGGCCCGCTGCGGTGCAACCGCAAGATTCCGGTTGCCCCTCTTTCCGGGTTAACGACAGCCGCAGGCAACAGGCGGAGGTTGCGAGGCGCGGGTGGTTTCCCGGGAGAGCGAAACGGCGGATCAAACGCACGCGGGCGGGGAAAGCGGAAAGGGACCGACGGTCACGTGGACCTTGGCCCCGCGTTCGTCAATTCCGTGGAAGCTGCCGAGGGCGGTGGCCGCCTCCCCGGTCACGTGGTAACTGTTGTACGAGAACGATTCCCCGGGAGCCAGGCGCGGAGTCTCGCCCACGATCCGGTCGCCCTCAATGACCCGTCGGTGCCCGCTGGCGTATTCGACGACCCACTTTCGGCCGAGGAGCGTCACCGTGCGGTCGGAGGCGTTGTGGATCGTGATGAAGTAGACGAAGGCGTGGGGAGCGTCTGCGGGCAGGCTGCTGCCACCGTGGTGGTAGATCAGCTTGTCGAGGGAGGCGCGGAGGCCGGGAAGGAGGGCGGAAGCGGACACGGCGGAACGGGCGAAAGTAAGATTATAGCGACACCGCGTCGTAACGCAATGGGGTGGACCGGGTACGGCGCGTTTTTCGGTGCCGCTTCCGGCTTGCCGGGTGGCGCGGGCGCGCGCAGAAACGCCGTTTGTCTACGCCCATGGAAAAACTGGCTCTGCTCTCAGTCAGCGACAAACGCGGCCTCGTCGACTTTGCGACGGCCCTCGTTCGCCAGCACGGCTACCGCCTGCTGTCGACGGGTGGCACCGCCCGGCAGTTGCTGGAGGCTGGACTGCCGGTCACGGAGGTCGGGGCGCACACGGGCTTCCCGGAAATCATGGAGGGCCGGGTGAAGACGCTGCATCCGAAGATCCACGGGGGTCTGCTGTGCCGGCGGGACAAGGCGGACCATCTCGCGCAGGTGGCGGCGCACGACATTGCGCTGATCGACCTCGTCGTCGTGAACCTTTACCCCTTCGAGCAGACGGTGGCGAAGCCGCACGTCGAGCGCGAGGAGGTGATCGAGAACATCGACATCGGCGGCCCGTCGATGCTGCGCAGCGCGGCGAAGAATCACGAGAGCGTGACGGTGGTGTGTGACCCGGATGACTACGCGGCGGTGCTGGCGGCGCTGGTGGCGCCGGACGCGCTGCCGGCGTTGCGGCGGCGCCTTGCGTTGAAGGTCTTCCAGCGGACGGCGCGTTACGATGCGGCGATCGCGCAGTACTTCGAGCAGCAGGAAGCCGAGCCGGATCTCGATGCGCTCAGCGGCTTTCCGCGGCGCTGGACCGCGGCGTACGACAAGGCGCAGGCGTTGCGTTACGGCGAGAATCCGCACCAGAAGGCGGCGCTGTACGGTACCTTTCACGACCACTTTTCCCAGCTGCAGGGCAAGGAGCTCAGCTACAACAACATCCTCGACCTCACGTCGGCGACGTACCTCATCGGTGAATTCGAGCGGCCCACGGTGGCGATCCTCAAGCACACGAATCCGTGTGGCGTCGCGAGTGGTGAGGCTCTGATCGAAGCGTGGGAGAAGGCCTACGCCACCGACCGTCAGGCGCCCTTCGGTGGCATCATCGTGGTGAATCGCACCCTCGACGGCCTCCTGGCGGCGGCGATCGCGGAAATCTTCACGGAAGTGATCATCGCACCGCGGTTCTCCGACGAGGCGCGGACGATTCTCGGCAAGAAAAAGAACCTGCGGCTGATGGTGGCGCGCGAGGGCATGGGCGCGGATGCGTTGCAGGAAGTGCGTTCGGTCGTGGGCGGCGTGCTCGTGCAGGATCGCGACCGCCACCTCGGACGTCGCGAGGAGTTCAAGGTGGTGACGCGTCGCCAGCCGACCGAGGCGGAGTGGGCCGCGATGCTCTTCGCTTGGAAAGTCTGCAAGCACGTCAAATCAAATGCCATTGTCTACGCGCGGGGTGAACAGACTCTGGGTGTCGGCGCCGGCCAGATGGCGCGCGTCGACAGCTCGCGCATCGCGGTCTGGAAGGCAGGGGAGGCCGGCCTCGACCTCAAGGGCTCCGTCGTCGCCAGCGAGGCACTCTTCCCGTTCGCGGACGGCTTGATCGCGGCGGCCGACGCGGGCGCGACCTGCGCGATTCAGCCGGGCGGTTCGGTGCGCGACGCGGAAGTCATTCAGGCAGCAGACGACCGCGGCCTTGCGATGGTGTTCACCGGCATTCGCCATTTCCGGCACTGAGCGGCGGGCACGCTTTACCAAGGTGTAAGAAGTATTAGGAGATAAGCTTGAACAGTAAGCACTTGCTCGTGCAGGCACTCTCCGCCTAGCTCGGGATCATGCGCCTTTGGACCGTTGTTGTCGTTGCTCTGGGATCATTCTTGTCGGGTTGCGCCACGGTTCCAGAGACCGGACGGCGTCAGGTGATGCTGTTGTCGCCGAATCAGGAGGCGGCGATGGGGCTTTCGGCGTTCGATGAGATCAAGGATGAGGAGGAGATCTCGGATGACCCGATCGCGAATGCTCGGGTCCAGCGCGTCGGACAACGGATTGCCCAGTCCGTGGGTCGCGATCTCCCGAACGCGGAGTGGGAGTTTGTCGTTTTCGAGTCGGACGAGCTCAACGCCTTCGCGCTCCCGGGCGGCAAAGTGGGTGTGTACACGGGCATCTTGAAAATTGCCGAAACGGATGCCGAGTTGGCCGCGGTGATGGGGCATGAAATCGCCCACGTTAGCTCCCGTCACGGCGCGGAGCGGATGTCTCAGCAACTCCTCGTTCTGGGAGGAGCGCTACTCACGGAGGTTGGGATGGAGGCCAAGGATGTGAGTGAGGAAAGTCGCGAGCTGATTCGGACCGCCTACGGGCTAGGGACCGAGGTTGGGCTTATGCTGCCGTATTCACGGCTCCACGAGTCCGAGGCAGATGCGATTGGGCTCCGATTTGCGGCCGGGGCGGGGTATGATCCCCGCGCGGCGATTTCGTTTTGGCGGAAAATGGCGGCGGCGAGTAAAGGAGAGGGCAGCGTGCCGGAGTTCCTTTCGACTCACCCCTCGGACGATACGCGCATTAAGAACTTGGAGCTGCTCATGCCGAAGTATCTTCCGCTCTATGAGCAGAACCGTGATAAGTTCAGTAAGTGAAAGTGATCGAGTGAAGTAAGGGGTGCCAGTTTGTCGCGACCTCGCACCGACTGGAGAGGGGTTGACGTGGAATCGGGGGTGGTGGTGCGAATGCGTTTCCGACTAGCGCCGAGGCGGTCTTTGAGGCACCTTGGGGGCATGTTTGACCCCGTTGCCAAGCTCAAGGAATTCATCCGTCACCCCAGCATCTCCGCCGACTCCCGCTATCAGCAGGGCATGGACGGTGCCCGCGATTTCATCGCCGGGCTGCTTTCGTCGATCGGCTTCTCGGTCGAGGTGGTGAAGACGCCCCGCCACCCGATCGTCCTGGCCCGCCGCGGTGGGCCCGATCACTGGCCACACGTCATCATTTACGGCCATTACGATGTTCAACCGGCGGATCCGTTGAGCCTCTGGCAGTCCGCACCGTTCGAGCCGGAGATCCGCGGCGAGCGCATCTATGGGCGCGGTGCGGCGGACAACAAGGGACCGATGATGGTCCATGTAGCGGCGGTGGCCCGTTTGCTGGAGCAGCGACCGGACCTGCCGTTGCGGATCACGTTCCTGATTGAAGGCGAGGAGGAGATGGGCAGCCCGAGCTTCCCTGGATTCCTCGCGGAGTACCGCGACGCCCTGAAGGCGGCGGACTTCGTTTTTCTTTCCGACACCGGCATTCCGAGCCCCGATCAAGTCGTGATCACCTGTGGCCTGCGCGGCTTGGTGCTCTTTGACGTGGAGATCACCGGTGCGAAGAGCGATCTGCACTCGGGCCTGCACGGCGGGGTGGTGCGTAATCCAATCCAGGCTCTCGCGGAGCTGTGCGCCTCGCTGCACACGCCGGATGGACGGGTCAACGTGCCGGGTTTCTACGACGACGTGCTCGACGTGGAGCCGTGGGAGCGCGAGCAGTTGGCGAAGCTCGGTGGAGATGCCGAGGCGTACCGCCAGTTCCTCGGGGTCCCGGCCTTTCACACGCCCCCGGGCTACACTCCGTTTGAGTGTGTGCGGTTCCTGCCGACGCTGGAGTTCAACGGCATTGGTGGCGGATACCAGGGAGAGGGCACGAAAACGGTGATTCCGAGCAAGGCGTTCGCGAAGATCTCGTGCCGCTTGGTGCCGAATCAGAATCCGGATCGCATTCGTGAGCTGCTTTACCGCACGGTGCGTGAGCGCGTGCCGTCGGATGTGACGTTGCGGATCATCGACCAGCATGAGGGGCAGGCGTACATCGTGGTGCCGCCGGATCGCTCCAACACTCCCCGCGACCAGTCGCCGGTGCTGGCGAAGGCATTCCGCGCGACCGACGCGGCCGTGGCTGAGGTCTTCGGTCGCCCGCCGCTTTACCTTCGCGAAGGCGGCAGCGTCCCGATCATTGCCCAACTCAAGCAGATCGTCGGGCTCGATTCGCTGATGATGGGACTCTTCCTGCCGGAGGACAATCTGCACGCCCCGAACGAAAGCTTCCATCTCGGGGTGATGGAGCGGGGCATCCGCGCCTCGGAGAAAGTCCTCGCGGCGCTGGCGGACGGCGGACGCTGAGGGGCGGCGCGTCTGACGTCGCGGTGTTCCTCCGCGCTTCGTGGCGCGTCGCCCGGCGCGCGTGCGCCGCTGCGTCGGCGTTGGTCTGCGGGTCGTCCGGGCCGCGCGCGTGGCCCGCGGCGAAGCGCTTCTTGTCCGAGGCCCTCTTCCCGGCGACGCCCGGGTTTCGGCCGGAGATCGCCCCGTAGTGATTCAGGCGATACGAAAAGCGACGGCCACTCAGGGCCGTCGCTTGGGAGGGTCGGCAGTCGGCCGAGGATCGGCGGACTGCGCTGGGTCGCGCCGGCGGCGCTTACTTCTTCAGAATGATGATCTCGACGCGGCGGTCCTTCGCCATCTGATCCTCGGCGGCGTTCTCGATCGCATCGAGGTCGCCCTTCGAACGGATCTCGATCTTGGCCGTGGCCACGCCGATTGACTCAAGGTACTGGCGGGCCGCAGCGGCGCGACGATCGCCGAGGCCGAGGTTGTACTCGGCGGTGCCGCGCCAGTCGCAATGACCCTCGAGGAGCAGGCGGTGGTCGGCGTTCTCGCTGAGATGCTTCTGGGCCTCCTGCAGCTTGGAGCGCTCGCTGGCCTTGATTGCGGAGCTGTCGAAATCGAAGTACACCGGCTGGATGAGACCCTTGATCATGTTCTCGTCCTCGAACACGCCGGAGCGGTTCTGGAGGCCGGCCGCCGAGGGATCAACGAGGCCCGCGGCGCCGAGGTCGGCCGCGCTCGGATCCAGCGCTCCCGCTCCCTGGCCGAGCACGGTGTCGCTCGGCGACGGCCGCTTCGGTTTCTTTGAGCAGCCGGCGAAGAGCACGGCGCAGGCGAGGAGGGAAAAGGAGAGGGTCTTCGGGAGAAGTTTCATGATGGGCGGCGAGATTGACCTTATCGGCCAAGCCATTTGGGTCGGCAAGTCATTTATCCGCTGCGAGTCGACTGAATCCCTACCCGTTTCCCCGATGATCTTCCTCTGCGACAACGGCTCGCTGCGTCCGGAGGCAACGCTGGCGCTTCGCCGGGTGGCGTTGGCGTTGGAGAGGAGCCTGGGCCAGCCCGTCGCGCCGGTCTCGTTGCTGCATTCCAGCGGCATTGATGCGGGGCGGCTGGAGGGGCGACCGGCGGAGTTGCTGGAGCCTGCGGTCGCGGCGGCTCTCGCCGGGGGAGTGCGGTCGGTGACCGTGCTTCCCTTCTTCTTCGGGCCGAGCGCCGCTGTCACCGCGTACATCCCCGAGCGGCTGCGCGGGCTTTTGGAGGGTAACCCAGGGTGCGAGTTGCAGATTGCGGCGCCCCTCGTCCGCCGGGACCAGTCCGGGGACCACCGCCTGCCCGACGCCCTTGCGGACCGCGTCCGGGCGACGCGCCGGGCGCGTGGCTGGGGCGTCGGTCCGGTCGTGCTGGTCGATCATGGGAGTCCGCAACCGGCGGTGGGGGAGGTCCGGAATGACGTGGCGGCGCGCTTGGCGCGTGTGCTGGGCGAACCGGTGTGGCCGTGCTCCATGGAAAGCCGCGAGGGCCCAGAGTACGCCTTCAACCGCCCGCTGCTGGCGGAGCGGCTCCGTCTCGCGCCGTGCGACCGGGGACGCGTCCTTGTCGTGCAGCAGTTTTTGGCTCCGGGTCGTCACGCCGGCCCGGGAGGGGACCTTGATGTGATTTGTCAGGAGGCCCAGCGGGATCAACCGGAACTGGAGGCGGCCATGACCGAGCCCGTGGGGGAGGATCCGCGAATCGTGGAGATCCTCGCGAATCGCTTCGCGGAAGCGCAGGAGGGTCCGCCGCTGGCCCGGAGCGGTCCGGCGTAGGAATTGGCGGATTTCTCACTTCCGGTCGGCGGTGGATTCCGTTCGTATCGAGGGATGATGTCGTCCGCCCAGTTTCACGTCTTCAACCTGCAAATCGACACCCCCTTGAAGCGGCCGCGTCCGCTCGACCACCCGGACACCCGCCGGTTCGAGGAGTGGCTCTGCGATCCCGAAGGTTTCCGACTGCGGCCCGATCAGGTCCGCCTCAAATCCTGGGATCAGCTCTTCGGGTACGAAATTCTCGCCAACTTCTTCGGTGAAAACGGGTTCCTCCTGTGTACCTGCGACCGGGTCCGGGTGGGGGTGAAGAATGCGCGGAATGCGGCGGACTGGGAAATCATCCAGAACCTGTTCGTGCGACTGCTGCAGCACGAGAGTCCGGCGGAGGGGGCGATGCGGACCTTCTCCGCGTCGGCTCATGTCCGTCTCGAGGAGCCCCACACGGCTGAGACTTTTCTCGAACGATTTGCAGTTGTGCCCGGAGTGCACCGCCCCGCTGCCCTGAGCTACGTGAAGATTGCGGATTGGGAGAAGGAAATCCGGATCGTGATCGAGCCGTCGAACCTCTTTCCGCAGCATCTCTTCCTGACGTGGGACAGCCAGTTCGGCGGCTCGCAGGACTGGGACACGTTTGTGCCGTCGCTTTTGACGGTGATGGAGAATTCGGCGCGGATGTTCGACCTCGGGCTCGCTCCGCTTCCCTGAATGGGCGGGGAGTAGCTTCGGGCGGTGGCGTGGATTTTCTCACGCCATCTGCGGGTCGAGGGTTCATCTGATCGGGGTCGTGCCGATACAAGCGGGGCGTTCGCAGCCGTTTCCCTCATGAAACCCACTCAGGCGCAGTTTCTTCAGGCGCTTGCCCGCATTGAAGGCTTCAGCCCCGCGCCGCGCGTGTTGGCCAGGGCTCTGCGCGTGCTGCGCGATCCGATGTCGGATGTGGGGAGTGTGGCGGCGCTGATTGGGTCGGATCCGGCGTTGGCGGCGGAGGTGCAGCGGTGCGCGAATTCGGCCTATTTCCGGTTGGGCAGTCCGGTGAGTTCGGTCACGGATGCGGTGCAGAAGATCGGCATCCGCGAAACGGTGCGGCTCCTGAATGTTTCCGTGGCGCGGATGCTGACGGGGACAGATCTTCGTGCTTACGGGATCAAGGGCGACGCCTTCTGGGCGGAGAGCCTGATGCACGGTCTCTTCCTCTACGAGTTGGCGGATCGGACGGTTCGAGGGGATCCAGACGAGGCTTACACGGCGGGCCTGCTCCGGTTCATCGGTCGGCTGGCGATTGACCGGCTTGCCCTTGAGCACGCGAGCCCGCGCGCCGATGGCGTGACGTTCACGGACTGGGAAAAGAACACGGTGGGTTTCCTGCATTCCCAAGCGGGCGCGCTCTTGCTGGCGAAGTGGCAATTCGTCGAATCTCTGGTGCAGGCGACAGCGGGCTAGGATCATCCGGAGCGCCTTTCCCAGTCGAACTGGCTGGCGAACGCGCTGCATTTTGCGGCGAGCGTCCTGCCCTCAGATGCGCCGGGTGCGGCGGCCGCGACTCCTCGACTGGAGGCCCTGTTGGTGGCGGAGGAAGGATTCATGCAGGACAACGGTCTTTCGATCGACGACGTGGGTCGTTTGTTGCTGACGACGCGCGAGGCGTTCGCGCTGGTGCAGTCGGCGTTCGGATTTCCGGGTCGCCGTTCCGTCGGGTTTTGGATTTGCCGCTGATGGATGCCATCGGCCAAAGTGTGGGCCGTCCGAAACCCCCGTCCCGTGTTCCCATGAATCTCCTCGGTGCCGCCGCCCAGCAACGAACCTACGACGCGATTGTCATTGGCTCCGGGATCAGCGGAGGCTGGGCCGCGAAGGAATTGTGCGAGCGCGGGCTGAAGACGCTGGTGCTGGAACGGGGCCGGGACGTGAAGCACGGCGACTACCCGACGGCGTTTACGGAGAGCTGGGAGTTCCCGGGGCGCACCAAGCTCACGCCCACCGAACTGGCGGCGCAGCACAAGCAGGCCCGGACCGGCTACACGACGCACCCGCAGTCCGCGCACTGGTTCGTCAACGACCTCGAGAACCCCTACTCGGAGGAGAAGCCGTTCGACTGGATGCGCGGCTATCATGTGGGCGGACGCTCGCTCCTGTGGGGCCGCCAATCCTACCGGTTCAACGAGCTGGACTTTGAAGCGAACGCCCGCGAGGGCGTCGCGGTGGACTGGCCGATCCGCTATGCGGACGTGGCGCCGTGGTACGACTATGTGGAGCGCTTCGCCGGGATCAGCGGCAACCGCGACGGCCTCCCGCATCTGCCCGACGGCGAGTTTCTCCCGCCGATGGAGATGAACTGCCTCGAGCGGGACATCCGCGACCGCATCGCCCGGTCCTTCAACGGCCGTCCGATGATCATCGGTCGCACGGCGAACCTCACTCAGCCGCACCTGGGTCGTGGCAGTTGCCAGTACCGCAATCGCTGCATCCGGGGCTGTCCCTACGGCGCGTACTTCAGCAGCAACTCCTCGACCCTGCCCGCCGCCGAGGTCACGCGAAATCTCACGCTCCGGCCCTTCTCGATCGTGACGGAGCTGCTTTACGATCCCGCGCGGGGCCGGGCGAGCGGCGTGCGCATCGTTGATGCGGAGACCGGCGAGGTGCTGGAGTACCATGCGCGGGTGATCTTTTCCTGCGCCTCCGCGGTGGCCTCCACCTTCATTCTCCTCAACAGTGTGTCCGACCGTTTCCCCAACGGCTTTGGCAACGATAGCGGGGAGCTGGGGCATAACCTGATGGACCACCATTTCAAGGTGGGCGCCGCCGGGGTGTCGGACCAATTCGGCGACCGCTACTATCGGGGCCAGCGGGCGAACGGCATCTACATCCCCCGCTTCCGCAATCTCGATCGCGGTTCGGCGCGGAAGGACTACCTCCGCGGTTTCGGCTATCAGGGCAGCGCATCGCGGACCGACTGGGGTCGGGGCATTGCGGAGTTCCGCCGCTTCGGCGCCTCCTTCAAGGCCGACATGATCGCGCCCGGTCCGTGGCGCTTCGGCATGGGGGCCTGGGGCGAATGCCTGCCGTACCATTCGAACCGGCTTTCGCTGAACCACGCCGTCCGGGACAAGTGGGGTCTGCCCACCGTGACCTTCAATTGCGAATGGAAGGAGAATGAATACGCGATGCGGCGCGACATGAAGGCGTCCGCCGTCGAGATGCTTGAGGCGGCCGGTCTGAAGGACGTGCGTCCGTTTGACGACGTGAGCAACCCCGGGCTGTGCATTCACGAGATGGGCACCGCGCGCATGGGCCGGGATCCGAAGACCTCGGTGCTGAACAAGTGGAATCAGATCCACGCCGCGCCGAACGTCTTCGTGACGGACGGGGCCTGCATGACCTCGAACTCCTGCGTGAATCCATCGCTCACCTACATGGCCCTCACCGCGCGTGCCTGCGATCACGCGGTGTCGGAAATGAAGAAACTCAACCTCTGAGCCCCCGCCATGCTGTCGTCCGCCCTTCCTCACACGACGGATTCCCTTACGCGCCGCGAGGCCTTGCGGCGCGCGGCCCTGTTGCTCGGCGTCGCCTTCACCCCGTCGATCCTCGCGGCGGCAACGGGCGCGGCCCCGACGGCCGGAACCGCACCCGTCGCCCCGGCTCCGGCGCTGATCGCCGCAGAGCGCGCGGTCGTGGCGGCGGTGGCGGAGCGGCTGCTTCCCCGGACCGACACCCCTGGGGCGCTGGATGCGGGGGTGCCGGAATTCATCGATCGCCTGGTTGGCGCCTACTTCACCGACGCCGAGCGCCGTACCTTCCGGGAGGGGGTGGCCGCGCTCGATCGCGAGAGCGGATCGCGGGCCGGTGGTCCGTTCGCGTCCCGGAAGCCGGAACAGCAGGACACCCTCCTCGCCTCGCTCGCGGAGGACGCGGTTGGGCGTGGCACCACCTTCTACTCGCTGGTGCGCGAGGCGACGATCGTCGGCTACTTCACCTCTGAACTCGTCGGCAAGACGGTGCTGCACTACGACCCGGTCCCGGGCCGCTTCGACGCCTGCATCCCGATCTCCGAGGTCGGCAATGTGGCTTGGACCCGCTGAGCGGGCGGTGCGCTCCGCTAGAGCAGGGGGAGCAGACGGGAGCCGATCCACACCACGATCAGGCCGACGACGGACATCGTCGTCAGCGCGACCGTGAAGCTCCGCAGCGTCTCGCGCTCGGTCAGGCCCCCGAGCTTGCTCACCACCCAGAAGCCGCTGTCGTTCATCCACGAGCAGGCGAATGCGCCGAACCCGATCGCGAGGAAGACGTACATGGGATTGTAGGCGAGGGTGACTCCGGCAGCGGGGTCGATCAGGGGCCAGAGGATGGACGAGGCGGTGAGCATCGCGACCGTTGCGGAACCTTGGGCGACCCGGATCACAAACGCGGTGACCCAGCCCAGGACGACGACGTCGAGACTGTACTGAACGGCGACGGCCTTGATCGCATCGCCGACGCCGGCGTGGCGCAGCATGCCGCCGAAGGCGCCGCCGGCGGCGGTGATGAGGATGATGACGGCGGCGGTGGCGATCGGGCTCTCCAGCATGCCGCCGAGGTCCCGCCACGGGATGCCGCGTTGGCGCACGAGCACCCACAGAGCGATGGCGGCTCCGATCAGCAGGGCGAAGTTCTTGTTGCCAAGGGCGATCAGGATGCGGCTGAACATCGCGTAGCCCTCCCCGCCTCCGAAGGCGGCGACGACCGACGGCCAGTTGGCGGCGGCCTTGGCGAGCGAACCCAGCCCGATGAGGAGGATCGGAAGGAGGATCGGGGCCACGCTCCACAGAAAAGAAGGGAGTTCAGACTCCGGCCGGGACGTGATTGCTGCCAGATCGCGTTCCGACGATCCGTCGAGGGAGCGAAGGGGAACCTCCATGCGCCCGTCGAGCCAACGCACGAAGGCATACCCGGCGAGGCACGGGATGATCCCCGCCACCAGTCCCCAGAGCAGCGAGAGTCCGGAGTCGACCCGGAGATTGTCCACCATCGCCAGCGGACCCGGGTGGGGAACGGTGAGGCTGTGCGTGACCACGCCCGCGCAGCAGATCGCCATGAGGTAGAGAAGGTAGCTGCGACCGGTGCGCAGGCGCAGGGCGCGGGCGAGCGGCGCCATGAGCATGATCATGGTGTCGAAGAAAATCGGGATCGACAGGAGGTACGTGCTGCCAAGGAGCGCGATTCCCGCCCGTTCTTCCCCGGCGACGGCGAGGAAGCGGCGCACCACCTTGTCCGCCGCCCCGCTCTGCATCAGGCAAAGCCCAATGATTGAGGCCAGCCCGATCGAGATCGCGATCGACCCGGCTGCCGCGCCGAACTCCACCGAGGTCAGCTCGACTGCAGCCACCCAGGCATTCTCCCGCGCGTCCGCGCGAAGGGACGCGGGGAGTCGGTCAATCGCGGCGGGTGGAAAGATCGGGGTCAGGATGCCGGCGAGGAATGCGGCGAGCACCAGAGCGAGAAACGCGGGGAGCCGCAGCCGCGTGATGGCGACGATGATGAAGACGACGCAGACGGCGAGGGTGACGAAGGGCCAGTGGCTGGAGGCAGTGCCCGGGGCAAGGGCGAGCGGCGGGATCATGGGGGTAGGGGAGGGGGAGAGGTTCCATCCGAGGAAGATTCGGCCGCCAGCTAAATCCGTCGCCGGGCGCGCTCATCCGGCCAGGGCGTAGCGGACCCATCCGGCCAGCGCGCATGCCGCGAGAACCCACGGCAGGCCGACGCGGGTGCGGGTCAGGACCACCCCTGCGGCGACGCTCAGCCCGATCGCCCAGAGGTCGGCCCTTCCATCCGGCCAGCCCACCTCCCGACCGAACCACACCGCCAGACTGAGGATGACGCCCGCGACCGCCGCCGTCACGGAGGCGAGGGCTTTGGCGATGCGGGGGCGCTGATTCAGGCGCTCCATGTGAGGTGCGATGGTAAGGATGAAGAGGAAACTCGGGACGAAGGTGCTCCAGACGGTGACCGCGCTGCCCAGGGTGGCGGCGGCGAGCGGGGCAAACGGGGCAGGGGACGACCATGCGCCCAGGAAGCCCACGAACTGGAGAACGAGGACGAGCGGGCCCGGCTTGGTCTCCGCCAGTGCAAGCCCGTCCAACATTTGTCCGGCGGTCAGCCAGCCGTGGGTGTCGACGGCGTGATGGGCCACGTAGGGAAGCACTGCGTAAGCGCCGCCAAAGGTGACGAGCGAAACCGGTGAGAAGATTCGCGCCTGAAGGGTGAGCACGTGCTCCGGCCCCAGCACGAGGACCAGCCCGGCGATCGGCGCCAGCCAGAGCGCAGTCCACCGAACCGCAGTTCGCACGGTGCCCCAACCGCTCAGGGGTTCGCTTGCCGGGCCCGAGGACGCCTCCCCGCGGGGCAGGGCGGGCGCGCCCTCTGCGGCCTCCGCAGCTTCTCCGGAACTCGCGCGAGCAGACCGGCTCCCGCCGGACAACGCGCCGACCAGCGCCGCCGCCCCGATGACCCATGGGAACGCCACGTCGGCGAACGCGAGGGCGAGGAAGGCGCCGCCGGCCAGCAGCGCCTGCGGAACCGTCCGGACGGCGGTGCGTCCGACGCGCCAGAGGGCGGCCGCGATCACCGCCACGAGCGCCGGTCTCAACCCCGCGAACGCCGCCGAGACCGCAGCGTTGTGGCCGTGCGTTACGTAGAGCCAACTCAGCGCCCAGAGCATCGCGGCACCGGGAAGAACGAAGAGCACCCCGGCGATCACCGCTCCCTTGGTGCGGTGCAGCAGCCAGCCGACGTACACCGATAGTTGGTGCGCCTCCGGTCCTGGCAGCAGCATGCAGACGTTGAGCGCCTGAAGGAAGCGCCGTTCGTCGATCCAGCCGCGGCGCTCGACGAGTTCGCGGTGCATGAGCGCGATCTGCCCGGCCGGGCCGCCAAAGCCGAGCAGGCCGATCCGCAGCCACACGGGCCACGCCTCCCGCAGCGTCGGCACCGGGGCGGGAGCCGTCACGGCACGATCGCGACCGCGCGAATGGGGGAGCCGTCGCGGCCCTTGAAGTTGAGCGGGAAGCCGCTGAAAACGAAGCGCTCGGGCACTTGGTCGAGATTCGTCAGGCCCTCCACCACCACGATCTCCGCGTCACGGGCGAGCAGGATGTGGTGCACTTCGTACCAGTCGCGCCCCGGCGTGGGCGTATCCATGCCGAGGAGACGGATGCGGCGCGAGGCAAGGTAGCGTGCCGCGTCCTGGGTCAGGCTGGGAAAGTCCGAGAAGTACCCCGCCGTGCCGAAGCGGCGGTGCCAGCCGGTCTCGTAGATTACCTTCGCGCCGGGCTGGAGCAGCGCCTCGTGCCGGGCAAAGTCCTCGGCGAGGATCTCCTCCCGCGGCGCTCTCGGGAGCCGCAGGAGGACGGCGTCGCCGTAAAACCAGTCCAGCGGCATCTGGTCGATCGTCTTCCCGTCATCGAGAAAGTGGTACATCGCGTCGAGGTGCGTCCCTTGGTGGGTCGCCATGCTCACCTGCGTCATGTTGTACCGCAGGGTCGAGGTGTTGCCGTGCGGGATGATGCTCAGCTTGGGATCGCTGGGAAAGTTGTCCTGGCCGTGGACGAGCGGGTGCGAGAGGTCGATGAGGCGCATGAGGAGGGAGGGGGGCGTTCAGGCCGAGGCGCTGATCTCGCGGAGGTCGGCGCGGGTGGACTGGTAGCTCGTGGCGTAGGCTTCGATCCGGGGATCCGGCGTGCGGCCGGTCCGCTCACACCACGCCCGGTACAGGTCGGGCCACCAGTTGCAGTGCTCGGTGTGGCCCTCCGTGCGGTAGCTCTCCCAGTCAATCATCACCCGCGACCAGCAGCGGTCCCCGAAGGCGGTCGCCTCGCGCGGGTCGCTGAAGGTCTTGACGTACCAGTCGCGTCCGATCCGCGCGTGCAGCACTTCGTCTGCCCAGTCGTAGTCCTGGACGAGCGCGGCGTAGCCGTCGCCGGAGGCGATGCCGACCTCCCACTCGAAGCGCTTGCCGGTGCGGGGCATCAGGCCCTGCTCGATGAAGTAGAGGACCGCATGCCGCTCGTGCGGTGAGAGCTGTGTGTTGAGGGCGAGCGACCAGGTGAAGTTGACCCGGACGAAGCGGCGCCAGTCGATGCCGGCCTGCACGAATCCGACCTCTCCCATCATCGCGTGGCGCGCCTCGTCCCAGAGCTGGCGCGTCATGTCCACCGTGTAGTCCCACGGTTTGTCCCGGGTCTCGGCAATGATGCTGGCCATCATCTCCGGGACGTCGATCTCGCGGAGGCGCTTGTAGAACATCATCAGCGTCTTCGGTTCCGGGGGGAATGAGTCATCGTAGAGGAACTGCTCGGCGTGCACCCCCATGTTGTAGGGATCAGGGAAGCGCTCATCCCGCTGCGGCACCGGATCGAATCGGGCCGGCTGGAGCGAGGCGAAGCGGGTGACCGGTCCGGGCGCGGGGGCTTGGTCGCCGGAGAAACCCCCGGCCTGGGCGAGCAGGAGGTCGAGGTGCCGGAGCCAGGGTGCGGCCGTGGCGCGGGCATCCGCATCGGCAAGGCTTTCGAGCGCACCGCGTCCGTAGGCAAGCATCTCCTCGAGTTCCACGAGGGCGAAGCGGCAGATGCGGAACGAGGGGTGGTCGACCAAGCGGTTCGTCTCGAGCTGGTGCTGGCGGATTGCGTCGGTGAGCGCCGGGAGGGCGTGCTGGTAGACGCCGAGGAGGCGCGTGGCGCGATCCGGCGCGGCATCCAGTTCATCGAAGTAAGCGTCGAATGCCGGGTCCGGCACCGCGTCCAGCCCGAGCGGCGGTTCGCGCATCTCGCCCACTCGCTCGCGCCACGCCGCCGCATGCTCGGCGCAGTAGTGCGCGTGGAGGCTGAAGGCCATCTTGAGTTCGTAGATCGGCTCCGAGGGGAGGTGGCGGATGAAGAAGGCGTGGAGTCGCTTGAACGCCCAGTGATGACGCTTGAGGCGCGCGACGCAGGCTTCGACCGAGAGGCCCGGTTGCATCGCGTCGGAAAAGCCGGCGATGCCCGCGAGCGGGGGAAGGTTGCGGTACGGGGAGTAACCGGAGAGGGACATGCTCGGCATGGTAGGGCGAGTGGGCCCGCTGGCAATCGCGCGGGGGAGGTTCCGCCCCGGGACCAGCTCAGGGACGCCGTCGTCGCGCGCGCTGCGGGCGGGGCACCGCTGCCGGCAGCGTCGTTGTGTCCGTCGCGTTCTGCGAAAGCGTTGATGGGTTCTGCGGTTGGGTGCGGGAAAAGGACTCGTGGGATCGGGTCAGGACTGCCGTGAGTGGGAAGGAATGCAGTTCCATCCCCCGTCCGTTCCCGGGGCTGTATACTTCGGCGGGAAGCACCTGCCGGACCCACCAAGCGCGGGCCGGACCGCTCCCTTCCGCTGCGTCCGTTCAGCCCTTTCGACCGTGGACCGAGTCCGCAACCCGTTCAGAGACGGCTGGATTCACGGCAAGGGGAAAAATCGATTGTTTTTTGCAAAGCTTGGGCGTACGGTCCGACGCAAATGAAGAGCGTGAATACCGATGTCGCCTACGAGCATATCCGGAAAAAGATACTCAATGGCGAATACCTGCCGGGACGGCCCCTGATGACGGAAGTTCTGGCGGAGGAAATTGGGGTGAGCCGGACGCCGGTGCGGGATGCCCTGCGCAAGCTGGAGACGGACGGTTTGGTGTCGATCCAGCCCCACCTTGGGGCGAGCGTGAAGAAGATCCAGTTGAAGGAGTTTCGCGAGTTGTGCGACTTGCGTCTCGCGCTGGAGAGCCATGCGGCGGGGTTGGCGGCGCGCAACCGCAGCGACGCGGATCTGCACGAGATCCGGTTCGCGCTCGAAGCGATGCGGCGGCTCACGGAGAAGAGCCTGCAGGCCGGCGAGGAGTACCAGTATCCGGAGGAGTTGGCCCGCGAGGATGCGCGGTTTCACATCGCGATCATGACTGGGGCGGACAACGACCTAATGAAGAAGGAAATTCTCCGCCTGCACGTGATTCACCGCGTGCTCGCGTTGCCCGCTCTGCCGGGTCAGGCGGCGATGTCCAAGGCCGAATGGGATGCGCGGCGGGTTGCGGTGTTCGCGAAACACGAGGAGATCTACGAGGCCATCGCCGATTCCGATCCGATCGCGGCGAAGCGCGAGATGGAGTTTCATCTCCAGGAGATGATCGACAACCACATGCTGCTGGTCAGCCGGTCAGAGAACGTCTCGCTGGCGCGGGAGCTGACGGCCGAGGAACTGGTCTACAGTTCTTGAGTCCGGCGACGGCGATGCCGGTGGCGGCACGCCGGGGAACTCCGGCCCCCGGCGCGTGAGTTCACTTGGGCTGATCAGACGGCGGTTTGGAACCGCCGCTCGGCTCGATCAGGTTGATCAAATTTGCCATCGAGCGGAACGGCCGGATGAACCACGTGCCGTTCATCAGCGGATCCACCCGGCCGGCCTTCTCGGGCAGGGCTGGCAGAAGGGCCAGCAGGGCGAAGCAGCCGACCAGCAGGCAGGTGAAGAAACCGATGAACACCGGCACGTTCAGCGTCGTGCCGTCGGCACCGCCCTTCAGGAAGAGCCCCCACAGCACGGGCGAGCAGCCACCGAGGAACGTGATCACCGCGCCGTGAATCGAGACCGGCAGCGCGCGGTCGGACTCCGGAAGGATCTTCGCGAGGTAGTTCAGGTTCGCCGAGGTCCAGCAGCCGGAGGCCACGCCCTGCAGGAAGAAGAGGATCGGGAGGAGGAGGAGCCAGCGACCGTTCGTGACGAGGAAGACGATCCACCCGACCGCGATCGCGGCGTGCGTCAGGTACGAAATGCGGAAGAAGGGTTTCGCCCCGATGTCGTCCATGCGCGAGCGCATCACGAGGTTCGCCGCCATCAGGCCGAAGTAGGTGAGCATCGTGAGGATCAGGATGCTGGAATTCCCGAGCCCGGTGGTGCCGCGCAGGTGGAACGTGACGAAGGGCGCGATCGGTGTGATCAGGACGAAGAGGGGGACCGACATCCACAGGTACGTGCGGAAGAGACCGGGCTCGGTGATCCACCGCGGCGTATCGGTCACGATCTTCTCAAGGTTCATGATCTTCGGACGCTCCACGTCCGGGAGCGCATGCAGGTGCCGCGAGGCAAGCCAGGCGGCCACGAAGGCGACGAGGTACTGGATGAGGAAGGCGCGGTAGACGGGGAGGATCGCGAACAGTCCGGCGTAGCAGAGGAGGGCGCCGACCACCGCGGTGCCAGCCATCAGTTGCTCGGTCGCCCAGTAACGCCCGCGGATGTCGGCGGGGACCAGTTGGTAGATCCAAGCCGTCATCGATCCCGTCCCGACGGCCCGGACGACGCTGTAGCAGAACGTCGCCAGCGTCATGGCATAAACCATCCACGGCACGCGCTCCGTGGGCGCGATCAGCGCAAGGACAATGGGCACGAGCAGGCACCATGCCCGCGCGTCCCAGCCCGCGAGCACCAGTCGCTTGAAGCCGACCCGCGGGAGAAAAGCGGTCGCGATCACCTGCACGGGCGTGAGCAGGAACGTCCATGAGACCACGAGCCCGAGCTGGAACGAGTCCGCCCCAAGCTGCTGCATGAAGAGCGTCGTCGGCGCCCCGATCGCCACCTGCCAGTTCAGCGCGTGGAAGAACGAGAAGTAGATGCCGTGCCGGTGGGGGTGCAGCCCCGGGCCACGCCGTCGCGTCGGAAAGAACATGGCGCGGCGACCTGCGCTCAGCGGGGCAGGCGGAAGCGCCGCGCGGCGCTGCCCTCGGGTCCGGTGCGCGGCGGCACCCGCCGTTCCTCCGGTCGCGGCCCGGTCACTTCCCAGCGGTCACCCGTGTCGGCGAGGTAGAGGTCGCCCTGCGGCGTGACGAAGATGCCGTGGGGATAGAGGCAGTCTCCCGGCGCGATCCACACCGCGAGGCGGCGGCCGCGGCGGTCGAACTTCACGACCGCCCGGTCGATGCCTGAGGATCCGTAAATGAAGCCGTCAGCGGCCGCGTGCAGTCCGTCCACCGAATGCAGACCCGGCCAGACGTCGACGACCTCGCCTGATTGCGTGAAGACCTGGATGCGGTCGTTCTCGCGGTCCGTCATGTACAGGCGCCCGTCGTCGGCGAGCGTGATCACGTGCGGGGTGTGAAATTCGCCGGGTTCCGTGCCGCGGCGACCCCACTCGCGGATGAAGGTGCCATCGGCCCGGCGGTGCACGATGCGCGAGTTGCCGTAGCCATCGGTGATGAACAATTCCCCGTCCGGGTTCACGCACACGTGCGTCGGCTGCGCGAAGCGGCGCTCGTCGCAGCCCGATTCCCCGTCGACGCCGAGGGTGAGAAGGAGCCGGCCCTCCAGCGAGAACTTCATCAGGAGGTGCCGCCCGACGTCGGTGATCCACACGTTGTCCCACGGATCGATGTGCAGCCCGTGGAGCCAGGTGCGCGTCGCGATCGGGATCGGCACCGGGCCGCGCAGGTCGTACGCGGTCGTTGCCCGCTGGTGCTCGGCGCCGACCTCGTGGGAGAAGCGGCCATCCGCGTGAAAACAGAGGAACGGGTGCTCGCCGCGGTGGGCCACGAAGATCCGGCCGCGCGAATCGACGCCGATGCCCACCACGCGGTCCAGGACCCAGCCGTCGGGCAGCAGGGGCCATCCGGCCACCGGCAGCAGCGGGGCGTGGAGGGAGTCGGCGAAGGCCGGGGCGCGGAAGCGGAACATGGGCGGTAAGGGCGGCGAACGGATCAGGCGAGCCGGGCGAAGCCGCGGAGTCCCCGGGCCACCCCGGAATCCGCCTCCAACCGACCCTCCGAGATGCTGCGGGAAATCTCAGCGAGTGTCACGTCCAGAGCCTCCAGCATGGCGCTCCGGTCTTCGTCGCGCTGCGCCAGCATCATGTACGCGTAGCTGGCGACGAGGAAGCCGCGCTCCCGCATCCGGCGGATGTAGAGCGTCTGCGCGAGCGGCGCATCGGGACCGAGGTTGAAGGTGAGCGTCGGGGTGCTGGGCATGCCGCCGATCGTGAGGGCGCACTGCGGATGCCGCGCCGCCACCTCGCGCAACCCGGCCTGGAAGGCCGCGCCGCGTTCCCACATCTGCTCGAACACGCCAAGGCGGCGGACCTTGGCGAGCACGGCGAGCGCCGCGGCCGGACCCACACCATCGGTCCAGTAGCTGGATGAGATGAAGCTGCCGGTCGCCTGCTGCATCACGCTCTCGCGACCGATGACGGTGCCGAAGGGGTAGCCGTTACTCATCGCCTTCGCGTAGACCACGATGTCCGGCTCGATGCCGAGGCGGGCCATCGCTCCGGGGAATCCGTAGCGGAGACCGCTGGTGACTTCGTCGACGACGAACACCGCGCCGGCGGCGGCGGCGCGCGCCTTGGCCTTCTGGAGAAAATCATCCTTCGGCAACTGGGAGCGCATCGGCTCCATCACGATCGCGGCGAGATTGCCGTCGAGCTTCGCCAGCGCGGCGTCAAGGGAGGCGAGGTCGTTGTACTTGAAGGGCTGCGCCGTGCCGCGCAGTTCGCGGGGCACGCCCTTGGGCTCAAGGCCGGGGAGGAGATGGCCGTCGAGCGCACTTTGCTCACCGAGGTTCGCCGCGAGGTACCAGTCGTGCCAGCCGTGGTAGCCGCAGAACGCGACGCCGGAGCGCCCGGTGGCGGCGCGGGCGATGCGCACGGCGATCGACATCGCGTCGCCGCCGCCGCGGGCGTAGCGCACGCGGCCGGCCCAGGGGTGGAGTCCGAGGAGCGTCTCCGCCAGTTCCACCTCCTGCGGATTGACGAGCGAGCAGTACGTGCCCGCGGAGATGCGGCGCCCAACCGCCCGGTCGACGTCGCGGTCGCCGTAGCCGAGAAGGATCGCGCCGACGCCGCCGGCGAAGTCACGGTAGCGCTGGCCGTTGAGGTCCCAGACGCTGCAGCCCGAGGCGCGGGTGAAGTAGGCCGGCCAGGCGCGCTCGTCGAACATCTCGGCCCGCTTGGAGAGGAGGCCGGTGCCGCCGGCGATCGTCGCCTTGGCCCGTTGCCAGAGTTCGATGCCTTGGGTGGGCGGCGGCACTGCGGCCGCCGGGAGGTGCGCGGAGAGGGTGCGGAGGGCGTTGCGCAGGAAGAGGTCGTCGAGGTCGCCCTGCGTCAGCCCAGCGTCCTCACAGGCTTCGCGCAACGTCAGCGCCGACTCGATGCCGACCAGCGTCATGTCATCCCGGGTCGGCGCCTGATGCTCGGGCTTGATCAGTTCCGGGTGCAGCCAGAAGAAGAGATCGCCCGTCGTGACGCAGCGGCCGCGGACGCCGTCGACGGCGAAGTCGGTGCCCCAGAGGATGCGGCGCGGACCGAGTGTCTCGATCGCGGCGCGGAAGGACTCCGCCTCGCACACTGCCGAAGTGTCGATCACGACGTTGTCGAGGTCGGCCAGGACGTGGAGTCCGCGCCGCGCGTTGCGGTAGCTGAAGCTGCGGGCGACGTGGGCGAGGATCGGGCGGGCGTTCGGGTAGCGGCGGCAGAGGCGGCGCAGCTGCTGCTGGTTGCTTTCGTCCTCCATCGCCCCGTCGCGCACGATGTGGAGGATCATGGCCCCGCGGGTTTCGTGCAGGATCTCCCACATCCAGTCGGGCGCGTACTCCTCGATCGTCGCGTGCATGGTGTCGGGACGCGCCGCGAAGCAGTGGTAGACCTTGATGCCGCAGAAGCGGCCGTCGCGGATGCTGGCCGCGACGTCGTCCGGGTCGTCGGTCGGGGCGACGACCCGCAGCGCCCGGCTCAGCGGCGTCCCGTGGGTGCGCACTTCGTCCGCCACCCACGCATTGATCGCCGGGCGGTCGCCGGTGCGGCGGGGCAGGCCGAAGTACAGGCCGTGCAGCGTGCGGTTGGGCAGGTAGCGCTGCACGCCGGCACGATGCTCGGCGCAGCCGAGGACGCCGGCATCCTGGAGGAATGGCCAGGTGCCGGGCGGGAAGTGCCCGGGATGGTACGGATGAGCGTGGATGTCGTAGGCCTCGGCGGGCAGGAAGTCCGCGAGGCGGTTGCGGGCGATCTGTTCGTCGCGCGGGGTGAGGGTCTGGACGTACATCATGACGGGGAAGAGGGGGAGGAGGGTGTCGGGCTCGCGGGCGGACGCACCGCCCACAGCAGGAGTACGCAAATTGCCATCGTCAGGGCACCCACCGTGAAGACGGCGGTGATCGGCACCTGCGCGTCACGGAGGGCCCCTCCTGCGTAGATGCTCGCGCCGCCGACGAACACCGCGAGCAGGTTCAGGATCCCGAAGCCGAGGGCGAGCACCCGGCGGTCCACGATCTGGCAAAGCACGGGAAGCATGTTGGCGTCGGGGAAGGTCCGCGCGAGTCCGTAGAGGACCAGCCCGGCGAACAGCAGGGGAAGCGAGGGCGAGTAGGCGATGATCAGGATCGCGGGCACCGTCAGGGAGGTCCCGATGACGCCCACCCAGATGCGGGCCCGCGGGTGACGCAGGCTCCAGCGGTCCGCCCAGTACCCGGCGATGAGCATGCCGACCATGCTGGCGCTGTAGATGTAGCCCATCGCGGACAGTCCGGCCTCGCCTTGGCTGAGCGCGAAGCGTTCGGTCAGGTAGGCGGGGAGCCAGCCGATCACGGTCCAGCTGCCCACGCCCAAGAGGCCCCAGAACGAAAGGGCGAGCAGGTACGAGGGGACGCCGAACAGCGCCCGCAGGCTGGCGGCCACGCCCAGGGGAGGCTCGGCCGGGGCGGCCGGGCCCGAGACGGCGTCGGTCGAAGGGCGGTCGCGCAGGAGGAAGAAGACCACGATCGCGTACACCACGCCGATGGCGCCGAAGAGCTCGAACACGAAGCGCCAGTCGTGGCGGTCGGCCAGCCAGCCGCCCAACCCGCCTAGACCCGATCCCACCATCACACCGCTGAGGTGGATGCCGTTGGCCAGCGAGCGCGTCCGATCGCGGTGGTAGTCCATGAGCAGCTTGCCCGCTGCCGGGAAGTAGCACGCTTCGCTGATCCCAAGCAGGATCCGGTAGAAAAGGATTTCACCAAAGGAGTTCGCGTGTCCGGTCATCCACGTGCAGGCCGACCACGCGAAGAGCGAGAACACGACGATCCGGCTTCGATTGAAGCGGTCCGCGAGGTAGCCCCCGATCGGGCCGAGGATCCCGTAGGACAGGAGGAAGACGGTGGTCAGGAGACCGAACTGCGCGTCGGTCATCGGAATCTCCGCCTTCACCGATGTCCTCATCGTGATGAGGATGAGGCGGTCGAGATAGTTCAGGCAGGCGACGAACCAGAGCAGCCCGACCATCAGCCAGGCGCGGGGTGGAAGAATGCCAGAGGTGTTCATGGGGCGGAAGCGCGGGCGTGGCTCCGAATCGCGGCGAGGAGGACGGCGCAGACGAGCACGGTCGCCGCCCCGAATTGAAAGACGAGGCCGACGTCGACGCGGGCATCACGCAGCATGCCGCCGGCGTAGATGGTCACCCCACCGACCACGCAGGAGAACAGGTTCAGCACCCCGTAGCCGGTGGCCCGGTACTTGGGATCGGAGACCATGCAGAGGATGGGCATCATGTTCGAATCGCTGAACGACTTCGTGAGGCCGAAGACGACGAGTCCGGCCAGCGCGAGGGGCAGCCAGTTGATCGTCGAGGCCATGAGGATGCCGGGGGCGGCGATGAGGAGGCCGATCAGGGGCACATAGACGCGACCGAGTACGTTGGTGCGCGACCAGCGGTCGGCCCACGCTCCGCCAAGGAGCACCCCGACGAGCGCGGCGGCTTGGTAGTAGGCGGTCGCGGAAAGGCCACCCACGCCCTGCGAGAGATGAAAGTGCTCCGTCAGGTAGGTCGGCATCCAGCCCACCACCGCCCAGCTGGCCAGCCCGAGCAGGCCCCAGTAGGCGAGGGCGAACCCGAACGCGCGTTGCGACAACAGGCTCCGGAGCGCGGCGCCGAGCCCGACGGAGCCCGCTGGGGTACCGTCCGGAGCCGCATGCGCCTCGCGCGGAGCGTCCCGCAGAAAGACGAGCGCGATGACGGTGAAGCCGACGCCGACCACGCCGAAGAGCTCAAAGGCGTGGGCCCAGCCGTGACGCTCGGCGATCCAGCCGCCGAGCCCTCCCATGCCCGACCCGACCATGATTCCGGTCATGTGTACGCCGATCGCCAGTGAACGCGTGGATCCGCGGTGGTAATCCGCAATCAGTGCAAGCGCCGCCGGGATGTAGCAGGCTTCGCTGATTCCCATCAGCGCGGGGGTGAGCAGGAGTTGGTTGAAGGTGGTCGCATGCGCCGTCATCCACGTGATCACCGACCAGGCAAAGAGGCTGATCACGATGACGCGCGACCGGTTGAAGCGGTCGGCGAGGAAGCCCGCGAACGGGCTCAGGAAACCGTAGGTCCAGAGGAAGACCGAGGTCAGCAGGCCAAACTGCGCGTCGGTCATGGGAATCGCCTCGGTCAGCGACTGCCGCATGGTGGTGAGCATGACTCGGTCAAGGTAGTTCAGGCAACCGACGACCCAGAGGATGCCCACGACGAGCCAGGCTCGGGAGGCGAGGGAAGGGGAGTTGGACATGAAAGGGGACTTTGGGGGTGGCGTGGGGGAAGGAAGCGTGGCGGCGGCTACTGGACTTTGCCGCGTCCCTCGATGCGCCAGCAGTCGACGGGCCGACCGTCCTCCAGTGCGACCACCGTGTCAGTCAGGTTGAAGACCGGGCAGACGTGGGCGGGCGCGAGGAGGATGCGGTCGCCGATGCGCAGGTCGTCGGTCCCGGGTCCACGGATGTAGCCGTGCTCTTCGTTGAGTCGGAAGACCGAGAAACCGCGGCCGTCGGCGGGCAGGGCGTGCACGCCCTCCGGCGTCCGGTCCGGGGAGAGGGTCTTCGAGCCTGCGTCGATCAGCGCAAGGCCGGGCTCCGGCCGGTCGACGACCGTCGTGAGCACGTGCACCGCCTGATCCTCCGGCTGCATCGACTGCGTGACGTGGGTGAGGTAGAGGTCGCCGAAGGGGTAGGCGCCGGGCCGGACCGCCTGCACGCGGCCAGCGGAGAGTTCGGCCGCCTGCCGGGCCGAAACGCTGCAGCCGGGCCACAGGGCGAGGGCCGGGTCGATCCGGTCGCGCAGGGTCGCCAGCCGGTCGAGCATGGCGGCGAGCCGGGCGGGACGTTCCGCCGGCCGCACGCCGTAGAAGAAGCCCTCGTGGGTGTAGAGGCCGCGCAGCTCAAGGTGGCGGCTGGCGGCGGCGCGGGCGGCCATCCGCTCGGCGGTGGCATCGTCGCGCGCGCCTTCGCGGCCGAGACCGGTGTCGGCGGCGAGCATGACCCGCAGGGTGCGCCCGGTGCGCTGGGCGAGGCGCTCCAGGACGTCGAAGTGCGCCTCGCTGGTCAGACCGACGCGCAGGTCGTCGACCTGCTCCGCGAGCGCGGCGAGCCGCGGCGCGTGGAGGGGATCGCCGAGCGAGTGGGCGATGAAGAGGGCGCGGACGCCGGAGGGCAGCATCGCCTCGGCCTCCCCGATCTTCGCGCAGGTGAGACCGCGGGCTCCGATCGCGAGTTGCTCGCGGGCCACGGCGACGCACTTGTGCGTCTTGATGTGCGGCCGGACCTCGACGCCGTGGGCGTCGGCCGCCGCCTGCATCCGGCGAAGGTTGGCGCGGAGCCGCGGGCGGTCCACGAGCACGAGGGGGGTGGGCAGTTCGGGCAGCATGGTCAGAGACGGCCGATCTGGCTGAGCGTCAGGCCCCCGTCGACGACGATGATCTGGCCGGTGATGTAGCGGGACGCGGGGGAGAGGAGGAACACGACCGCCCCGGCGCAATCCTCCGGGGTCCCGATGCGGCCCTGCACGATCTTCTTCCGGTAGTGGTCGCGCTTCTCGTCCGTGAGGAGGCCGGCGTTCAGCGGGGTGTTGATCAGGCCCGGGGCGAGGCCGTTGACCCGGATCCCGAGCGGGGCGAGCGTCTGCGCGAGGGTGCGGATCATCATCACCATCGCGCCCTTGGACGTGTCGTAGGCCGAGGAATCCTCCTCGGGCTGGAAGCCGTTCGTCGAGGCGGTCGCGACGATTGCGCCGGGGCGGCCGCGGGCGACCAGTTCGCGGGCGAAGGCCTGGGCGACGAAGTAGTTGGCGCGGACATTCAGCGCGAAGGTCCGTTCCCAACGCTCGGCGGTCATCTCAAGGAACGGAACGTCGAAGAACCCACCCGCGTTGCCGACCAGCAGGTCCAGCCCGTCGTCGCGCGCGAAGGCCTCGCGCACGAGGCGCGCGGGCCCGTCGGCGTCGAGCAGGTCGAGTTCGATGAAGGGAGCACCGGCGGGCGCGGCGGGGGCCGGACCCGTCTTGCCGTGCAGGGTCACGCGCGCCCCGGCCTCGTGGAGGCCGGCGGCGATGGCGAGACCGATGCCCTGGGAGGAGCCGGTGACGAGGGCGGACCGGCCCTCAAGCGAGAAGGAATTCATCCTTGAGGCGGAGCAGGGCGAGGAGGTTGTCGTGGCCGGCCGCCTGCTGGAGCGCGGCGGGGAGCGCGCGCACGCAGGCGACCTCGGCCTCGTAGGTGCTACGGAGTGAGACGAACGTGCCGTCAATGTGGGCGACGTAGCTCTGAAACGGCGTGTCGGATCCCCAGAGCAGTTTCCGCGGGTAGGCCTCGGCGAGGTCGCGCAGGACCCGGGCCGGATCGGCGTAGTCCGAGTCGAACCGCCGGGTCGCCGGAGCGACGAAGCCGTAGCCCTTCACGGCACCCTCGCAGTGGATCCGGTGGGCGGAGCAGTCGAACCACGTATTCGGCAGCGCCGCCACGCGGTCGAGGCACTCGCGGTCGAAGCGGCACGAGTGGGCGAGGCAGAACCGCACCCGGGGCGTGGCCTCCGCCACGCGGAGGATGGCGGTCGCCTGCGACCACGGATCCTCAGGGGCGACGCTGGAGTGGATGAGGAAGGGGAGATCGAGCTCCTCCGCCAGTTCGAGGAAGCCCCGGCCGCCCTCGAGCAGCGACCCGATGTCGCTCCGGATCATCGTCGGCTGGATCTTTAACCCGTGGAATGGGAACCGACGGTGCAGCTCCCGGAGCTTCGCGATCTGCGGGGCCGGGGAGCGCAGCGGGTCAAGGATTGCGAACGGCAGGACGTGCCGGCCGAGGTCCGGATACAGTTCGTAGATCTCGCGCAGCATCCGCTCGTTCTCGAAGGCGTAGGGAACCTCCTCGCAGCCCCCGCCCCGCAGCTCGGTGCGGCGCATCGCCGCCACGTCGAACGTCAGGTTGGCGATCATCGGGAAGACCACCCAGCGGTCCACCCCGCAGTGCCTCCCCTCGGTCACCATCGCCGGGAGATCCTGGCAGTACGGATGGTAGCCGTTGAGGTAGAAGAACAGGTCAACGCCGAGGTGATTGTGGCAATCGATCAACATGGCCAATTCTGTTTGACGAAACGAGCGTTTCGCATCGTGATATGCGTCGCAAGCGAAATCCCATGAGCATCGCGGTCCTCGACAAGACGTTCTCGCTGCTGGAGGTCCTCGCCCGGCTGGGCCGGGCCGCGACGCTGGCGGACCTGTCGCGTGAGAGCCGCCTGCCGAAGCCGACGGTGTACCGGATCCTGCGCAGCCTGCGCGACCTGGGCTACGTGGTGCAGGCGGACCGCGGCGGGGCGTACTCGCTCTCGGAGCGGCTGCAGTCGCTCGGCGGGCGGGGTCGGGACGAACTCCTGCGCGAGAAGGCGGGGTCGCTCATGCGGGGGCTGCACGCGGAGTTCGACGAGACGGTGAACCTCGGCGTGCTCGAGGGGATCTACGTGCGCTATGCGTGGGTGCTGGAGACGACGCATGCGCTGCGCTGGATCGTGAAGCCGGGGGCGCGAGATCCGTTTCACACGACGGCGCTCGGTCGGGCGATCGTGGCCGGAATGCCGGCCGAGGCGCAGGCGCGGCTGGTCGCGAAGGTGAGCGCGGGCGCGCCGGCGCGGAGCCGCGCGGCGCTGCGGGACCGGCTGCGACGCGAACTGGAGTTGACGCGCGCGCGGGGTTTCGCGCTGGAGGAGGAGGAAACCAATGCCGGCGTGGCCTGCGCGGCGGTCTCACTCGCGCCGCTGCAGGAACCCCTCGCCGCCGTCAGCGTCTCCGTGCCGGTCAGCCGCTTCCCCGCCGCCCGCCGCGCGGCCATCATCGCCGCACTTCGCCGCCCGCCGGAACGCGTGGCCGCCGAGGCCTGATTTCCGCCCCTTCCTTCCTTACCCCCGTTTTTCTCCCATGCCCTACACGTTTGCCAAATCCCAGGCCCTCTTCGATCGCGCCCAGCGCAGCATCGCCGCCGGCGTCAACAGCGGTATCCGCAAGATGGAGGCGCCGGTGCCCCTCTACTTCACGCACGGGCGGGGGCCGCGCATCTGGGATGTGGACGGAAACGAGTTCATCGACTTCAAGCTGGGTCAGGGCGCGCTGCTCTTCGGTCATGCGCCGGAAGGCATGGCCGACGCCATCGCCGCCCAGGCCCGGCTCGGCACGCACTGGGCGGGCCAGTCGGAACTCGAACTCGCCGTCGCCGAGCGCGTGCAGGCAATGATCCCGTCGGCCGAGCTGATCCGCTTCAACAATTCGGCCACCGAGGTGGTCGGCGCCGCCTTCCGCCTCGCCCGCGCCACCACCGGGCGGCCGCTCATCCTGCGCTTCGAGGGTCACTATCACGGCTGGATGGACGAGGGACTCGTCGGCTTCGCCAACCCGGCGGACCGCTGGGGTGACGACGAGAACCCCGTCCGCACGCACCCGAGCAAGGGCGTGGTGCCGGAGGTCCTGGATCAATTCGTCGTGGCCCGCTGGAACGACCCGGATCACCTGCGCCGCCGCGTCGACGAATTCCGGGGCAAGATCGCCGCCATCGTCTTCGAGCCCGCGGGGTGCAACACCTGCTGCATCGAGCCGGTGCCCGGATTGATGGCGACGATCCGCGAACTCTGCGACCGGGACGGCATGCTGATGATCTCGGACGAGACGATCACCGGCTTCCGCTTCGGCGCGTCCTGTGCGCAGGGGTTCTACGGCTACAAGCCGGACCTCACGGTCCTCGGCAAGGCGATCGGCGGCGGCACGCCGTTCGCCGCGCTTGCGGGCACCCGCGCCGCGATGGCCAAGATCCTCTCCGGCGAGGTGGTCCACGCCGGCACCCTGAACGGCAACCCGCTCTGCCTCGCCGCGAGCCGCTGGTGCCTCGATCAGGTGCAGGCGCAGGGCGACCGCCACCCGGCCGGCGTCATCGCGCTGGGCCGGCGTCTCATGGCGGGCCTCGAGGCCCTCGGCCGCGCCCATGGCGTCCCGCTGCGGCCGCAGGGTCCGGGACTCATTTTCCACACCGTCATGCTCAGGCCCGGGGCCGCCGAGGGCCGCGTCCTGAGCTACCGCGACTACGTGCGCCGGCACGACGCCCCGCGCTGGGCGCACCTGCGCCGCTGCCTGCTCGAACAGGGCGTGAGCGCGATCGAGCGCGGGCTCTGGTCGATCTCCCTCACGCACACGGCGGCGGACGTCGACGAGGCGCTCTCCCGCGCCGCCGCCGCCTTCGCCCGCCACGCCGCCACATGGACGGCCCCGGCCTGAGGAGGATCGCGCCATGCCTCCCCGCATCCTTTTCGGCGGCCTCTTTCACGAGACGCACACGTTCCTCGACGAAGTAACGCCGTGGGAGGCGTTCACGGTCGCCGAGGGCGACGCGATCCTCGCCAAGCGGGGTGATGCCTCCCCGACGGACGGTTTCCTGGAGGTCGCCGATGCGGAGGGCTGGCACGTCATCCCGACGATCGACGCCCGCGCGACGCCCAGCGGCACCGTCACCGATGCGATGTTTGAGCGCTACTGGCGCGAGTTCGCGGCGGTCGCGGCGCCGGCCCTGGCCGCCGGGGTCGACGCGATCTACCTCGTCCTGCACGGCGCCATGGCGACCGAGAGTCAGCGCGACGTGGAGGGCGAACTCCTCGCCCGCATCCGCGCCCTGCCCGGCGGGCAGGTTCCGATCTTCGGCGTCCTCGACCTTCACGGTAACATCAGCCCCCGGATGTGCACGCTGGCCAATGGCCTCGTCATGTATCGGGAGAATCCCCACACCGACGCCCGCGCCGCCGCCGTCCGGGGCGCCCGCCTGCTCGCCCGCTGCCTGCGCGAGGGCCGCGTGCCGCGCATGGTCTGGTGCCGGCCGCCGATCCTCTGGGCGCCGACGGGCACGGGCACGCATGCCGACCCGATGTGTGCGCTGGAGCGCTTCGCCCTCGAACTCGAGGCGGGCCCGGGCGAGATCTGGGCCTGCAACATCGCCGCGGGGTACTCGTTTGCGGACACGCCGGATACCGGCTGCTCGCTCAGCGCGGTGACGACCGCGCCGGTCGACGAGGCCCGCGAGCGGCTGCGCGCCGGCGCCCAGCTGGCCTGGGACCTGCGCGAGCAGGGCACGATTTCCTACCCGGGAGTCGACGAGGTCGTGGCCCGCCTCCGGGCCTCGCCCCCGAACGAGGGTCCCGTCCTGCTCGTCGAGCCTGCCGACAACATCGGCGGTGGCGCGCCGGGTGACTGCACCGACGTGCTGCGCGCGCTGCTCCGGCATGGAATCGGGCGGTCGCTGGTCGTGATCAACGACCCCGTCTCCGTCTTCGCCCTCGCCGACGCCGCGCCCGGGGACGTCCGCACCCTCGACGTCGGGGGACGCGGGTCCCGGCTCGATCCGGGTCCGGTCCGCCTGGAGGCGACGTTTGTCTCGCGCAGCGACGGCGTTTTCCTCCTCGAGGACAAGCAGAGCCACCTCGCCTCGATGAACGGCGTGCGCATCGAGATGGGACCTTCAGCCGTCATCCGCTCCGGCGGCGTGACGATCCTGCTGACGACCCGCAAGACCGCTCCCTTCGACCTTGGCCAGCTGCGCAGCCAGGGCCTCGAGCCCCGCGACTTCCTCGTCATCGGCGTCAAGGCGGCCGTGGCGCACAAACGCGCGTACGACACCGTCGCGCGTGCCTCCTACTACGTCGACACGGCGGGCCCCTGCACCGGCAACCTTGCCTCGCTCCCGTGGCGCCAACTGCAGCGCCCGGTGTACCCGCTCGACCCGATCTCCCGACCTGACTTCCCGTTTGCATGAGCCCATCCGTTTCGTATCCCCTGACCAAGGACACTCCCGTCTCGCACCTCCCGTTCAGCCCCGCGGTGCGGGTGGGCGACCTCATCTTCGTCTCCGGACAGGCGTCCGTGGACGGCGGCGGACGGATCATCCCGGACACCTTCGAGGGCGAGTTCCGTCGCTCGGTGGAGAACCTGCGCAAGGTGCTGGAGACGGCGGGCAGCGACCTGCGACACGTCATCCAGACGCGAAACTACGTGCGTGACGCCGCGAATCTCGCGCGCTACAACGAGCTTTACCGCGAATACTTCTCGGCGCCGTTCCCGACGCGCACGACGATCACGAACTGCCTCGGTCCGGAGTTGCACTACGAGATCGAGTGCGTCGCGGTGGCCCGGCCGTCCTGAGGCCCTCCTTCACCACTCCCCATGAAAATCATCCGCTATCAAGATACGTCCGGCCGGGTCTCCTACGGCTCCGAGCTGCGCGACGGCACGATCCTGCGCATCGAGGGCGACGTCCTCGGCGCGCACCGCGTCACCGACGAGAAGGTGACAGTGGCCAGACAACTCGCTCCGATCGTTCCCACGCAGATCCTTGGCGTCGGGCTGAACTACCGGCACCACGCGCAGGAGTCGGGCATGAAGGTGCCGGAGTTCCCGGTGCTCTTTGCGAAGGGCCTGAACACGGTGCAGAATCCCGGCGATCCGATCCTCCTGCCCACGCATCTCGCGAGTCACGAGGTCGACTACGAATGTGAGCTGGCGGTGGTCATCGGCCGTGCCTGCCGGAACGTGAAGCGGGCGCAGGCGCTGGACTACGTGCTCGGCCTGACCTGTGCAAACGACGTCTCGGCGCGCGACTGGCAGATCAAGCGCGGCGGTGGTCAGTGGTGCCGCGGCAAGTTCTTCGACACCTTCTGCCCGCTCGGACCGCGGCTGGTCACGCTCGACGAAGTGCCTGGTCCCAACCTGCTCAAGATCGCCACCCACCTGAACGGCGAGACGGTGCAGGACTGGACGACTTCGGACATGATCTTCGACGTGCCGACGCTGATCGAATTTCTCAGCGGCAGCACGACGCTCCTTCCCGGCACGGTGATCCTGACGGGCACGCCCCACGGGGTGGGCATGGCGGCGAAGCCGTCGCCCCGCTGGCTGCGTCCCGGTGACGAGGTCGCGATCGAGATCGAGGGCATTGGCGTGCTCAGCAACCCCGTGCAGCTCGAGCTGGCCTGAGCCGGACGAAGCCCTGGAGCCATGGCGGAGTTTGCCCGGCTGGATCGCCTCGCTGCGCCCCGCGCCGACCTCGGCGAGGGGCCCTGCTGGCATGCGGCGCGCGGCTCCCTGTGGTGGATCGACATCACCGGCCGGCGCGTCTTCGAGGCGCGGATGGACGGCGGCGTGCCGCGCGAGTGGGCGGTCGGTCAGATGGTGGGCTGCGTGGCGCCGGAGCGTTCCGGGAGCCTGATTGCCGCGTTGCACGACGGAATCTACCGCCTCGATCCCGACACCGGTGGGACGACGCTCTTCGCCCGGGCGCCGGGGCACGATCCCGCAGGCTTCCGTTTCAACGACGGCAAGGTGGATCCGCAGGGGCGCTTCTGGGCCGGAACGCTCTCGCTCACCGGGGTGAGCGGCGCGGCGCGACTCTATTCGATGGATGCCGGCGGAGTGGTGACCGTGCGGCGCGAAGGGGTCTCCATTTCCAACGGCCTTGCGTGGACGGCCGATGGCGGGACGCTGTATTACATCGATTCGCCCACCCGGCGGGTGCAGGCGTTTCACTTCGACGGCGAGACCGGCGCGCTTTCCGCCGAGTGCGAGGCCTCGCGACTGGCTGACGACGAAGGCTGGCCGGATGGGTGCTGCCTCGACGAGGAGGGCATGCTCTGGGTCGGCCACTGGGGAGCGGGGCGCCTGACGCGCCGGGATCCCCGGACCGGGCGCGTGCTTGAGACCGTGCGACTCCCGGTGCGAAACGTCACGTCCTGCGCCTTTGCGGGCGAACGCCTGGACCGTCTCTTCATCACCACGGCCGTGGATCACGACGACCGGAGCCCCGAGCCCGAGGCCGGCGCGGTGTTCTCGTTCGTACCGGGCGTGTGCGGCCTGCCGACGGCGCTGTTCGATCGCTGACGCGAACAGCGCGCGACGCGGCGACGCGCCTTGGGCCTGCCGAGAGAGCGGCCGCCTTCGCGTGCGCGATGCGGCGTGGCGGACGGATCGACCCGCGCGAGACGGGGCCCGTGGTGGGACGAAGCGCGGGCGCGTCAGGTCACTTCACGGCGGCCCAGACCCGCTGGACGTCGTCGTGGTCTTCCAAGGCCTGGAGGAATTCGCCGACCTCGCCGCGGGCGGTGTCATCGAGCTCCGGGAACGACTTGGCGACGTAGCCGAGTTCGCTGGTGACGACGGCCCATCCGTGCTCCTTGAGCCACGTGGAGACGGCGTGGACCGCGGTGCGGTCGGTGATGAAGCGCGCGCCGGCGTGGCCTTCGGGGATGTCGTCGTTCTGCTGATGACTGAGGGCCTCGAAATCGTTGGCGCCGGCCTCGATGGCGGCGGCCTCGAGGTCCTGACTCGCGTCGGCGTGGTGAGCCTCGACGAGCCCGACGTGATCGAAGAGGAACTTGTTGCTCCCGGCGCCGCCGAGCACGCCCTTCTTGAAGAGCACACGCATCTCCGGGGCGGTGCGCTGGTTGTTGTCGGTGTAGACCTCGACGATGAGCGGCACCTTGTGGGGCGCGTAGCCCTCGAAGATTACGTGCTCGAGGGACGACTTGTCATCCCCGCCGCCGGCACCCTTCCGGATGGCGCGTTCGATGACCTCGCGGGTGACGCTGGCCTTGCGCGCCTTCTCGACAGCGGCGAAGAGGCGGGCGTTCGCGGCGGGATCACCACCCCCGAGCTTTGCGGCGACGGTAATTTCCTTCACCAGTTTGCCGACGGCCTGACCCTTCTTGAGGTTGACGATAGCGCGTTTCGCGTGGAGCCATTGGCGACCCATAGGTAGGCAAAGGTGGCGACGGATCGGTCGGCGGGCAATCCCCAAGCGGCCCTGAGTCGGGCCAATTCCGCGCTGGGCGGCCGATCGCGGGGCGTTCCAGTGGTGCGGCGGCTCCGTCCCGGAGTCGAGGCTATGGAGACCTATTCATTTCGCGGGGTGGAGGGGGCGTCCGGACGGGTGCGGGTGGGGCGGATCGAAGCCGCCTCCCGCGCCGCCGCGGTCGAGCGCCTCGCGGCGCAGGGGTTGCGGCTCACCGGACTGCGTCCCACCCGCGCCTTGGACGAGTGGCGGGACGGTCGCTGGGGTGGCGTCCGGCGCCGTCTCCGCCCCGCGAGTTTGGAGGAGCGCGTGCGACTGACGCGTCAACTGGGCATGCTGCTCGCCGCCGGCTTGCCGCTGCTCGCGGCGCTCGAGTTGCTCGCACGGCAGGAGCGTCGGGAGTCCCGGCGCTACGCGCTCGAGGCCTTGGTCGCGACGGTGCGGGAGGGGATCCCGCTCTCGCGGGGACTGGCGCGCGGGCCGGGTGGATTTGACCCACTCTCGGTGAGTCTGGTGCGGGCGGGGGAGGCGGCGGGAACGCTGGATTCGACGTTGCTGAGGCTGGCGCGGGTGCTTGAGGCCTCCGCGCGCCTGCGGGCCCGCGTGCTCACCGCCCTGGCCTATCCTGCCCTCGTGGCATTGATCGCGGGAGCCGTTGTGGCGGCATTACTACTCTTCGTGGTGCCGCGGTTTGAGCAGCTCTTCCTCGCGCAGTTTCCCGGCCGGACCCTCCCCGGCCTGACGCGCGCCGTGCTCGCGCTGTCGCGGGTGGCGGTCGATCAAGGTCCTTGGCTGATCCCGGCCGGACCCGTCGTGGCGATCGGGACGGCGTGGATCGCGCGGCGGGCGGCCCGGTGGACGTCGTGGCGACGCTGGCTGGAGCACGTTCCCGTCGTCGGCCGGGTCGGGACGGGCGTCTGGGTGGCGCGTTGGTCGCGAACGCTCGGTCTGCTCCTCGGCGCAGGGGTTCCGATTCTGGAGGCCCTGGCGCTGGCGCGCGATGCCGCCGGCGCGGTCGACGGGCGACGGTCCGCGCTGGCGGCGGCGGAGGCACGGGTGGCGGCGGGCTCGCCGCTGTCGCGGGCGCTGGCGGACGGCGGACCGGTGCCGGAGACCTTGCTGGCGTTGCTCGAAGTGGGTGAAGCGACTGGACGTTTGCCGGAGACGTTGGAGCGCGCGGCGGACCTCTACGACGAGGAGGTGGACCGGGCGGTCGCGGCGCTGACGGCGATGGTGGAACCCTGCCTGATCGTCCTCCTCGCGGTCGGCGTCGGCACCGTCGTGATCGCGCTCTTTCTCCCGATGATCGATCTCATCCGGGCGCTCAGCGGAGGCTGAACGGCGACCCGAGGACGCTCAGGCGGGCGGCGTGGAACTGCCCCCGGCGGCGTCGGGACGACGCACCAGCAGCGCGGAATTAAGGCCCGGCAGTCGCTCCGAGAACTCCTCGTCCGCCGGAGTCTGCCGCAGGGCGCGCTGGACCATGCCGAGGCGTGCGTCGAGATTGTCCATCATGGAGACGAAGACGGCCTCGGGCGTCGCTGCGTAGACGGCGGCACCCCACTCGGGCTCGCCCTGATGACTCAGGATGATGTGTTCGAGTCGCTCGAGCCGCTCGGCGTCGAGCCGCGCCTTGAGCCCGCCCTTGCGGACGAGTTGGTAGCCGAGGACGACGTGGCCTTGGAGCAGGCCGCGTCGCGTCCGGCGGGTGGCCATGGCGCCCTCGTACTCGATCGTCTTGCCGACATCGTGGAGGAGGATGCCGGCGAGGGCGAGGTCGGCATCGACCTCTGGGTAGAGGGGGAGCAGGGCTTGGGCGGCCCGGGCCATGCGCACCGTGTGCTCCAGCAGACCATGGCGGTAGGCGTGGTGCATCGTCACGGCCGCCGGGCACCAGCGGAACGTGTCTCCGATCTCCTCGAAGACCGCGCGGACGGTGAGGCGCAATTCATCGTGCCGGATGGATTCGATCGCGGTGCGGAGTCCTTCCCACAGGGAGTCGACGGGTTCCGGGGCGACCTCGACGAGGGAATCGATGACTCCGGGAGCGGCCAGATCCGCCTCGGTGAGCACGACGATGCGCTGAAGGCGCGGGGAAAAGCGGTTCTGGTAGTAATCGGTCCGCGCCTCGATCCGGATCGCGGCCCCCTCGGCGGCGGAGCGGATTGCTTCGAATTGCGGGTGATCGCCAAAGAGGTTGCAGGTGAAGGAACCAGTCCGGTCGCCCAGTTCGAGGCTCAGGAAGGGGTTGCCGTTCGAGGCGGTCTTGGCGTTCGCCTTGCGCACGACGAGGACGGCGCTGAAGGAGCGGCTGGAGCCGGGATCCAAGGCCTTCAACTCGCGGACGGAGAGAAGCGGGGCGTCGTCAGGCATGGTCCTTCACGAGTTGGGTGTAGGCCTTGAAGAACGGATGCGTGCTGTCCTGCAGCAAGGCATAAAAGACGGTCTCCACCGGCAGGACATGGGCCCCGGCGCGGATCAACGCCTCTAGGCAGACGCGGGCGTCGTCGGGTCGGCGCGCCCCCACGGCATCGCTGAGCACGGTGACGGCGGTTCCGGCGCCGAGGGCGTCAATCGCGGTCTGGTACACGCAGACCGGGGTCTCAAGGCCGCAGAGGAGGAGGTGCTCGAGGTCGGGCGCACCCAGGGCCGCACGGATCACCGGATCGCCGTAGGCGGAGAAGGAGGACTTGGCCCAGCGCGGGGCGTCCACCGGGGCGTGGGCGAGCAGCGCGGCGTCGGTCCCGCCGAGTCGGTCCGGGCGCTGCTCGGTGAAGGCGACGCGCATGCCGAGCCCGACCGCCGACCGGAGGGCAAGTTCGCAGCGCCGGAGCAGGGGTTTCCCTCCGCCCGGCATCACCGCGAGGAAGGCAGGCTGCAGGTCCACGCCAAGGAGCAACGTGGAGGCCACGGCGTCGGAAGCGGGCTCGTCCGGGCTCATCCGAAGTAGCGCCGCCGCGCCTTGACCTGGACGAAGCGTCGTTCCGGCAGGATGTAGGCGGTGAGGTGTCCGCCCATCACGCACGCGGTGTCGATGCCGGCCGACCATTTCAGTTTGTAGATCTCTGGGCGCGGCGTGTGCCCGTAGACGACGAAGGGAGGTCCGCTCCAGAGGTCGGCCCACGCCGGAGCATCCTCGCAGTCGGCGCGCTTGCGCGGTTGCCCGTCCGCATCGATCACCTGGATCCGCGTGACCACCTGGGCTGGCTGCTGTTCCCACGGTTGCCCGGGGAGGAAACCCCCGTGGACGAAGACAGTCTGGAGTTCCGGGACGTGAAACGTGAGGGGCATCCGCTCAAGGGTGTCCCAGTCTTCCGGACGAAGCCGGGCGAAGGTCTCCTCGTCCGTCTCCCGGAGGAGGCTGCGGTCGCGCGTCTTCCGATAGTTCAGCAGGCGCAGTTCATGGTTGCCGAGCAGGGAGACGGCCCCGTGTTCGCGGGCGAGGTCGAGGACCTTCAGGGAGTCCGGACCCCGGTTGACGAGGTCGCCGAGGAGGATCAGGCGGTCCGAACGCCCGAAGTTCACCCGCTCGAGCAACTCGGCGAATTCGGCGTGGCAGCCGTGAATGTCACCGATGGCGATGAGGCGGGCGTCCATGGATGGGCTTGGGAATTTTGCTAGCGTTGCCGGAGGCGCAAAGTAAACAAGAAAGGCTTATGGATCTCAATCTGCAGCCCCCGGCCGCCGTTTGCGGGGCGACCCACGAGCCCTTCACCGCCGGCCAGCGGGTGGTCAGCTTCCTCGTCCGCGACCCGGCGCAGCCCGAGATCCTCCGCCATGACATCGCGGAGGCCGCCCTCCCGCAGTTCACGCCGGGCGGCCCGGTGGTCTGCCGCTGGGTCCACGCCTACAAGCCGCGCAAACCGGGCGAGAACGCGGACCGGGCGCTGAAGCTGACGGCGGAGACGTTGTTCCTGACCTTGGCGGATCCGGCGACCGAGCCGACGGCTGAGAATGTCCGGTTGGTGCAGTTCCTTGCTCTCATGCTGGAGCGCAAACGGGTGCTGAAGCCGCGCGGGCGCAGCGCCGACGGGGAGCGCCTGCGTCTGGAGCACGCGAAGACGAAGCAGGTCTACGAGGTGCCCGCGGGAGAGTTGACCCCCGAGTTCTTCGTGCAGGTCCAGTCGCAGCTCAGCGTTCTTGTCGGCGAACCTTCTGCGCCCGCGGCTTAACGGCGCGGAACTGACCTCGCGGACGGACTCTGTGCCGCCTTGGAAGCCATCCGGCCTTGGCCTCAGTTTGCCCCGTGGGCATCGCCCCGGCGATGGCTCAGCGCAAGGTGAGCGCGTGGCGGCGGTCCGGCAGGATCGACAGCTCAAGGTGCCGTGCGTCGCCGGGCAGCGCCGCCCCGAGCCGTTCCGGCCATTCCACCACCATCCACCAGGGATCGCGGAGGAAGTCCTCCACCATGAGCGCCTCGGCCTCGGCTTCGCTGCCGAGGCGGTAGGCGTCGAGGTGAATCAGCGTCTTCTCCCCGGCGCGGTGGAGGTTGAAGACCGTGAAGGTGGGGCTCGTGACCGCGCCGGTCACGCCGAGCCCGCGGGCGAATCCCTGCGTGAACGTTGTCTTGCCGACGCCAAGGTCGCCGTGCAGCGCCACGGTCGTCCCCGCGGGCAACTCGGCGGCCCATGCGGCGGCGAGTGCCTGCGTCTCCTCGGGTGATGCGGTGGTCACCCCGGCGCGAAGCGTGGCGGTGACACTCATGCGCGGTTGGCGGAGTCGGATCGGAGGTGCTCGAAGCCGCGGTAGTCCGCGAGCGTGAGATGGCCGGCCGGAACGGCGGCGTCCGGCGCGGCGAAGTGACCGATCCGGGTGAGCCGGACGCGGGGAAACGCGCGCCGCCAGCGGGTTTCGAAGGACTGGAGGTCAGCGGAGCGCGCGACGGCGAACACCAGCTCGTAGTCCTCGCCGTCGGTGAGGACGTGTTGCACCACGGGTTGCCCGCTGCGCCGCGCCGCGCGGCGCGCGGCCGGGCTGACCGGCAGCGCCCGCTCGTCCAGGAGCGGCCGGGCGTCGCGGGGCTGCAGCGCCCGCAGGTCCTTCGCGAGACCGTCGCTGACGTCGAGCATCGCCCGCACGGCCCGCTGTCCGGCCAGCCACTCGCCCTCACGCAGCCGTGGAGCAAAGCGGCAGTGCCGGCCCTCCCGGCTGCCGCCGATTTCGCCGGTGACGTAGATCCAGTCGCCTCGACGAGCTCCCTCGCGCGTGACCGCGCGCCGACCGCCGCAGCGCCCGATCAGCGTGAGCGTGGCGGCCAGTCCCCCGCGCAGCCGGGCGAGATCGCCGCCGACGACGGGAACACCGTGGCGCCGGCTTTCGGCTGCGAGCGCCCGGTAGAACGCCTCCAGCCAGGCGATGCGGAGCGATGGGTCGCAGGCGATGGACACGACGGCCGCAACGGGTTGCCCACCCATCGCAGCGATGTCGCTGAGGTTGCGACGGAAGAGCTTCGTGCCCGCCTCCCGCGGCGTGTTGCCGTCATCGAAATGCTCGCCGTAGATCACGGGATCGACCGTGACGAGCGGTCGGCCGCGGAAGGGACGCAGGACGGCGCAGTCGTCGCCCATGCCGGCCGGCGAGGGTGGCGCGGCGCGTCCGAGCCAGCGGCGGATCGCGGCGATCAAGGCGATCTCGCCGAGTTGCGCGACAGTTCCGGCGGGACGGGAGGAAAACGGCTGCACGGACGGAGCCTACAGGTCCACGCCCGAAAGCACCAGCGCGAGCGTGTGGAGGTTGAAGAGGGCGTGGGCGGTGATGGGGACGAGGAGCCGGCCCGATTGCTCGTAGGCGAGGGCGAGGAGCACGCCGAGCACCACCAAGGGTGCGAACGCGACCAGATTGCCGTGCAGGGCGGCGAAAAGCAGGGCTGGCGCCGCCAGCGCGACGCCGCGGGGCACGCGCGTCCGCAGGTAGCGGAAGAGCCCGGCCCGAAACACCAGTTCCTCGGCGACGGGGGCCAGCACGACCGCGAGCAGTGCGATCAGCGTCAGAAGCCCGGGGGAGTCGGTGTTGCGGACCAAATCGACCATCTCCTGCTGGTCCGTGGGCAGTCCCGCCGCGCGCAGGACGCCCTGCCACGCCAGCGAGGAGGCAAGAAGGAGCGGAAGCGAGGCGACAAACAGGAGCGCGCCAGCCCCGACGGCTCGCGCGGTCGGTAGGCCGACTTGGGGCGGCCCTACGGCCGGCCCGCGACGCCCCAGCGTGGCCAGACGGTGTCCGAGCAGCGCTCCGCTGAGGAGTCCCAACTGAAAACCGTAGCCCTGCGCCACCAGCCAAGCCTCCGGGGAGAGCACCTCGGGCAGTGTCCGGGCCAGACCACCGACGGCGGATTGGAGGAGCAGCGCGCCGACCACGACCGTGAAGGCGGCGAGGAGCAGGTCGCTCGGCGCCAGCGCCAGCGCACCCACCTCGGGTCGGCTCGATGCGTCGGGCGTCCGCCTCCGCTTCCACCACAGAATCAGCAGCGCGATGCCGGCAAGGTGAAGGGCACCCTCGATGCTGAGGACGGTGATCGCCCAAGGTGTCAGTTCCGGGAAACGCATGACGAACGGTCGATCGCGACGGGGCGACGCGCGCGCTGATCAGGTCCGCCCCAGCGGCCCCTCGGCGAGGACATCGTTCGCGTGGTCCGAGACGTCCCGGAAGGGACCAGGGAGATGCCCGACGCGTAACGAGACGACCTCGCTGCCGACGTTCCGGGGGCCGCGGACGCTGCCGGCGCCCCGGATGCCCCTGCCGATGTGGCTGCCGGGAGCGTGGGGGCCGTCGGGAGCGTGGGGCACGCAGGCAACGACGAACACGTGAGCGACATCAGGAATGCCGGGCGCACCCCCGGGACCGGGTCGGAACCGGCGCTCACGGGGAGGGCGCCACGTGATGGACGACCTTGCCGTCCACGATGGTCATCCGGACCCGGCCCCGGAGGGTCTGGCCATGCCAAGGCGAGTTGCTCGACTTGCTCTGCCCGGCGCGGGCGTCGTAGCGCCACCGCTCATCCGGGTCGAAGAGACACACATCGGCGGCCGCGCCCGGCGTGAGGCGGCCCGCGGGCAGGCGCAGGATGTCCGCTGGTCGACGCGTGAGCAGATCGATGACGCGAGCGAGCGAGAACCGGTTCTTGCGGACAAGCACCTCGAGGGAGACGGGGAGGGCGGTTTCGAGACCGAGGATGCCGTTCGGTGCGAAGTCGAATTCCTTGTCCTTCTCGTAGTCCGTGTGCGGCGCGTGGTCCGTGGCGATGCAGTCGATCGTCCCGTCCCGCAATCCCGCGATCAGCGCCTGGCGATCGGCCTCCGTGCGGAGCGGCGGATTCATCTTCAGATGCGTATCGTAGGACGTCAGCAGGTCGTCGGTCAGCGCAAGGTGGTGAGGCGTGGCCTCGGCGGTGACCCGCACCCCGCGCGACTTGGCGTGGCGGAGGATTTCCACGGAGAAGCGTGACGAGATGTGCTGCATGTGCACGTGCGCGCCGGAGTACTCGGAGAGGATGGCGTTGCGCGAGACGATGAGGTCCTCGGCGGCATTGGGCCACCCGCGCAGGCCGAGGCGCGTGGACATGACGCCCTCGTTCATGACCGCGCCCTGGGTCATCGACGCGTCCTGACAGTGGTCCATCACCGGCAGGTCGAACATGCGGGCGTACTCGAGGGCGCGGCGCATCAGCTCATTGGACTGCACGCAGTCGCCGTCGTCGGTGATGGCGACGACGCCGGCGCGGCGCAGGGAACCGATTGGCGCGAGTGCCTGGCCCTTCATGCCGACGGTGATGCAGCCGGTGGGCAGCACCTTGACGACGGCGTCGCGCTGGGCGGCGTCCTTGATGAACTGGATCGTCCCGGCGTTGTCGGCCGGCGGCGACGTGTTCGGCATGCAGACGACGGTGGTGAATCCGCCGGCGGCGGCGGCGCGGCTGCCGGTGGCGATCGTTTCCTTGTGAGTCTGGCCGGGTTCGCGGAAGTGGACGTGAATGTCGACCAGTCCCGGGCAGGCGACGAGGCCGCAGGCGTCGATCTTGCGGGCGCGCTTGCGGGCGGCGACGGAGAGGGAAGCGACCAGGCGGCCGTCGTCGATGAACAGGTCGCCGACCGCGTCGCGACGGTTCGCGGGGTCGATGACGCGGGCCTTTTGGATCCAGAGAGCGGGCATGGAACGGAGAGTGGGGGCTTAGTCGACGACCGCGACGGATTCGGGCTGGCCGCCGAAGCACAGGTAGAGGACGGCCATGCGCACGGCGATGCCGTTGGTCACCTGCTCGAGGATCACGCTGCGCTCGCCGTCGGCGAGATCGCTGTCGATTTCGACGCCGCGGTTGATCGGACCCGGGTGCATGATGATCGCCTTGGGATGCAGCCACGAGGCGCGGGGCTTGTTCAGCCCGAACATGCTCGTGTACTCCCCCAGCGACGGGAAGTGACCGGCGGACTGGCGCTCGTGCTGGATCCGGAGCAGCATCACGACCTCGGCATCGGCGAGTGCGGATTTCAGATCGTGGGATACCTTGACTCCGAGATCGGTGAACCAGTCGGGAACCAGTGTCGACGGACCGCAGAGCGTCACCGCGGCTCCCATCTTGGTCAGGGCATGGATGTTGGAGCGTGCCACGCGGCTGAAGAGGATGTCGCCGAGGATCGTGACCTTGCGGCCACGCAGGTCGCCCAGATGCTCGCGCATCGTGAACGTATCGAGGAGCCCCTGGGTCGGGTGCTCATGCGCGCCGTCGCCGGCGTTGACGACGGGGATGTCGAGGATGCGCGAGAGGTAGAGAGGCGAGCCGGAGGCGGCGTGGCGCAGCACGATCAGGTCGGCATTGAGCGCCTGAATGTTCTGGGCGGTGTCGCGCAGCGTCTCACCCTTGGTCGTCGAGGAACTCGCGCCGTCGAGTGAGATCACGTCGGCGCTCAGCCGCTTTGCGGCCATGTCGAAGGCCATGCGGGTGCGCGTGCTGGGTTCGAGGAAGAGATTGACGATCGTCTTGCCCCGCAGGGCGGGGACCTTCTTCACGTTCCGTCCGAGGATCTTCTTGAAGGCGGCGGCGGTCGCGTGGATCTGATCGATCTCGGCGAGGCTCAGTTCCTCGAGGGTGAGCAGGTGGCGGCGGGTCCAGGGCATGGGAGACAGGGTTAGCGGCGCGCGGTGCGGGCGGGTTCGATGCGCACGCGGTCGTTCGCGGGGTGGGCGGCGTCGAGGGCGACGACGACCGTGTGGGTGTCGTCTGTCGGAAGGTGCAGCCCAACATGGTCGGGCTGGATCGGCAGGCGGCGGCCGCCGCGATCGATGAGGACGGCGAGTTCGACGGCGTGGGGACGGCCGTGGTCGAAAAGCTCGTCGAGGGCGGCTTTGACGGTGCGGCCGGAGAACAGGACGTCGTCGACCAGCACCACCGTGGCGCCGTTGACGTCGAGCGGAATCACGGTCGGCACGAACTCCTTCGGGATCGGATTGCGCCCGATGTCGTCGCGATGAAAGGAGATGTCGAGGATGCCGACGTTCCGGCAACCGAGCCGGGCGGCGAGGCGGCGTGCGACGGTGATGCCCCCGTTGGCGATGCCCAGAAGGACGAGTCGGGTCGCCGAACCGTGCCGTTTGGCGATGGAATGCGCGAGGCGATCCAAGGCGGAATGGATCTCGGCGGCGGGGAGGAAGTTCGCGACGGGCACGAGCCCTGTTTGTGCCGGTGCGGACCGGACCGGACAAGCGGGAAAAGGATGGAGGACGCCGGAGGTTCGTGGAGCGGTCCTTCGACCTCAGCCGGATTGATCCTCGCGCATCGCCACCAGTTGCAAGGCCGTGGCGTGCACGTTCTCCTGCGTGAAGGACACCTGCCGACGCAGTCCGAAGTGGGCGAGGGCGCCGAGGATGTCGGACTCCTCCAGCCAGTGACAGTAAGGCTGGGAGCCGCCGCAGAATCCGTTCCAGTCGAGCGCTTCGCCGTAGTGGTGACGATGGACGCGGTGGCTGTACCCGGCGTGAGACGTGGTTTCAGGCGGGCTGAAGGTGGCGCGCTTGGCGGGATACCGCTCGTAGAACGCGGGATCGTAGCAAACGGTCCAGATGAACACGGCGCGGCAGCGGCGGGCGAGCAGTTCGAGCAACTCCACCGGGTTGGCCATGTGGTACAGGATGCCGCTGGCGATCCCGATGTCATAGACCTCGTCGGTCTGCCGCAGGAAGTCCGTGGACTCGCCCAGCAGGAAGCGCGCGCGTTGCAGGTGATAGAGTTCCTTGACGACGAGGCACTTCAGGTAACTTCGTTTGTTGGCCTCGATCGCGACGACTTCACGGGCGCCCTTCCCGCAAAGCATGGCGGTGTGGCCGCCTTCGAGCGGGCCCAGTTCAAGGACGCGCCGACCGGCGACGGGCAGGCCCCATTCGGCGAGCCGGTCAGCCGCCCAGTCGATTCGCGGGTCCGCGAAGAGCGGGGTCGGGCCGCTGGAGACCGCCACGGCGGGAGAGTCGGGTCGGGGCCAGGGCACCGGTGGCAGTTGGGAGGACCACTCGCCTTGAAACACGTCGACCGCGTTCTGGGCCGAGGGCGCGGTGCGGAGGTAGGTGGCGTCGAGGTCCATCGGGTGAGCGAATCCGCATGGTCGCATCCGGGTCAAGCCTGCCGCGTCGCCGGAGCGCGGGGTTGCCTCGTCGCATCCGGCTCCCCAAGGTGCGTCGTGATGCTGATCGCGCCCTCGGAACTGCAGTCCCGTCTCGATGACCCGCGCTGGGTGGTCTTTGACTGTCGCCATGACCTCGCGGATCCGGCGAAGGGGGAGCGACTGTACCGGGAAGGCCACCTTCCCGGGGCGTACTTTGCGCGCGTGGACTCGGATCTCTCCGGGGAAAAGGACGGACGCAAGGGGCGTCACCCCTTGCCCGATCCGGCGGCGTTCGCCGACTTTCTCGCCCGGCATGGCTTGACGGATGAGTCGTGCGTGGTCGCCTACGATGATGCGGGCGGGCAGTACGCGGCGCGGCTCTGGTGGATGGTCCGGTGGATTGGCCACGAATCCGTCGTCCTGGTGGATGGAGGTTTCCCGCGTTGGCAGCGCGAGGGCCGGCCGTTGGAAACGGCGGTGCCGCCCGTACGCCCGGGTCGGCTGGTGCCTCGTCCGATCGACGGGAGCGTCTGGCAGGCGTCCCACGTGGAGGCCAATCTCGCGAGCCGCGAGGCGGTGATTCTCGATGCGCGGTCGCCGGAGCGCTACCGCGGCGAAACGGAACCGATCGACCGGGTTGCCGGGCACATCCCCGGGGCGCTGAACCGGTTCTTCAAGGACAACCTGAACCCCGACCTGACCTTCCGGCCGGCGGCGGACTTGCGGCGGGAGTTCGCGGCGCTGCTGGCGGCGGCCGGGGATCGGCCGGTCGTGCATCAATGCGGTTCCGGCATCACCGCGTGCGCCAACCTCTTCGCCATGGAGTATGCGGGGCTGCGCGGATCGCGCCTCTACGCGGGTTCATGGAGCGAGTGGATCGCCGATCCCCGCCGACCGATTGCCGTGGGCGCGGTCCCGTGACCCCGACTCGCGGGGCGCCGGGTCAGCGGTTGAGCCAGTAGACGACCAGTCCGAGAAGTGCCAGACCGGCGACGACGGCGAGGGTGATCTTGATCCAGCTCTTCGGGTACTCGCCGGCGATCGTGCCGGTGAATCCGTTGACGATGCACTGGTAGCTCTTGCCGTGAAAATCGTAGGTCACGAGCCAGAGGGGCGCCAGGATGTGCTTGAACGTCTGGGCCGAGAAGCTCGCGTTCACACGCAGGTCCCGGTGCGTATCGCCGGGAACCTGGGCGGCGCAGAGTTTCTCGGTTTTCGCGAGCATGCGCTCGCGGGCGGCCTGCGCCGCGGCGGGAAGGTCGATCTGATACCGCTCGACCACCCAGCCGGACAGGAAGGAGGAGTCGTAGGGCACGAGCTCTCCCGTGGGAAAGGGCTCCACCTGACGCAGCAGGCCGGGATGGATGCCGCGCGAGGCCGACACCAATTCGTCGTCGAAAAAGTGCGCGAGCGATCCAGCGGAGGGATACCACCGCACCCGGCGAACTTGGCGCGTGCGTCGCTGTCCCTTCGAGTCGGTGTACGACTGAGTCTCGTAGTAGTAGTTGCCCGACATCGCGGTCCAGTCCGCCTGAACCTGTGCGTCGAAGGTCCAGTAGGGCACGTAGAGGCCCTTGGCGGTGTCGGTGAGGGCACCGTCCTTCAGGTGGTTCGGAGCGAACCAGCGCGACGCATACCATCGGCGGAGGGCGTCGCGGACCTGCGATTCGCCGAGTTTGAGGGGTAGGAGGCTTTCCGGTCGGAAGGGCTCCTTGACCTCGCAGTGCGGCACGAGGGCGGACGACCCGCAGAACTCGCAGCGCTGGCCGATGGTCTTGGCGTCGAAGACCGAAATGGCTTGGCAGGACTGGCACTTCACCTGCGTCCGCGGCGCGTTCCAACCGCGGGCCGAGTCGGGAATGCTGCGCAGGGCGGTGACGAGGTCGTGCTCGACGATGGTTTCCTCGGTCTGGCTGAACCCGGTTAGGGCAACGGTCGCGGCCGACGTGCTGCCGCAGAACGAGCAGACGAGGGCCCCCTTGGCGGGATTCCACGTCGCCTCCGCCCCGCAGGCGGGGCAGGCGTACTTGGATTGAGCGGTGGCGTCCAAGGAAGCGGGGCCGGCGGGCAGCGCCGTCGGTGGGCGTGACTAGCCCTTCAGGAACTCATCCAGGGCGGCCCGGGAAATGCGCCACGCGGAACCGATCTTGCGACCCTTCAGGTTGCCGGCGGTGAGCTCGGTAAGAACGTCGGCTTCGGACACATTCAGCGCCTGGGCGACCTCGGCGGGGCTGAGCAGGCCGGGGATGGCGGGCGCGGCTGGGGCGGAAGAGGTGGGAGCCGTGGAGGAGGTGGCGGGGGAGGAGCCCGCGCCGCCGGCCGGGCTGGACGCGGTGGCCGGGATGGCGGGCGGAACGGCTGCGGCGGCGGGCGTCGTCTGGGCACCGAAGAGGCCGCCGGGCTGGCTCATGAGCTGCTGCGCAAGACCGAAGCCCATGGCGATCTCGGCTGCGGCACCGGCGGTGCCGCCCCCCGAGCCCTTGCCCAGGCCTTCGGCCATCTGCAACTTAACGTAGTCGTTGAGATTGCCGATGGCCGCCATGCTGGACCGCTTGTCGATCGCCTTCTCCACCTCAGGCGGGAGGGAGATGTTTTCGATGATGAAGCTACCCATCTCGAGACCATACTTCTCACGCAGCGCTGGATTGATGACGGGCAGCAGCGCCTCACCGAGTTCAGAGTAGCGCGCGGCGACGTCGAGGGCCGGCACCCGCGCGGTGGCGATCGCATCGGTGAACACGCTGACCAGCCGCGAGCGCATCGTGTCGGCGAACTCCTCCAGGCGGAAATGATGGTCCGTGCCGGAGACTTCCCGCAGAAACGTCTTCACGTCGACGACCCGGAAATCGTAGGTGCCGTAGGCGCGCAGCCGGACAATGCCGAAGTCCGGGTCGCGCAACATCACTGGGTTCGCCGTGCCCCACTTGTTGCCCGTGAACAGCCGGGTGTTGACGAAGTAGACATCGGCCTTGAAAGGGCTCTCGAGACCGTACTTCCAGCCCTTGAGGGTGCTCAGGATCGGGATGTTGTCGGTGACGAGCGTGTGCTTGCCCGGTCCGAACGTGTCCCCGTACTGGCCCAGATAGACGAACTGGGCCGTCTGGGACTCACGGACGATGAGTTGGGCACCGCGCTTGATCTCCTTGTCCTGATCCGGGAAGCGCCACGCCAGCGTGTCGCGGGAGTCGTCATCCCACTGGATGATCTCGAGAAACTGCGTCTTAAGGTAATCGAGCAGGCCCATGTTGGAAGGGAGGTAAGGTCAGCGTTCTCAGCCGACTCCGGATTGCAACGGTGAATCCGTGGCGGCGGGCCGCGACGGGCCCGTTTTTGGGACTCGCCATGCTGGTCTGCTCCCGCCACGGTTGCGACCCTGCAGAGTTGCACGCGGTCTTCGCGCCCGTGGCGACGGGTAGCCTTGGGCTCCCCGTGGTCCAAGGGCTGGCGGGGATGGACGCGGGCGGAACTGTGGCGGAGGGCTTCGGCCCGACGAACCCGATCTCCCAGACCTCATCGAACGAATCATGACCAAGACCCTGATCATCCTGAAGCCCGATTGCATGGCGAAGAAACTCGCGGGAAGCGTAGTCGATCGCTTTGAGAAGGCCGGCTTCAACATCATTGGCGCCAAGATGATCCGGCTGACGCCGGACGTGCTGCGCGAGCACTATGCGCACGTGGCGAGCAAGCCCTTCTATCCCGAGATCGAGCAGTTCATGAGCTCGCGTCCGGTCATCGTGCTCGCCCTTCAGGGCGACAATGTCGTTGCCCGGGTGCGCGACCTCCTCGGACCGACGGATTCCCGCAAGGCGCCGAAGGGAACGATCCGCGGTGACTTCGGCAGCGACATGATGACGAACGTGGTCCACGCGTCCGACAGCGATGAGAATGCGCGCATCGAGTTGGAGCGCTTCTTCCGCCCCGGCGAGCTCCTCGCCTGACCGGCCCGACGCCGCCCTCGGCACCGGATGGCTTCCGCCGCGACTCCGTGGCTGAGCCTCGGTCGGCCGGCACGAAAAAGCCCGCTCTCGCGGGCTTTTTTCATGCCGGCAGGGGAGGTTTCCAGACCGGCGGCGGATCAGGTGAGCGGGCGATGCGGTTCGACGTCGGCGTCGTAGTTGATGCCGGGGATGCCGAAGCCGAACAGCTTGAGGAACTCGCTCCGGTAGCCTGCGATGTCGGTGAGGGAGGCGAGGTTCTCGGTCGTGACCTGCGGCCAGATCCGGGCGACCTCGGACTGGATTTCCGGGCGCATCTCCCAGTCATCGATCCGCACGCGGCCTTGGTCATCGAACTGGAGCCCCTGACCCCCGTAGAGCTGAGTGGCGAAGAGACGCTGGATCTGCTCGATGCAGCCCTCGTGCGTGCCCTTGGCCTTCATGAGCTTGTAGAGGATCGAAATGTACAGCGGCACCACCGGGATGGCCGAACTGGCCTGGGTGACGAGTGCCTTGTTGACCGAGATGAAGGCGCGGCCGTAGCCGTGGGCCTTGAGACTGGCGTCGATCTTGCGGGCGGCGCGTTCGAGGTCGTTCTTGGCAAGGCCGATGGTGCCGTTCTTGTAGATCGCCCACGTCACCTCTGGACCGATGTAACTGTAGGCCATGGAAGTCGCCCCCGGGGCGACCAAGCCCTCGGCGAGGAGCGCCTCGATCCACATTTCCCAATCCTCGCCGCCCATCACCGCGGTGGTGTCGGCGACTTCGGCGTCGTTGGCGGGCTCGATGGTGATCTGACTGACGATTCCCTTGTCGGTATCGACCGTCTTGTTCGTGTAGCTCTGGCCCACGGGCTTGAGGACCGACTTGTGGACGACGCCGGTGCGCGGGTGGGTGCGGCGCGGGGAGGCGAGGGAGTAGACGATGAGATCGATCGGACCCAACTCGCGGCGGATCAGGTCGATGGCCTGCCGCTTGATGTCGTCGGAGAACGCATCGCCGTTGAGGTTCAGGGCCTTGAGCCCGGCGGCGCGGGCCGCTTCGGTGAAGGCGATCGAATTGTACCACCCCGGTGTGGCGGGACGGTCTTCCTCGGACGGGCGTTCGAAGAAGATGCCGAGCGTATTGGCGCCGGATCCGAACGCGGATGCGATGCGCGAGGCGAGTCCGTAGCCGGTGGAGGCACCGATCACGAGCACGTTGCGCGGGCCGTTCTTGAGCGGGCCGCGTGACTTGACGAAGTTGATCTGCTCCTCGACGTGGGCGGCGCAACCCTGAGGGTGCGCGGTGATGCAGACGAAACCGCGAATCTTGGGCTTGATGACCATGGAAAACGGGGCGGGGAGCTTCCCTGCGTCGCGAGGCGAGTGCAAGAGTCTAAAGCGCGGTCTCCCGGGCGGGGGAGACGGCGGCGAGCACGCGCGCGCGGAGGCGCGCCGGCGGCTCGCTGGCGGGGGCCAGCCAGGCGAGCTGGCAGGCCGACTCGTTCAGTTCACGGCGCAAGGTGCGGATCGCCTCGGCGGAGTCGGGCGGCATCTCCCACGCGGCGCGTTCGGTCGGATCCAGCAGCCCCAAGACGTCGAGGCAGGCAAGTTCCTCCGCTTCTTCCCGGACGCTCATGGGGCGGGTTTTCCGATGAGGACGTCGCGCAGCTTGAGCAGCCCGCGCCGGATCCGCGCCTTCACCGTTCCGAGGGGCTGGCGGAGATTCTCCGCGATCTCCTGCTGGGTCAGCCCGCTGAAGAACGCGAGTTCCACGGCCTTTTGCTGGTCGTGCGGCAGGGTGGCGAGGGCGCGGCGCACTGCTCCCGCGCGTTCCTGAGTGTCGAGGGTCCCGCCTGAGTCGGCGGAGCCGCCGCCGCCCTCGTCGTAGCCCAAATCGTTGGGCGGTGCCTCGGCGAGAATCTCGGCGCGGCGTCGGCGCTGGCGCACCCGATCGATGGCGCGGTTGCGGGTCATCGTCACCGCCCAGCTGAACGGAGTGCCGCGGTCTTCCGAGAATTCGACCGAGCGCTGCCAAAGGGTGATGAACACGTCGTGGACCACATCCTCGGCCTCGCGCGCGTCCCCGAGAATGCGCAGGGCCGTGGCGAAGAGCGGCCGCGAGAACCGATCGTACAGCCCCGCAAAGGCCGCCCGGTCGCCCCTCGCCGTGCGCTGAAGCAGGGCGAGATCCTGCTGCGCTTGCGCGGGATCGATGGGATCCGGGAAGGTGAGGGTGCCGGACCGGTGGGGCATCGGATCAGGGGACAGCGACGCCGGGGCGAAGGTTTCGCTGGACCGTGAGACACGGTCGAAAAACGAAGTCGAGGGAGGGGCCCACGCGTCATTGCATTCCAGCGGCGGGAGCGCTGCGCGCAAGCCTAACCGGCCGAGACCCTCCGCGCCACGGGCCGACCCGGCGGCGGCTCAGTCGGTGGAGTCTTCTTCGTCGACCGGACGCTTCAGTTCGTCGCGGCACTCCGCCATCACCCGCAGCCAGATTTCCCGGAGATCGAAGAGCCGCGGAATCATGTCTTCGCGGAGGCCGGCGGCCGCCCGGGACTCCTCCAGCGCACGGTCGCCCAGCAAGGCGAGTGTCTGGTTGAGCTCACGCAACGCCCGCTTCAACAAGCTGATGGCCATCGCGTAGTCGCCGAAGTCGAGCGCCTGGATCGCCAGCGTCGCTTGGTGTTCACCGCGGTGAAGGGAGGCGCCGACCAACACCGCGCTGCGCTGCGGCAGCTTCGCGGGATCGAGGGCCGCCTTTTCCCACCCGCGCTGCAGGGTGAGGTAAATCGCCCGAGTCGCGATGAAGATCGGATTCTTGAGAAGGGTGTAGGGATCCGAGTCCTCGGCCTCGGCTCCGTCGTTCGCCGGGTTCGCCGGCGGCTCGGCACCCTCGTCCTCGGAACTCCAATCCCCTTCGTCCCAGCCCATGCCCTGAGCCACGTGATCGATGCGGTCAGCCCGCCCCGCGCTCTTGTCGTAGAGACGAACGTAGCGCTGCAGCACATCATCCTGATCGCGCAGGTAGGTTTCCCAGTCGTGCTCGCTCCAAGCAAGCTCACCCCGGTCCTCCCAGTCGCTGTCAGAGGGGCCGTCGGAGTCGGGATTGCTCATTCTTAAGACGGTCGTTGACCGTCAGGGGGAGCGAAGGCCCACCCCCCGGAAAGGCAACGCGAAAACCCGGCCTAACGCTGGTTTGTTAGTTGTAATACGATTGCGATTGCTTTTGTCCCCGTTGGTCCGCAACGATGCGGACTTTCCATGAGTCAGGTTCACCACGAATCCGTGTTTTTCTCCGGCCATGTCCAAGGCGTGGGCTTTCGCTTCACGGCGTTGCAGGTGGCGCGGGAGTTTGAAGTGGCCGGATGGGTCCGGAATCGCGCGGACGGGCGGGTGGAACTGAGCGTCGAGGGTGAGGCGCGCGAGGTGGAGGCGTTCGTCGCGGCCCTCGGGGAGCGGATGCATGGCTACATTCGGAAGACGGAGCGCCTCGCCGGACGGCGGATCCCCGAGCACCGTGGCTTCGCGATTGCGTGACCCGGCGGTGCTGGAGTTCGTGGCGGTGACCCGGAGTTTCCGGCGTTCACCGTGGGGGCGGCCGCGGGTGGCGCTCGATGCGTTCTCGCTTCGCGTCCCGGCGGGCCGGGTGGTGGCGATCCTTGGGGCCAACGGTTCGGGCAAGAGCACGGCTCTCCGGATCGCGGCGGGCCTGCTCCGCGCGTCGGCGGGATGCTGCCGGCTCTGGGGAAACGCCGCCCCGAACCGGAACGAGTATTCGAGAATTAGATACGTGCCGGACGTCTGCGGTCTGCCCGGGTTCCTGTCCGTCCGCGGGGTGCTCGGGGTCGTGGCGCGCCTCGATGGCGGACGCGGCGCGCCCGACGCGCGGGCGGCGGAGGCGCTGCTCGCACGGGTCGGCCTGGCGGGCCGGGAGGATCAGCGGGTGGACGAACTCTCGCGCGGCCAGACCCAGCGGCTGGGCTTGGCGGCGGCGCTGGTCGGCGAGCCCGATCTACTGCTCCTCGACGAACCGCTCTCGGCGTTGGATGATGACGGCGCATGCCGGATGGTGGGCCTGCTGGCGGCGTTGCGGGCGGAGGGCAGGACGGTGCTCCTCACGGCGCACCGGAGTCCGGAGTTGCGGGACCTCTGCGACGGGATGGTCTGGCTTCGGGAGGGCCGGGTTGCGGAGGAACACACGTGGACGCGCTGACGTGCGCCGGGCCGGAGCGAGCAGTCGCCGGATGGAGGGACCGGTGCCGGAGTGGGGCGGCGGCCGTTCGGTCGGTGCGATGCCTTGTCGGGCTGCGGCTGCGCGCGGCGTGCGGGGAGCGACTCTACCTCGGGGCTCTCGGCGTGGTGGTCGGAGTGGTGGGGGCGGAACGAGGTTTGCGCGGCTGGGTGGAGGCGGCGGACCGGTGGACGTTGCTCGTCGACGTGAGCATGACGGCGGCGGGCCTTGCCGGTGTGGTGCTGGCGGTGAGCGTCACGGTGAACGCATGGTTTGCTGAGGCGGTGCACGGTTGGGGTCGCGGACTGCTCGCCACCACCGTGGGTCCGGTCCGCTGGTGGGTGGCCCACGCGTTGGCGGCGGGCGTGCTCGCGCTCGCCCTGGCGGCGGTCTCTGCGTTCGCCGTCCTCGCGGCCTCGGGATCGGGGGAACTGGGACCGGAGAGGCTGGGGCGGGGCGGCGTGGCGTGGGGCCTCTTCGCGGTGAAGCTCACGGCGATGACCACGCTCGCGCTCGCGGGGTCCGCGTTCTGCCGCAGTCCTTCGGCCGCGACGCTGAGCGGCGCCGGCGTCCTGCTTGTCGGCCATCTGCATCCCCTGATGCGCGTTCTGGCGGAGGGTGACGGGATCGGCGCGCCGGGCTGGGGACTGGCGAGGGCGGTGATTCCCGACCTCACGGCCTTTGATGTTGGCGCCGAGTGGATCGCGGCGGGTGCAGGCCCCGGTCCGAATGCCTTCGCCGGCGCCGGCGAGGTGGGGATCGTGCTGATGTGGGGCCTGGCAGCGGTGGGGAGGATTTCGCGTCGTGATTAGGCGATGGAGCACGGTGGGCCGGTGGCTCAGCGCGTGGTTGATCGTCGGGGCGTGGCTGGGTGGCTCGGTGGCCGGGCGGGGCGCGATGGATCGGGAGGTTGGGACGTGCGGAGACGGTGCGACGGCGGGTCGGCACGCGGGTAGCGATCAGCCAGAGGAGACCGGAGGGCAGGAACGTCGCGCTGCAGTGCGGTCGGCCTGGGCGCGGGCGGCGTTCTCAGGCCTGCGTCGAGTGGCGGCGGGCTGGTCGTGGGTGCAGGCGAGGCGGGCGTGGGAGCGCGAGGACGTCCGCGAGTTCCGGCAGGCGTTGTTTGCCGCCGTGAGCCTGAGGCCGGAGCACCGCGGGTACTGGATCGATGGCGCAAGAATGCTGGCGTTCGACGTGCCGCAGTGGCGGGGCGGCGGCGTCCGGGAGCGACGCCGGGGAGTGGAGGAGGCGGTGCGTTTGCTCGAGCGCGCCGAGGACGCTCATCCGCAGGCGTCGGAGATTCCTCTGGAGGTTGGCTGGTTGCTGGGCTGGGAGCTTGGGGATTTCGAGGGCGCGCAGCGGGCCCTCGAGCGAGCCACCCGCCTCGCGCCCCGGATCGGGCCGGCGGCCCGGCTTCGTGCCCGCGCTCTCGAACGCCTCGGTCGGCCGGAGGAGGCGCGGGCTTGGTTGGCGGAGATCGAGTCCGTTCCACCGCAGAGCGTGCCGCAGGGCTTTGAGGTGCCCGCCGCAGCGGTGGAGCCGCGATGCGAGAGGGTCCCGTGAGCGTCGAGCGGGTGTGCGCCTCCGCTCGAAACCCGCGCCTCGCCGCGCCGGCTGACCGGCGGTCCGAGGGCCCAAGCAGCCGCAGTCGGTCGGGAAGGGTTGATGAAGCGCGGTTTACCGGGTAATGTCCGGTCGTCCACGGGATTTGAGCTTGCCCCCTGCCTAATTAGTTCTAAGGTCATCAATTCACTCAACTAAAGTGAGCGATACGTCCTCCCACCTTCATCCCATCTTCGACCGCGTGGTTTCGCGGGTGGAGAAGGAGCGTCGTCTGAACCAGAAGGCGCGGGTGATCTGGCTTTTCGGTTTGAGCGGCTCGGGCAAGAGCACGTTGGCGACAGGGCTGGAGCGCGCGCTGCTGGCGGACGGATTCACGACCCACCTCCTGGATGGCGACAATGTACGCACCGGGTTGAACCGAGGGTTGGGCTTCAGCGACGAGGATCGCGCCGAAAATGTGCGGCGGGTGGCCGAGGTCGCCAAGCTGTTCGTGGACGCCGGAGTGGTCGTGGTGGCGTCCTTCATCACGCCCCTGGCCCGGCACCGGTCGCTGGTGCGGGACATTGTGGGAGCGGACGACTGGATCCCGGTGTTCGTCGACGCTTCGTTTGCCACCTGTGCGCGTCGCGACCCGAAGGGCCTCTACGCGAAGGCGGCGGCGGGTGCGGTCGGCCAGTTCACGGGTCGTGACTCGGGCTTTGAGGTGCCTGCGGAGCGGGAGGGACACTGGACGGTGCGGACCGAGGATCAGTCGCCCGAGGAGTCGCTGCAGGCGTTGCGTGCGTGGGTCTTGCCGCGGGTGCGGCCGGATGGCTCCGGGCAGGCCTGAGGCGGCGGAAGCACACTTTCATGAGTTCGTATCATCTCACGCATCTGGCGCAGTTGGAGCACGAGGCGATCTTCGTGATGCGCGAGTTTGCGGCCCAGTTTGAGCGGCCGGCGCTCCTGTTCTCCGGCGGCAAGGATTCCATCGTGATGGTGCGTCTGGCGCAGAAGGCTTTTGCGCCGGCGCGTCTGCCCTTTCCGCTGCTGCACGTGGATACGGGGCACAATTTCCCGGAGACGATCGCGTTCCGCGACCATCTGGTGGAGCAGCTCGGCTGCCGCCTGATTGTGCGTCGCGTCGAGGATTCGATCCGGGCGGGCCGGGTCCAGGAGGAGAAGGGACCCAATCCGTCGCGCAATGCGCTGCAGACCGTGACGCTCCTCGATGCGATCGAGGAATTCCGGTTCGACGCCTGCCTCGGCGGAGCGCGGCGGGACGAGGAGAAGGCGCGCGCCAAGGAGCGTTTCTTCTCCCACCGTGACGAGTTCGGCCAGTGGGATCCGAAGAGCCAGCGACCGGAGCTCTGGAATCTCTTCAACGGGCGCAAGCATCCGGGAGCGCACTTCCGTGTCTTCCCGCTCTCGAACTGGACCGAGATGGACGTCTGGCAGTACATTGCGCAGGAGCAACTGGAGATTCCGTCGATCTACTTCTCGCACCGTCGCCGCGCCGTGCGCCGTCAGGGCGTGCTGCTCGCGGACACTCCGTTCATCACCCTGCTCGAAGGTGAGGCCTTCGAGGAGTTGACCGTGCGCTTCCGCACCGTCGGTGACGCCACCTGCACGGGCGCGGTGGAGAGTGCCGCCTCGACCCTTGAGGAAATCATTCAGGAGGTGGCCTCGGCGCGGGTCACCGAGCGCGGCGCCCGCGCCGACGACCGCCGCTCCGAGACGGCGATGGAAGACCGCAAGAAGGCCGGGTACTTCTGAACGCGGCGCCCGCAACGCTGATCTGACTCCACGCTTTCATGTCCACTGACCCGAAATACCTCGCGATGGATTTGCTGCGGTTCACCACCGCCGGCAGCGTCGACGACGGCAAGTCGACCCTCATCGGCCGACTCCTTTACGATTCGAAGGCGATCTTCGAGGACCAGTTGGAGGCGATCGAGCGCGCGACCGAACAGCGCGGTGAGGACCACCTGAATCTCTCGCTGCTGACGGACGGTCTGCGCGCTGAGCGCGAGCAGGGGATTACGATCGACGTGGCGTACCGCTACTTCGCAACGCCCCGCCGGAAGTTCATCATCGCCGACACCCCGGGGCACATCCAGTACACGCGCAACATGGTGACCGGCGCATCGACGGCGAACCTCGCCATCGTGCTCGTCGACGCGCGCAAGGGCGTGGTCGAGCAGACCTGCCGCCACTCGTTCATTGCCGCGCTCCTGCGCATCCAGCACCTCGTGGTCGCGGTCAACAAGATGGACCTCGTCGACTGGTCGGAGGAGCGCTTCAACGACATCGTCCGCCAGTACAAGGAATTCGCCTCGCGCCTCGAGATCCCGGACATCCGCTTCATTCCGATCTCGGCCCTGCACGGCGACAACGTCGTCGAGGGGTCGGCGAACATGCCCTGGTACCGGGGCGGGTCGCTGCTCTACACGCTCGAGACGGTCTACATCGGCAGCGATCTCAATCACGTCGACGCCCGCTTCCCGGTGCAGACCGTGATCCGGCCGAATCGCGACGAGCATCACGACTTCCGCGGATTCGCCGGCCGCATCGCCGGAGGCGTCTTCAAGCCGGGCGACGAGGTGCTTGCCCTCCCGAGCGGCCGCACGTCGCGGATCAAGAGCCTGGCGGGTCCCTCTGGACCGCTCGCCGAGGCGTTTGCCCCGATGTCGGTGGTGATGACGCTGGAGGACGAGATCGACATTTCGCGGGGAGATCAGATCGCCCGGCCGACCAACGCGCCGCAGCAGACGCAGGACATTGAGGCGATGGTGTGCTGGTTCTCCGAAAAGCGACTGCAGCCCGGTGGCCGGTACCTCGTGCGGCACACCACGCGGGAGGCCAAATGCGCGCTCAAGACGGTCCGCTACAAGGTCGACATCAACACCCTGCATCGCGTCCCCGGCGACACGGAAATCGGGATGAACGACATCGGCCGCGTGCACCTGCGCACGGCGGTGCCGCTCTTCTGCGACACCTATGCGCGGAACCGCGCGACCGGGAGCTTCATCCTGATCGACGAGTTCAGTCACGCCACGCTCGCCGCCGGCATGATCGTTGCCACCTCGGCGGCGGAGCGGCCCGAGTCGGGCCTGCTCGACATGGGTGGCCTTTGAGGACCGCTGCTCCTCACGGCTCAGAGCAGCGGTGCGAGCAACCGGCTGAGATCCTCGGCCATCGTGCGGAACGGACGTTCGCGACGCCGGTCCTGCGGGGCCGGGCGGCACCGCTCCATCAAACCCCGGGCCCAGTTGCGCATGCCGGCGACGTCGGCGGGTGAGTAGGCGAGCACACTGATCTCGAAGTTGAGGAACAGGCTGCGCAAGTCGAAGTTGGCGCTCCCGAGGAGCCCGATGCGGTAGTCGATGATCACGCCCTTGCTGTGCAGCATGCCTGGCTGGAAGAGCAGGACCCGGGCACCGGCCTTCTGCAGTTCGCGCAGGTAATGACGCCGCGCAAAGTCGGTGATGGGATGATTGGAGCGCGCCGGGACGATCAAGGTGACGTCGCATCCGGCGCGGGCCTTGACGATGAGGGAACGCTGCAGCACCTCATCCGGGATGAAGTACGGGGTGACGATCCAGATGCTGGCCTCCGCTTCCTGGATCATGGAGAGCACGCCATCGTAGAGGGGATCGCCCTCAAGGTCCGGACCGCTCGGCACGACCTGCAGGATGCTGTCTCCCGCCGGCGGCGGGGGCGGTTCCGTGGTGCGTTCCTGCAGGGCGCTGTAGGACTGTCGCGAGGCGAAGCACCAGTCAGTCAGGAACACGTCGTTCAGTTCCAGAACCGCCGGCCCGCGGAGGATGGCGCCGAAATCGGCGAAGCGCTTGCGCCAGGGCTTGGGTCCCATGTACAGCTGCGCGAGGTTGTGCCCCCCGATCACCGCGGTGGTGCGGTCGAAGACCGCGATCTTCCGGTGATTGCGGAGATTTGCGTAGCCGCGGCTGGTCAGCGGGAGAACGGGAAGGAAGCGGACAACCTCGCCGCCGACCTCGCGCAGCGCGCGACAGAAGCCGAAGCTGGCGAAGAGGCTTCCCACACCGTCGAGGAGCAGGCGGACCTTGACGCCGGCACGCGCGCGCTCGGCCAGCGCGTCCACCAACTGACGTCCGGTGGCATCGCGGCTGAGGATGAACGTCGTGATGTGGATCTCGCGGCGGGATGCCCGGATGAGGTCGAGGAAGACCCGGAAGGCCTGTTCCCCGTCGGTGATGAACTCCACCTGGTTGCCGCCGGTGACGACGCCGGCACCGGTTCGGTTGATCGTCTGCGCGGTCAGGCACGGCGGCGGGAGCACCGGAGTCTGGCGGACCACCCGGCGCGTGGCGGCGATGTGGGAGCGGCGCCGCGCGACCCGCTGGAGCTTGCGGCGGCCGATCAGCAGGTACAGCGGCACGCCGACGTAGGGAAGCAGCACGATCACGAGCAGCCAGGCGAGCGTGTTGCTTGGCTGGCGTCGTTCATTCAGCAGGCGGGCGATCGCGAAAACGGCGAGGATGAACCCCCCGATGGTGAACAGGTAGGGGGTGATGCTGGTGGACAGGACGTCCCAGGCGCCGGAGGGCAGCGTTGGCATCTCCCGGCCAATTCAACGCGGAACGGCTCCCGCCGCAACTGTCGTGCGCCCATCGCGCACCTTTGCTGGAGCCCTGGAAAGTGGTGGTAGGACCTGGATTCGAACCAGGGAAGGGCGAAGCCCAAGAGATTTACAGTCTCTCCTCGTTGGCCACTTGAGTATCCTACCGACCGGAACGCGTCAGAACAAAGGATGGGCCGTCCGGCGCAAGGATTTTCTCTCGCGACCCGAAACGTCCGGGGCTTCGCGTCATTAACTTGAAACAGCTCGGAAGGCCTCGAGCGCCTCGCCGGTGGCGGTGCGGGTCGAGCCGTTTGGCCGAGGCCGGCCTCGGCCGAAAGGGGAAGGAGCTTCGCTCCTTCCCCTTGCACCCCTTTCTATCAAGCCTCCCGCCATCCTGAGATGCCGGGTCGCGGAGCCGACGAACCACCGGCCGCGAACCGTGAACCGGGAGCAACGCTTTAAGAGCTGTGAGCCATCGGCCACGGACCGCACGCCACACGCCGTGAGCCCCAGGGCCACACGCCGCGAACCTCGACCTGCGGACCGCACGTCGTGAACTCCAAACCGCAAGCTGTGAGCCGCGGACCGCACGCCGTGAGCTCCAAACCGCAGGCCGTTAGCTGCGGACCGCACGCCGTGAGCCGAGAACCACAAGCCACAAACCGCGAACCTCGAACCGCGAGCCATGAAACCATCGCCACCGTTGCGAAACGTCGGGGACGTGACGGCTGGCTGGGGTTTTTGCGTTGATCGGTCCCGCTGAATCCGTCGCCATGATCGGCGGTTTACGCCCGCTCCGATCCGATGTCTGAACGCCCGCTTCTCGCCTTTCGCCGGATCACGAAGTCCTTTGGGGCCGTGCGGGCCCTCCGGGGTGTCGACCTCGAGGTGCGGGCGGGGGAGGTCCACGCGCTGCTGGGTGAGAACGGCGCGGGGAAGTCGACGCTGATCAAGGTGGCGACCGGAGCGCATGCGCCGGATTCGGGAGTGATCGAACTGGCGGGTGAGACGCTGGAGCGGCTGGACCCAGCGTTGGCGCGCCGCCGCGGCATCGCGTGCATCTACCAGCAACCGGCCCTGTTCCCGGAATTGAGCGTCGCCGAGAACCTCGCGCTGCGTCTGGAACCGGCGGCGGGATGGCGGCGGGTGGCGTGGGCGGAGCGGCACCGCGTCGCGCTCGCGTTGCTGGCGCGGATCGGGGCGGAGATCGATCCCGGGCGGGAAGTCGGGACCCTGTCGATGCCGGAGCAGCAGCTCGTGGAGATTGCCTCGGCCATCGGAGCCGGGGCGCGCGTGGTGATCATGGACGAGCCGACGGCTTCGCTGACGCGTCGGGAGCAGGAGCGCCTGTTCGGCATCGTGAACGCGCTGCGTCGCGAAGGGGTGGCGGTGATCTACATTTCCCATCGATTGGAGGAAATCCTCGCGCTCGCCGATCGGGTGACGGTTCTCCGGGATGGTCAATCGGTGGCTTCGCGGCTGCGGGCCGAGGTGGACGAGGCGACACTCATCCGGCTGATGGTGGGACGGGACGTCGCGCAGCTCTATCCACCGTCAGAGTCGGCCCCCGGGGCGGTGCGGCTGGCGTTGCGCGGGCTGTGCTGCCGGTCGGCAGGGGGCCGCCCGGTGAGTTTCGAGGTGCGCGCCGGAGAGGTCTACGGTCTGGCGGGGCTGGTCGGTGCGGGTCGGACGGAACTGGCGCGCACGCTCTTCGGGCTCACGCCGGCGGATGCGGGTGAACTCTGGATCGACGGGGAGCGGGTCACCATCGGGTCGCCGCAGGCGGCGATCGCGCACGGCATCGCGTACGTGCCCGAGGATCGGCGCCGGCACGGCGTGGTGCTGGAGTTGCCGATCGAACAGAACGTTTCGCTCGCGGCTTGGCGACGACTCTTCCCGCTGGGCTGGTTGCGCCGCGACCGGGAGCGGAGCGAGGCGCGGGAGTTCGTGCGGGCGCTGGCGATTCGCACGCCGGACACGGAAACGGCCACCGCAAACCTCAGCGGAGGAAATCAGCAGAAAGTGGCGCTCGCGCGCTGGCTCGCGACACGGCCGCGCGTGCTGTTGCTCGACGAGCCGACGCAAGGCGTGGATGTCGGGGCGAAGAGCGAGATTCACCGACTGGTGCGCCGCTTCGCGGCGGAGGGCATGGCGGTGGTGCTGATTTCGAGCGACCTTCCCGAAATCTTGGGCATGAGCGATCGCATCGGGGTGATGCGTGGCGGCGAGCTCGCGGCCGAGTTGCCCGGCGGGGCGGGCGCGACGCAGGTGATGAGTGCCGCGTTGGGGCAGCCAGTGGAGGGAACCGCTGCATGAACCGCTGGATCCGCGAGTGGTCGGTCGTCGGCGTGCTGGCGCTCCTGCTGGCCTACCTCGCCTGGCGGGCGCCGGCGTTCTTCCAGTTGCAGCCGCTGCTCTCGCTGCTCGCCCGCGAGGCCCCCTCGCTGGTCGTGGCGTGCGGCGTGGCGATGGTCATCATCGTCCGCCAGATCGACATTTCCGTCGGCTCCCAGTTCTCCGTTTGCAGCGTGATCGCCGGACTGCTGGCGGCCGCGGGTTGGCCGCTCGCCGCGGTCGTGCCGGTGGCGGTGCTGATCGGCGGATCGCTCGGCCTCGTCAACGGGCTGCTCGTGGCATGGCTCGGGCTGCCCTCGATCGTGGTCACGCTGGCCACGCTCGTGGCCTTGCGTCAGTGCTTGAACCTGGTGCGCCAGGGGGAGTTCGTGAATTTGCCGGAACGCATCCAATGGCTTGGGCTGTCGCAGTCGCAGGGTCAGTGGCTGCTGGTGGGCGGCGCCGTGGGCCTCGTGGCGGTCCTCGCGTGGGGACTGCGCCACCTCGCGGCGGGCCGCTGGCTTTATGCCGTGGGAAGTGATGCGGAGGCGGCCCGGCTGGCTGGCATCCGACCGCGGGCGGTGACGCTTGGGACCTTCGTGCTGATGGGCGCGCTCACCGGCATTGCCGCGATGATGAATGTCGTGCAGTCGCCGCAGGTGCAGCCGCTGACCGGCAGCGGGCTGGAATTGAAGGCCATCGCGGCGGCCGTGGTTGGCGGCGTCGCGATTTCCGGTGGACGTGGCACCGTGTGGGGCGTGCTTGCCGGCCTGCTGCTGCTGGCGTGCATTTCGCCGGCGATGGTGCACCTGCACATCGATGCGTACTGGGAGAAGGCGATTCAGGGCCTGATCATTCTCGCGGCCGTCATGGTCGAGGGACTCCGGCGGAGGAGGAACCATGCGCGCTGAGCCGGCCCACCCCCCGGCCCCCGGTGCGGCGGCGGGCCCGTCGTGGCGTCGCTGGCTGCTCCGCTACGAGGTCCTGCTCCTGCTCGTGCTCGTGGTCGAGTGGCTGCTCTTCTACCACTTCGGCACGAGCGTGAACCGTCGCGGTGTCACGGTGGGCTTCGGCACGCTCGACCGTCAGTTCGACATCCTGCGTCATTCCTGCGAGATCGGGCTGCTGGCACTGGCCCTCACGCCGGTCATCCTCACCGGTGGCATCGACCTGTCCGTGGGTTCGCTGCTCGGGCTGTGCGCAGTCGTCTTCGGAGGACTCACGCACGCGCTCGGCCTGCCCCTGCCGGTCGCCGCCGCCCTGACGCTGGTGGTCGGGGCCGTGGCCGGTGGCCTCAATGCGGGGTTGATCTGCCAACTCCGACTCCCGCCGCTGATCGTCACGCTCGGGACGTACTCGCTTTTTCGGGGATTGGCCGAGGCCTTCACGCGCGGTTCGGTTACGTACAGCGACTTTCCGGCGGGCTTCCTCGTCCTCGGGCAGGGACGCTGGGGCGGTCTCCCGGTGCAGGCGTGGCTTTTCCTCGCCGTCGCCGTGTCGGTGTGGATCTGGATTCACCGCACCGTTGCGGGACGCGCGTGCCGCGTGATCGGGTTCGCACCGGAGGGCGCGCGCTTTGCCGGGATCGGCGTGCGCGGGCAACTGACGGCCGCGTACGTCGCGGCGGGCGTGATCGCGGCGCTGGCGGCGCTGATCTACACGTCGCGGCTCGGACAGGCGAAGGCGGACGCCGGGCTGGGCTACGAGTTGTTCGCGATCACGGCGGTCGTGCTTGGCGGGACGAGCATCTTCGGCGGCCGTGGTACGGTGACGGGCACGTTGCTGGGCGTGGCGGCGATCGCGGTGCTGAAGAATGGCCTCGCGACCCTGCCGGTGGTGATGCGCTTGAACGCGGCCGAGGAACTGGCCGGCCTCCTGACGGGCGCGCTGCTCCTCGCGGCGCTGGCGGCGGGCAAGCTGGCCGAGCGCCTGCGCCTCTCGTCTGTCACGGGATAGCGCTTGCGCGCCAGCGGGGGCGCGGCTTGAAGTGTCGCCGACCCGGGGCCGTGGTGATCCCGGGCGCTTTCGCACCATGACCCGTAGTTTCGTTGTCTCCTGCCTCCTCCTCAGCCTCGCTTCGTCCCTCGGTTGGAGCGCCCCCGACTCCAAGCTCCTCGTGGCGCTGCTGCCCAAGTCCAAGGGCAACGCCTACTTCATTTCCTGCAAGGCGGGGTCGGAGCGCGCGGCCCGCGACCTCGGGGTCGAATTGCTCTTCGAAGGCCCGGTCGACAGCAATGCCGCGAAGCAGAACGAAATCGTCGAGAACTGGATCACCCTCGGCGTGGACGTCATCGCCGTCGCCGCCGAGAACCGCGAGGGCATCTCCACGGCGCTGCGCAAGGCCCGCCGCGAGGGCATCAAGGTGGTCACGTTCGATGCCGACGCGATGCCCGACGCCCGGAGTTTCTTCGTCAACCAAGCGACGCCCCAGGGGATCGGTGAGGCGTTGATGGACGAGGCCGCCCGGCTTTGCGGCGGCGAAGGGGAGTTTGCGATCATCTGTGCCACGCTGACCGCCGGGAACCAGCGCGAGTGGCAGCGCGAGATCGAGCGTCGTCGGCAGGAGAGGCACCCCGGCATGAAGCTGGTCGCGGTGCGCCCGTGCGACGATCTCAAGGACCGTGCGCAGTCCGAGGCCACCGCGCTGATGAGCGCGCATCCGAAGCTGCGCCTGATCATGGCCATCTGCTCACCCGCCGTCCCTGGCGCCGCCGAGGCGGTGAAGCAGGCCGGCAAGAAGGGGGCGGTGCGCGTGATCGGACTCGGGCTGCCCAATGAGAACCGTCGTTATGTGAAGGAGGGAGTGACCGACACGGTGATCCTCTGGAAGACCGAGGATCTCGGCTACCTCACCGTCCAGGCGGCGGTGGCGCTCGCCAAGGGCGAACTCAAGGCGGGAGCCTCCACGTTCAAGGCCGGCTCGTTGGGCGAGTTCCGCATCGAGGGCGACAACATCCTTCTCGGAAAGCCGTTCCTGTTCAACCGCGACAACATCGACCAGTTCGACTTCTAGTCGGGGTGGGCGTCAGGACCGCGAAGGATCACCGCCCCGGGGGCGCGCTGGTCAATGACTCCGGGTCAGGCTCCCCGCTCAGGACCTCGAAGGCGGAGATTTCCAGACGGCTGTTGACCGTGCGGAAACCGAACCAGCCGCGGGTCAGAGGCTCAGGATCCGTGACGTCGAAGATCTTCTCGCCGTCGCGCCAGAACTGGACCAGTCCTCCGGCCAGTGCGCGGAGCTCGATGCGGTAACGGTGGTCCGGGCGGAGCAGGACGTCGGCGCGGCGGAGATCGTGTTCCGGGGCGAGGGGCCGCGCGCCGGAGCCATCGTAGCGGCGGAAACGCGTGGTGGTGTTGTTGTTTCCACCGTAGCCGACGTAGTAGGTGCGCAGCCCGTCGTAGTCGGAAAATCGCCCCGAGCGCGGGCGGTCTGCTGCGAACAGGTCCCGCGGATCCGCCGCGTGGGTGGCCATCCAGAAGCAGTTCAGGTCGGAGACGCGTGCCGCGGACGAAACGATCACGTCGTAGCGGATGATTACCGGCGCGACCAACGCGGTGCGGAACCACACCGTGGCCCCGCCGGAGTCCGCGATCACGAGTCGTCCGGACTCCACGACGACGCGGCCGCCCGGTTGCTGTTCCACCACCCACTGCCGCAGGTCCCCGCGGAAGTCATCCCGGTGAAGGACCGTGGCCGGAGCGGCGGCGAGCGCCGCGAGGCCGGCCAGGACGGCAACGGTGGTGGCGCGGAGGAGGGTGCTCACGATCGGTTGCATCGGCTCAGGGGCGAAGGACGCGTCGGGTCGCCCCGGGCGCCGGACATCACGGGCGCGGCGCGGCCGGCGGCGCGGCCGCGGCGGTGTGACCGATCCAGGGAGACCCGGCGGCGGCCTCCTTGGGTCGCGGGCGCAGGGTCGGGCCCTCGATCAGCCGGGCCGGGAGCGTGGTCAGCGACGGCCGGGCGGGCACGCCCATCTCGTGATGCAGCAGTTGCCCGACCACGAGTTCGGTGGCGCGGGCGCCAATCTCCGCGGGTTGGAGATCGAGGCTGGTGCAGTCGTGGTTCGTTCGCAGGACGTTCAGGCAGACGAAGCCGTGCGTTTCCGGGAGGGCTGCGCCCGCTGCCTCCATCCACCTCACCGCCTCGGGGAAGTGGCCGATGACCACGTCAAGCCGATGCTGGCGGAACCACGCGGTGAATTCCTCGGCTCCGAGGGCGCGGGAGCGCAGGACCGGGATGGGCCGGGGGGGCGGGGAATGGTCCTGCACCGCGAGGAAGGCCCCCTCCCAGCGGAACTGCAGGCGCTCGCTCAGGGCGTTGTCCATGAAGAGTCCCGGACGCTGGTAGCCGCGCGCGCGCAGTTCGCCCATCAGCGTGACCATGGAACGGTAGTGGTCGCAGCAGACGCAGTGCAGCGGCGGTGCCTCGATGAAGTAATCCGTGTAGACCGCGGTGTAGCGGTCCCAACTGAGCGCGCTGAGATCCGGGGATCCGGAGGCGGGCAGGAGGATCAGCCCCTGGATGCCGCGGGTGTACAGGATGGTGTCGAGCCGGTTGGGACGGATGCCCTGCGGACCCAGGGTGAAGCGCTCGACGGTGAAGCCCATTTCCTCGGCGCGCGACGAGATGCCGGACATGAGGGCCCGGCTGTAGCGGCGCGCGAGCGCGGTGTGGGCCTCATCCACGATCTCGAGCGCCGCGAGCACGCCGCGGAACTGCTGGCTGCGGGAGCGGCGCAGCTGGGACATGACCGCACCGGTGAGCGGGTTGCGGACGTAGCCCGCCGCCTCGGCTGCTGCCTTCACCTTCGCCGCCGTCTCGGCCTTGACCCGCGGGGAGCCGCCGAGGGCCTCCGAAATGGTGGTGCGGGAGAGCCCGAGTTGCCGGGCCAAGGTGCGCAGCGTCGGTCCAGCCATGGCGCCTTGACTAGAAGGTGGCGCCTGTTGGGCTTTTCAACGCTAAACCGGGACTGTCAGATTTGTGCCGGTCTCGACCCCGTTGACCGGGGCCGGTTTCGCTCGTCCCACCGCCGCCGCGTTCCCGTGCCCCTCGGTCTTCACTTCCGCACCCCGCCTTCGGCGAATCGCGACTCGCGCCGCGGTCGCGGTGCGCGGTCTGCGAATCTCGGTGCGGCGGCAGGAACATCGCACCGGCGGTCCTCGGATCGCGGTGGTCGCGCCGCGCGCGGGGGAACCCTTCTTTCTCCATGAGCACCCAGACCCAAGCCGCATTCTGTACCCGTCGTGACTTCGTGCAGAGCGCGGCGGTGACCTCGGCGGCGCTGGCCTTTGCTTCGGCGGCCCGAGCGGCCGGCGTGGCGGCGTCCGCGGGCGGCGGACCCGTGGAGGGACGGGCGCAGTGGCTTGACGGCGCGCCCCGTCTCGGGGTGGGGTCAAGCTGGGGCATGGCTTGGCCGCGCGGAAGGGTGATGCCGGAAGTACCGTTTGCGGCCTCGCCGACGGACGGCCGCGCGGTCGCGTTGCAAACGTGGCCGCTGGCGACCTGGCCCGACGGCTCGCTGAAGTGGACCGGTCATGCCGTTCCGGCCGATGCGGTGGACTGGGCAACGCTCACGGTCCGCGCGGGCGAAGTTCCTGCCGCCCCTGCCGCCCCGGTCTCCGTGGCCTCCGGGGAGGACTTCATCGATCTGGCGACCGGAGACTTCTCGTGCCGGGTGCCGCGGCGCGGGCGGACCCTGCTGGCCTGGATCCGGCGCGGGACCACCGAGGTGGCCTCGGCGGGTCGACTGGTGTGCCTGCGGGAGGAGGGGTCCGACTCCGAGACGGGTGGCGCGGTGCGGCGGGTGGAGTGGGACGGGGAGGTCAGCCTCGCCACGGTGGAACAGGCGGGGCCGGTGCGTGCGGTCGTGCGGTTGGAGGGGCGCCATGCCGATCCCACCGGTTCGCGGCGCTGGCTGCCGTTCGTCGTTCGTCTCTCGCTGCAGGCCGGCGCGAGTGACCTGCGTTGGGTGCACACCTTCATTTATGAAGGCGATCCGGGGACGGACCGCATCGCCGGCCTGGGCATTCGCTTCACGGTCCCGCAGCGCGGTCCCCTGCACGATCGTCACGTGCGCTTTTCCGGTGAAGGAGAGGGTCTGTTCGCGGAGGCGGTGCGGGGGCTGACCGGGCTCCGCCGCGACCCGGGCAGGGCGGTCCGTCACGCGCAACTGGCCGGGCAGCGGACCCCGGATCCCGCGACGTGGGACCGCCGGGTGGCGTCGCGGCTGCAGTACATTCCCGCCTTTGGCGACTGGACCCTCTTCCAAGCCTCGGTCGACAGCTTTGAAGTGCTCAAGCGCACCGATCGATCGCACACGTGGCTTTCGGCTGCCCGGGGTGGCCGTTCCGGCGGCTTCCTGAGCCTGAGTTCCCCGGAGGGCGGCCTCGCGCTCGGGGTGCAGGATTTCTGGCAGGCGCATCCGGGACAGCTTGACGTCCGGGGGGCGACGACGGAGGCCGCGACGGTGACGGCGTGGCTCTGGGCTCCCCGGGCGGCTCCGATGGACCTCCGGCCCTATCGCGACGGGATGGGGCAGGACACACCGGCGCGCCAACTCGAAGGACTGGAGGTCACCTATGAGGATTACGAACCCGGCTTTGATTCGCCGGTGGGCGTGGCGCGGACCAGTGAACTCCGGCTCTGGGCGCTGGCGGCCACGCCGGCGCGCGCGGACCTGGCGGCGATGGCGGGGCAGGTGCGGGTGCCGCCCCGCCTGCTGGCGGACCGCCGTGATCTTCACCGGGCCGGGGTATTCGGAGGCCTGTGGTCCCCGGAGGGCGGTGGCGGCGCGGTGGTCGAGGCGCTGGATCGCCAACTCGCCTCACACTTTGACTTCTACCTTCGCCAGCGGGAGCAGCGCCGCTGGTATGGATTCTGGAACTATGGCGACGTGATGCACAGCTATGATGCGGACCGTCATGAGTGGAAGTACGACGTCGGCGGTTTCGCATGGGATAATTCCGAGCTCTCGACCGACATCTGGCTCTGGCTCTACTTCCTGCGCAGTGGGCGTCCGGACGTGTTTCGCTTCGCGGAGGCGATAACCCGGCATACGGGAGAGGTGGACGTGCACCACCTTGGCCCCTTTGCACCGCTGGGATCGCGGCACAACGTCCTGCACTGGGGCTGCAGCGCGAAGCAACTGCGGATCAGCACGGCGGCGAACCGCCGGTACTACTACTACCTCACGGGTGATGAGCGGACGGGCGAACTCCTGCGGGAGCAGGTGGAAGCGATCCGGACGCTGGCGACGGTGCAACCGAGCCGCAAGGTGGCCGCAGCGCTCGTGACGGCCGCCAATCCGTCCGCGCGAGGGGCGTACGCGAGCTTCGGGCTCGACTGGGGAGCGGCGGCGGCAGCGTGGCTGACGGAGTGGGAGCGCACGGGCAGTGCGGCCGTGCGGGACCGTTTGCGGGCGGGAATGGAAGGGATTGGATCACAGCGTTGGGGCTTCTTCAGTCTCGGGGCCGCGATCGACTTCGAGTCCGGGGCGTTTGGTCCCTCTCCGAGTCGTGAACCCTCGGCGAGCCACCTGTCCGCGGTCTTCGGGGTCGTGGAGGTATGTGCGGAGTTGGTCGACTTGCTGGACGTGCCAGCGTTCCGCGCGGCTTGGCTGGAGTATTGCCGACTGTACAACGCGGATGCGCCCGAGCCGGAGGTGCGGCTTGGACGAGCCCTGCGCGGTCGCAACCTTGAGCAAGGTCACGCGCGGCTCACCGCCTTTGTCGCGAAACGGGAGGCGGATGCTGCGCCCGCCGGTCGGCATGGCGGGAATTTTGGCGCGGGGAGAATGGGTGGCGCAGTCGCGACCCCCTCGTGCCAATCCAGATCGAAGGCCCAGCGGTGACGCGTCCCATTGAGGAAGTGCCGGGTTTCTCGACCAACGCGGCCGCGCAGTGGGGTCTCGCGGCGATCCAGTGCCTTGCCCTGTAGGGGCCTCCCCCGGCCCCTGCGGCGGAGATCCTCCCCCCGAGTTGAAGAGCCGATGCCCGCTGGAAAAGAAAACGCCCGCCGGAGGACCGGCGGGCGTGAGTCGATGCGATGCGCAGTGTCGTGCGGTGCGGCGTGATGCGGCGCGGTGCCGCAGGGCGCAGCGCGGCTAGAGAAGCGCGGAGTCAGCGAGCCGGGTGGACGTGCGGTGGCGGCGGACCTTGAAATACGTGGCTCTCCGGTTGAGCATGCGGTCGAGTTTGTCGACCAGCATGGCGACCGCCTTGTGGCACTCGTCCGCGGCGACGGAGGCATTCATGTCCGGACCGTTGATCATGATGTGGCCTTTTGCGGTGAAGCGGTTGCTGACGGACTGCTTCGGGTCACACTCCAATTCCACGCGGATTCGAATGATCCGCTCCTCGTGCCGGAACAGTCGCTCGGTCTTCTCGCGAACGAACGTCTTCAGGGAAGGCGTGAGTTCGAGATGGATGCCGGATACGATCAGTTCGGGGGTGTGCGTGATGCTCTTCATGTTGTTGGGTTTCATTTCGGGTTGCTGCCGAAAGGGAAAAACGCCGCCCGGATCTGCGCCGCCCCGAGGGGGCCTTGGCGCGGGAAATCATCTCGCTCGATCCGTAACCGCGGACCGGGACGAATTCCAGCGTGGGGAAGACTTATCACCACGCCTGAAGCATGCGGTGGTGGGCTCGACTTTGCAATCCTCGCCGTCACGATTTCTCGGGTTTTACTTTAGCTTGATGCATGCCAATTTTCCAACGCCGCTCCGAACCCCTTCGACTGGCGCTTCCGCGAGGGTGGGGTCTCGGCCGTGATGCGGGCGGTGGACAATCCGGGCGGCTATGATCGCCCGATCGGGCCGTGGGAGCGACGGTTGCAGCAAGGCGTGGTGCGGTGCATCTCGCGGGAGGAGTTGGCCGGCTGGATCGTGGCCGAGGATGAGCGGATTCTCGCGATCGACAAACCCGGCGACTTCGTCTGCCACCCATCGAAGGATGGTCCGTGGTCCAGCCTTTCGGGTGCGGTGCGGGAGTACTTGGGCGGCGGCGCGGCGCACCTCGTCTTCCGACTCGATCGCGAGACCAGCGGTCTGGTGGTCTACGCGAAGGACGCCGCGATGGCGCGAAGGCTCCAGATGGCGGCGCAGGAGCGGAAGTACGGCAAGACCTACCTCGCGCTCCTCACCGGCGAGTTGCGTGATTCCCTCGTGATCGACCGCCCCTTGGGTCCCGACCTCGCGAGCCCCGTGCTCGTCAAGAGCTGCGTGGTCGCGGCAGGCGCGGGGCAGGAAGCCCGCACGCGGGTGGTCCCCCTCGCGGCGGCCGGCGGGTTCACGCTGGCGCGAATCTCGACCGAGACTGGGCGCAAACACCAGATCCGCGCCCACCTCCAGTGGGCGGGCCATGGTCTGGTGGGTGACAAGATCTACGGGCCCGATCCGCGACTCTTCCTTGACTTCATCGCGCACGGGTGGACCCCGGAGTTGGCGGCGGTGCTGCTCCTGGAACGACAGGCCTTGCACTGCGCGGCGATCGACCTCCGACCGGCAGGGCTGGACTGGCGGCTGGAGATTCCTCTCGCCGCGGACGTGCGTGCCTTCGCCGAGCGTCGTGGTTTGGTGCTGCCCGACCGCCTGCTGGAGGAGGATGGCGGCCGAGAGTGAGGCCGGTGCGCCCGTGGTGGGAGGCAGAACGCTCCTCGCCTGCTCATCGAGAGGGGGCCGAGGACGCTGAGGCGGGAGCGGTCCGGTTGGGCAGAGTGTGGTTGGGCAGGACGCGGCGCGTTCCCCGCGCGGTCCGGTGGCCGCGGAGCGGCGGCCGGCCGCATGGCGACCGGGAGCCGGGTGCGGCTTTGACAGCCGGGGGCGCTTGCTCCTAGCTGGACCCTTTCCCGACGGCTCAACTGCGTTCGCCCTCCCCCTTACCATGTCTCAGGTCCGCGTCCGTTTCGCCCCCAGTCCCACGGGTTTCTTCCACATCGGCAGCGCGCGCACGGCCCTCTTCAACTGGCTCTATGCCCGGCATACCGGCGGCGTGTTCATTCTCCGGATCGAGGACACGGACAAGGAGCGGAACAGTGAGGAGTTCCTGCGCGTCATTTACGACAGCCTGCGCTGGCTGGGCATGGACTGGGACGAAGGTCCGGGGGTTGGCGGCAAGCATGGTCCCTACCGTCAGAGCGAGCGCGCCGCGATCTACCGCGAATACCTCGAGCGCCTGCGGGCGGCGGGGCGCACCTACGAGAAGGAAGGGGCGACCTTCTTCCGCATTTCCGGCGAGCCGCAGATCATCGATGACGCGATCCGCGGCCGCGTGGAACGCACGGAGGAGAAGGATTTCGTCATCGTCCGCTCGGACGGCAATCCCGTCTTCCACTTCGTCAATGTGGTCGACGACCTCGCGATGCAGGTCACGCACGTGATTCGCGGGGAGGATCACCTTTCCAACACCAGCAAGCACACGGAGCTCTTCCGGGCGTTTGGCGCGCCGCTTCCGGTGTACGCCCACATTCCGCTGATTTTGAAGCAGAACGGTCCTGGCAAGATGTCGAAGCGTGATCAGGGCGCGTTGATCGAGGAGTACCAGCGCCGCGGATTCCAGCCGGAGGCCCTGGTGAACTTCCTCTGCCTGCTCGGGTGGTCCCCGAAGAACGACGCCGAGAAGATGCCGATCGAGGAGATCATCCGCCTTTTCGACCTGCCGGGCATCAACCAGAGCAACGCGCGCTTCGACGAACGGAAGCTGGCGCACATGAACATGGCGTACCTGCACGACATGCCGGCGTCGCGTTACGTGCCGCTCGCGCAGGGCTTCCTGGAGAAACGGGGCTTCTTCGGGACGGCGCCGGTGGAGGCCGACTATGTCCGTGAGGTCCTGACCCTCTGCCAGGTGAAGGTCCGGTCCCTCGAGGAATTGCCGGCGGCGATCGGGTTCTTCTTCCAGGACGATTTCGCGATCGATCCGAAGGCTCGCGACAAGATCCTCGCGAAGGGCGACCCGCGGGCGCGCCTGCGGGAGCTGCACGGGGCGCTGGAGCAGGCTGACTTCTCGACCGATGCGGCGCTGGAGACGGCCGTGCAGGCACTGGCGGCGCGGCAGGGCGTCCAGACCGCCGATTACATCCACCCAGGCCGACTGGCGGTCTCCGGAGTCAGCGCCGGCCCCACCTTCTACGGCATCTTCCGCGTGCTCGGCCGCGAGCGCGTGCAGCGCCGGATTGACCGGTTCCTCGCCTCTCTTCCTGCCACGCCATGACCACCGCTCCCGTCCCGCCCGCCGCCCCGGCCGTCATAGCCCTTATCGCCCACGATGCCCGGAAGGAACAGATGGTGGCGTTCGTCCGCCGGCATGCCGCCTTCCTCGCGACCCAGCGGCTCGTCGCGACGCGCACCACCGGGACGCTGATCCGGACCCAGACCGGCCTGCCGGTGGAGGCGATGCTGTCCGGACCGATGGGTGGAGACCTCCAGATCGGCGCCCGCGTGGCGACGGGTGACATCGGCGCGGTGGTCTTCCTGCGCGATCCCCTCACGGCGCATCCGCACGAACCGGACATCGCGGCGCTGCTCAAGGTGTGCGACATCTACAACGTGCCGCTGGCGACCAACGAAGCCACGGGCGACGTGCTCCTGCGTCACCTTGCGGAGCACGCTCGCTGATCACCGGCCCGGCGCGGACGGGGTCGACCCCGCGCCGCTGTCGTGCAGTTCCTTCAGGATGCCGGTGAGGTAGGGGATGAGCTGCTTCTTGCGGCTGACGACACCCGGAAGGTCGAAGATTTCGTCCTTCTCCACGTGGGGGTAGGTGATCCGCGAGATGAAGTCGCGGTCACCCTTCACGATCAGCAGGGAGTTCTGGGTGTGGATGTCGGTCACGAGCAGGGCGGCGAAGAGGAGGTTCTCGTCCTCCTGCAGCTTCCCGAGCGCATCGGTGATCTGCCGCGAATGCTTCCAGAAGTTGCCGAAGCCGAGTTCCTCGACCTGCGAGACGGAGAAGCGGACGGCGTCCTCCTCGTAGATCTTGAAGTCCGCCCGGATCACCGCGTCGGGTGCCTGGGCAAGGATGACGGAGCCCGAACTGAAGATCGCGTCGGCGAGCGTGCGGGCATCGACCTGGGCGATCTGGGCGAGCCATCCGAGCAGGGAGGCGTCCTTCTCGGTGGACGTGGGTGACTGGAGCAGCAGCGTGTCGGAGATGATCCCGCCCATCATCACCCCGGCCATCGCGGCCGAGGGCGTGAGCCCCTCGCGCCGGAAGAGATCGGCGACGATGGTGCACGTGGAACCAACGGGCTCGTTGAGGAAAAGGATGGGCTGCGCCGTGTTGATCGCACCGACCCGGTGGTGATCGATGATTTCGGTGATCGAGACCTCGGCGGCGCCGGGGACGGCTTGGGAAAGTTCGTTGTGGTCCACGAGGACGAGACTTGTCTTCACCGGACGGAGCAGGTCGGTGCGGGTCAGGATTCCCTGCAACTGCCCTTCGTCGTTGAGCACCATGAACGCCGCGACGTTGGCGGTGGCGGACTTGCGGCGCACCTCGGAGAGACGCAGGTCGGCGCTGACCGACGCGTACTTGCGGTCGATCAGCCGCTCGATGGTCGAGGCCGTGCGGATGACCCAAGCCGTGGTCGCCGAGTCGTACGGACTGACGATGATGGAGACCCCCCGCGCCCGGGCTTGGCTGACCAGTTCGTCGTCCACGGGCAGGTTACCGGTGATGATGATGGCCCGGACCCCGATCTGGAGGGAGCGCTGCTGGATGTCCCAGCGATCCCCGACGATGATCATGGAGCGCTCCGGCGGGATGCCCTCCTCCTGGGAAATCCGCCAGAACGAGCGGACGTCCATCGCGCCCACGCGGACGAACAGTTCCTCGGTGGACTCGGGACGTTCGACGTGGACGACGCGGGCGCGGAGGGCGCGGGCGATGTGGGCGAGGCTGGTGAAGACCTTGCGCATCTCCCGGACCTCGCGCAGCCGCGGGATGAAGAACCCGCCCAGCTGGAACACGGAGACGGTGCCGACGAGGCGGCGGTCGCCCGACACCACCGGCAGCACCCGGATGTCGCGCGACTCGATCACTTCGAGCGCCTCCGCGCAGGTTGCCGATTCCAGCACGGAAACGACATCGTGGACCATGACGTCGTGGACTCGGGGAGTGACGTCGCTCAGGTACAGCGGCAGTGGTTGGTTGAATCGCTGGAGAATGGCGTCGATCCGGGCGTTGGAGTTCCCGCAGCGCGCGGCGACGAAGCCGGACTGCCCGCGGGCCTCCTTGAACGCAGCGTAGGCGAGGGCGGAGCAGATCGCATCGGCGTCGGGATTACGGTGACCGACGACGTAGGTCACGGGTTTGGTGGCGGAAGGGGCGGCAGGGCTCATCGTCGGGGACGCAGGGCGTGGCGGAGGGAAGGGAGGAGGTTAGCACACCTCGGCCCGCAAGGGAATGCCCGTCTGTGGGTTCACGGCGCGCTGGGCGGCCAGCGTCGGCCTGCGCTTGGCTCCCGTTGCCGAGCGCAGTCCCGTCCGCGGTCACCCGCCTCACGGCCCTGCGGCCGGGACGCCCTCCGGGCTCGCGATGCCGTTGCCGGCGTCGAGCCCGTAAATCCGCCGGTTGCTCCCGCTGCGGATGGCCTGGCGCAGGTCTGACGTCGGCTGCCCCCGCGACGTGGTCAGCGGGTCGCTCACTTTTCGGAAGAACTGTACGTGGCCGCCGAGGAAGAGAACATGCCCTCCGCCGTCCGTGTACACCCCCTGGTTGGCGTCGGTGGCGGAGGCGTTCCACGTGCCCGCCGCCGTGAGTCCGCGGGTGAAGGCGAGGGGGGTGGAGCCGCCATCCGTCACCCGGAGACCGCCGACGACGTTCACGCTGGGAATGCGGCTGGTGAGTGCCGGATTGAGCGTGGTCCGCGTCGTGTCCGCCGGGTCGAGGACTCGCGGCGGCGCGGCCCCGTCGTTCTGGGGATCGAGCCGGGAGAAGTAGAGGCTGGCTTCATCCAGCCCCCCGCCTTGGGCGAGTTGAGAGAGCAGCGTGAAGTAGCGCGACGGTGCCGTGCTCCCGGCGGCGCTGCTGGCCAACGGATCCGGAAGGCGGTCTTGGTTTTCGGCCGCGTAGAGTAGCGCTGCCTTCCCGATTTCCCGCAGATTGCTGGCGTCAGCTGACCGTTGCGCCACCTCACGGACACGACCCACCGTGGGAATGAGGATGCCGGCGAGAATTCCAATGATGGCGATAACCGTCAGGAGTTCGATCAGGGTGAAGGCTGATCGGATATTTAAGTAATTGATTTGCATTGCAGATCGACTGCATCGCTTGGATGCGGTGGCGTAAAGGGCAAAGAACCGCCCGAAATGTGTGTGGGGCTGGACAAACCTTCGCGCAGGTTTCTACGGTGAGCGGTGATGAAGATTTACCTCGATGGCGTGCTCGTCGACTCAGCGGATGCGAAGATCTCGGTCTTCGATCATGGCCTGCTCTACGGGGACGGCATTTTCGAGGGGATCCGGCTCTATGGCGGGAATGTGTTCCGTTTGGACGAGCACCTGGAGCGCCTGGAGTACTCCGCGAAGGCGATCCTCCTGACGCTGCCGTGGACGCGGAAGCAGATCAGCGATGCGGTGTGCGAGACCTGCCGGGCGAATGGCCTGCAGGATGGCTACATCCGGTTGGTGGTGACGCGCGGGGTGGGTGATCTCGGGCTCTCGCCCTGGCTCTGCAAGCAGCCCTCGATCTTCATCATCGCTGACAAGATTGCCCTCTACCCCGCGAAGTACTACACGGAGGGCTTGGAAATCGTGACCGTGGCCACGCGGCGCATGAATCCCGCCGCCCTCAGCCCGGCGATCAAGTCGCTCAACTACCTGAACAACATCCTCGCCAAGATCGAGGCGCGTCAGGCCGGCGCGCTCGAGGCCATCATGCTGAATGACCAGGGCTTCGTGGCGGAGTGCACGGGTGACAACATCTTCATCGTGCACAAGGGCCGGATCCTGACGCCCTCCGCGCAGCAGGGCGCGCTGAAGGGCATCACCCGCGACGAAATCTTTGGCATCGCCCGGGAGATCGGGGTTCCGATTGAGGAGCACTCGCTGACCCGCTACGACGTGTGGAATGCCGATGAAGTGTTCCTCACCGGCACCGGGGCCGAGGTGATTCCCGTGGTCAAGCTCGACGGTCGCACGATCGGTTCGGGCCAGCCGGGTCCGATCTTCGGCCGGGTGCTTGAGGCGTTCCGCCGTCGCGTGCTGACCGAGGGAACGCGGATCTGAGCGGCGGCGCCTCCCTTCCCCCGACGGGCGTCGTGGCGCAGTCGTGTGCCACCCCGTCGCATCTCTTCCTGGCGCGGTTGATGCCATGGCTGGGGTTTCCCCGCGCTTGCGTTGACCTCCCACGCTGGCACGATGCTTGCAGGCGTTCGTGCCGGATGCGTCCCTCCTTCTCACCTTTTTGTCTCCCGACGGTCGAAAATTCGCCCGCGTGTGATATGCTTCCTCCATGGGCAGTTCTCTGAAGTGCGATCTCTGCAGCAAGCCGGCCACGGTGCACCTGACGCAAATCGTCAATAACAAGGTGCACAAGGTGGACCTGTGCGAAGCGTGCGCCCAGGCGAAGGGGGTGACCGATCCGAATGGGTTCTCGCTGGCGGACCTGCTGATGAAGGCCTCCCTGACGAACGAGTCACCGACGCCCACGGCGATGCGCTGCGACCATTGCGGCTTTACCCAGGCCGAGTTCAAGAAGCACGGTCGCTTCGGCTGCCCGCATTGCTACGAGACGTTCGCCGCCATCGTTGAGCCGATGCTGGGTTCGATGCACAAGGGCACCACGCACACGGGGAAGGTCCCGGCGCGGGCGGCGAGCCGCAAGAACCTCCACGACCGCCTCACCGCGCTCGAGGGGGAACTCGACAATGCGATCAAGTCCGAGCGCTACGAGGATGCGGCGCGTTTCCGCGACGAGATCCTGCAGGTCAAGCAGGCCTTCGTCCCGAAGATCGAAGGGAGCCGGTAGTCCCATGACGATCACCTCACTCATCGAAACGCCCTCGGAACTCACGAGTTCGGCTGCGACGAGCAAGTGCGCGGTCGTGCTGATGACGCGCATCCGTCTGGCGCGCAACGTGGCGGGCCGGTCGTTCCCGGGCTGGGCCGACGCGGACCAGCGCTCCGAGATCCTCGCCACCTGCCGGGAGGCGGTTGGCGGTCTCTCGTCGATGAAGCGGAGCGTCAACGTCGCGGTCTCCGACCTGAATGAACTGCAGAAGCTCATCCTCGTCGAACGTCACCTGATTTCCCGCGAACTCAGCGGGTCGAAGTCGGGCTCCGGTCTCGTGATCAACCGCGACCAGACCTTCTCGGTGATGATCAACGAGGAGGACCACCTGCGGATCCAGGTGCTCCGCGCCGGCTTCCAACTCAAGAAGGCGTGGAACGCGATCAACGACCTCGACTCCGCGTTGGAGGAGAAGCTCGACTATGCCTTCTCACCGCAGTGGGGCTACCTGACGGCCTGCCCGACGAATCTCGGCACCGGCATGCGTGCCTCCGCGATGATGCACCTCCCGGCCCTCGTCATCTCCGGTCAGATGGAGAAGATCGTCCGGGCGGTGAACCAACTCGGCATGGTGGTGCGCGGTCTCTTCGGCGAGGGCTCCGATGCCTCCGGGAGCATCTTTCAGATTTCCAACCAGACGACGCTCGGCGAGCCCGAGGAGGAAATCATCAAGCGCCTCCAAAGCGTCCTGCAGTCGATCGTCGAGCACGAACTCAACGCGCGGCAGAAGCTGCTCGAAGCCGATCCTCGCAAGCTCTTCGACAAGATCGGGCGCGCCTACGGCATTCTCCAGCACAGCCACGTGCTCAGCTCCGCGGAGGCGATGAATCTGCTCTCGCTCCTGCGGTTGGGCGTCGACCTCCGGATCTTCCCCGAGGACAGCCGCCCGCTGATCGACCGATTCCTGATCGAGGCGCAGCCCGGCCATGTGCAGCACGCGGCGCAGGACGATCTCGGGGCCGTGGAGCGCGACGCCACGCGAGCGGCCCGTCTGCGCGAGGAGTTTGCCCGTTTTCCCGTTCCGTCCACGCCCCCGCCGTCTGGTCCGAAGCCAGACTAACCCTCCAACCCTTCCTTTCCCATGTCCGAACCGATGAACAACTTCACGCCGCGGGCCCAGCAGGTGCTCGCGCTCGCCCGCAAGGAAGCCGACCGCTTTCATCATAACTACGTGGGCACCGAGCACATCCTGCTCGGCCTGATCAAGCTCGGGCAGGGCGTCGCCGTCTCCGTCCTCCAGAAGATGGGCCTCGATCTCGAAACCGTGCGCAACGCGGTCGAGAAGCAGGTGGGGACCGGCACCGAGACCAAGACTCAGGGCAGCATTCCCTACACGCCGCGCGTCAAGAAGGTCCTCGCCCTCGCGGGCAAGGAGGCCAAGGCGCTTAGCCACTCCTACGTGGGCACCGAGCACATCCTGCTCGGGCTGCTCCGTGAGGGCGAGGGGGTCGCCGCGCGCGTCTTGAAGTCGCTCGATGTCGACATTGAGCGTACGCGCAACGAGATCCTCCGCGAACTCGATCCGCAGTTCTCCGCCGGCGCCGAAGGCGGCGGGAACGGCGGCAACGGCGGGGGCGAGGAAGCCGCCGCCCCGTCTCCCCGCGGCGGGGGCAGCGAGGAGGGCAAGAAGGACGTCAAGACTCCCGCCCTCAAGGCGTTTGGCCGTGACCTCACGGAGCTGGCCCGCAAGGGCGAACTCGATCCGGTCGTCGGTCGCAAGAACGAGATCCGCCGCGTCATCCAGATCCTCTGCCGCCGCACCAAGAACAACCCGGTGCTGATCGGCGAGGCCGGCGTCGGCAAGACCGCCATCGTCGAGGGCCTCGCCCAGGAAATCTCCAGCGGCCTGGTCCCCGAAATCCTCGCCGACAAGCGCGTCATCACCCTCGACCTCGCCCTCATGGTCGCCGGCACCAAGTACCGCGGCCAGTTCGAGGAGCGCATTAAGGCCGTGATGGATGAAATCCGTCGCGCCAAGAACGTCATCCTGTTCATCGACGAGATGCACACGATCGTCGGCGCCGGCGCCGCCGAGGGGGCGATGGACGCCTCCAACATCTTCAAGCCCGCCCTCTCCCGCGGCGAGCTGCAGTGCATCGGTGCGACCACCCTCAACGAGTACCGCAAGTACATCGAGAAGGACTCCGCCCTCGACCGCCGCTTCCAGTCGGTCAAGGTCGAGCCGCCTTCGGTCGAGGACACGATCACCATCCTCAAGGGCATCCGCGGCAAGTACGAGGAGCACCACAAGGCGACGTTCTCCGACAAGTCGCTCGAGGCCGCGACCAAGCTGTCCGACCGCTACATCACCGGCCGTTTCCTGCCGGACAAGGCGATCGACGTCATGGACGAGGCGGGCGCGCGCGCCCGCATCGCGTCGCTGAGCCGCCCGCCCGATGTCGAGGACCTGACGGCGCAGATCGAGCAGGTCTGCGCGCAGAAGGAGCAGGCGATCGCCGCGCAGCACTTTGAGGAGGCCGCCAAGTACCGCGACCAGGAGAAGCAGCTGCGGCAGCGCCAGGAGCAGCTCACCGAGGAGTGGAAGAAGGCCCGCGAGGAGAAGCGGGTGGCCATTGACGAGGACCTCATGATGCAGGTCGTCGCCGACTGGACCGGCATTCCGCTCTCGCGCATGGAGAAGAAGGAGAGCGAGAAGCTGCTCGGGCTCGAGGCCGAGATTCGCAAGGCCGTGGTCGGCCAGGACACCGCGGCGGTGGCGATCGCTCGGGCCCTGCGCCGCTCGCGGGCCGACCTCAAGGACCCGCGCCGCCCGATCGGCTCGTTCATGTTCGTCGGCCCGACCGGCGTCGGCAAGACCGAGACCGCCAAGCAGCTCGCCGCGCAGATGTTCGGCAACCAGGACGCGCTCATCCAGATCGACATGAGCGAGTACATGGAGAAGTTCGCCGTCTCGCGCATGATCGGCTCGCCCCCGGGCTACGTCGGCTACGAGGAGGGCGGCCAACTCACGGAGTCCGTCCGCCGCCGTCCGTACTCGGTCATTCTGTTCGACGAGGTCGAGAAGGCGCACCCGGATGTGCTCCAGCTGCTGCTGCAGATCCTGGAGGACGGACGCCTGACCGATTCGCTCGGTCGCGTGGTCGATTTCCGGAACACGATCATCATCATGACCTCGAACGTCGGGGCCGCGCTCCTGCAGCGGCAGACCTCGATGGGCTTTGCGGCCGCGTCCGGCAGCTTCTCGGACCACGAGCTGATGCGGGAAAAGGTGCTCGAGGAGGCCAAGCGCATCTTCAAGCCGGAGTTCCTGAACCGCATCTCCGACATCATCTTCTTCCGGCCGCTCGACAAGGCGGATCTCGAGAAGATCGTCGAGATCGAGCTGACCAAGTTCGCGTCGCGTCTCACTGAGCGGAAGGTGACGCTCGAGTTCAGCGCCGAGGCGAAGACACTGCTTATCGAGAAGGGCTACGACGAAAAGTACGGCGCGCGTCCGTTGCGCCGGGCGGTCGAGCACTACCTCGAGGATCCGCTCGCGGAAGCGATTCTGCGTGGCGACATCAAGGACGGCGACGCCGTCTCGGTGGTGCGCAACGGGGATAAGCTCGAGTTCAAGCAGCGCGAACCCAGCGCCCCGGCCGACACCGGCGTGGCGACCTGATCGTTTCGAGGAACCGCCGCCTCCGTCGGGCCACCCTTTCCCGGTCGCGGGGGGGGGCCTCGACGGCGCGTGGGGCGGCGGATGCCAAACTCAAGCCCGCCCGAGTCCGCTCAGGCGCGGACGGGCAGTTGGAGTTCGCCGGCCGCGACCCGGTGCAGGAACAGGGCTGCGATCTGAGCCCGCTCGGCGATGGTCCGGACGAGGCAGTACTCGCGGTCGCTGTGCAGATGATCGCCGATCGGCCCGACGCCGTCGAGGTTCGGCAGTCCTGCGGCGGACATGAGGTTGCCGTCTGAGCCGCCGCCGGCATGGACCCAACCGAAGGGGGGGAGTCCGAGGTCGGCTGCCGCCCGCTGCCACTCTGGGAAGAGCCGCGCCTCGTCCGGGAGGCACTCCTTGGGCGGGCGATTGAAGCTGCCGGTGAACTCGAGTCGCAGCCCTTCGCGGGCGTTGATGGGCTCGGCGAGCGCGTGGAGCCGGGCGAGGAGCGGCTCGCGGTCCGCGGCGCGGATCACGCGCAGGTCGAGTTCGCTGGTCGCGTGGTCCGGGACGACATTCGTGGCGGGACCGCCCCCGCGGATGTTGCCGACGTTGACCAGCACCCCTGGCATCTCCTCCGGGATGCGCGCCGCTCCGAGCAGGAACTCGGCGAGGGCCACAATGGCGTTCCGTCCGTCGTTCGGAACCTTGGCGGCGTGCGCGGCCCGGCCCTGGCAGACCACGGTCAGGCTCCCGGTGCCCTTGCGGGACTGCACGGCGTCGCCGTTCATCCGGGCGGGCTCAAAGACCACGGCGAACGGGTGGCGCTGCGCCGCTGCTAAGAACAGCGGCGCGCTGCCGTGCGATCCAGTTTCCTCGTCCGGCGTCAGCAGCGCCTCCCAGCCGAGGTTCGCCGCGTGAGGGGTTGCTTCGAAGGCCTCCAGGGCGGCCAGCAGCGTGACGATCCCGCCCTTCATGTCCGCCGCGCCGGGCCCGTTGAGGGTGTCGGCGTCGAGCCAGCGGCACTGCTGGAACGGATCGTCCTTCTCATAGACGGTGTCGTAGTGTCCGCTGAACAAGATCTGTCTGGGGGCCTCGGGCCTGACGCGGACACTGAGGGCGCGGGTGCCCGGGGGGTTGAATCCCGGCGCATCGGTTGTCGGCTCCTCCATGCGGGCGTGCGGGAAACTGCGGACGAACGTGTCGCGGAGTTCCGCGCGCATGCGTGCCAGCCCGGCGGCGTGGCCGGAGCCTGAGTTGATCTCGCACCAGCGCACGAGCAGGGAGGCCAGCGCGTCGGTGCGACCCGCGAGGGCGGTGATCGAGGCGGGGAGGATCATGGCGTTTGGGAGAGCCTGCCGTCGATGCACGACACGAGCGACGAGGCCCGGGGGCGGCTGACTTCGAGGCGTTGGAGGTTGAAGTCGGACTCCGGTCCGATCGCGACCACGCGGACGTCGCGGAAGGTCAGCGCGGTCCCGCGCGCCAACTCGGCCGGCCGAGTCGGCACAAGCAGCCAGACAGCGCCCTCCTGGCTGCGGGACAGGACCCGTCCGGTGCCATCGGCCTCGAGGCAGAGGGCGGTGCCTTCGTCGATGCCGAGAGCCAGCAGCCGGGGTGGGCCCGCCTCCTGCAGGCGCGCGAGGAAGGCCAGCGCGCGTCCCAGGCGTTTGCGGGCCATGAAGTGCGTGTCGGTGATCACGCCCCTCAGGAGATCGATGCTCAGGAAGTCGTGTTCGAGCGTGATTCGTGGGTCGAACGGATCCCGGAGGGCAAGGGGAGAAGTGAGGTCTCCCGGCTCGCGCGCGGAGAAGGCGAATTGGCCAAGCACGGCGAGTCCCGCGCTGGTGCCGCCAAGCGGCCTCCCGCGGCGGACGTGTTCCTCAAGCAAGGCGGCGAGAGGCGTGCCCGCCCAGAACCGAACATAACGGGACTGGTCCCCGCCGGCGATGAAGATGCCCTCGGCGCGGGAGATGATCTCCAGCACTGGAGGCGCGCTGGCGGACTCGCGGTCGTGGAACACGATGGTCTCGACCGAGTCGACCCCGCCGATCTCGCGGTGGAGATAGTCATTGTAGCCGTCGGCGCCCGAGGCGCGCAGCACGACGATGTCACCGCCCCCGGCCCGGCGGGCAAACCAGCGGAACGCGTCGTCCACGTCGCCCCCCCCGCCGGCGAGCAGGAGTGCCCCGGAGGTCGTGCCGGCCTCGGCATCCGCTGCGCGACCGGTCAGGTACCTGTCGAACCCGGCGCGGGCGTGGCCACCCGCCAGCAGCAGGAGGGCGCAGAGCGGGAGGACCAGTCGGGGCATGGACCAAGGAGGATGGCTCTGGGTCGCGGCCGTGGCCACGGCAAAGGTGGGTGCGTCGCAGGATTACCACCTTGGTTGTAGCCGTTTTGGAGTGCGCCCGTTCGCCGGATCCCCAAGGTGCTGCTGCCCCATGAGGTTCCCTGTCTTGAAGCCCGTCGGCTGGATCGGCTTGTTGCTGGTGGCCGCGATGCTGACCGCCTGCGGTCGTCGGGAGACTCCCGTTGAGCGGGGGGTCCGTGAAGGCGTGCTTTTGCGCGGCAACAGCAGCGAACCGGAGTCGCTCGACCCGCACCTCGTCCGTGGCGCGGTGGAATGGACGATCGTTGGTTCGCTCTTTGAGGGTCTGGTGGCGGCGGACCCCGACACCCTTGCGCCGGTGCCGGCAGCGGCGGAGCGTTGGATTGTGTCTGCGGATGGGAAGACCTACACCTTCAGCCTGCGTGACGGGTTGACGTGGAGTGATGGGGTGCCCCTGACGGCGGAGGACTTCGTCTACGGCGCACGGCGCCTTCTGTCGCCCCGGCTGGGTGCCTCCCACGCCGAGAACAACCTGTTTTTCGTCGCGGGAGCGCGGGCCCATCAGGCCGGGCGGGTACCGGATTTCTCGAGCGTGGGAGTCCGGGCGCCGGATCTACGGACGGTGGTGTTCGAACTGGATCGTCCGACGCCGTTCTTTCCGTCCGCCCTCTGCCTCTTCTTCCCGGTGCCGCGCCATGTGGTGGAGCGGTTCGTGCCGATGGACGAACGTCGCAGCGACTGGACGCGGCCCGGCAATCTGGTGGGCAACGGACCCTTCGTGCTCCGGGACTGGCGGGCGAACCAGGAGGTGGTGCTGGCCCGCAATCCCCGCTACTGGGATGCGGGCAGGGTGCGGCTCCGGGAGGTTCGCTTCCAGCCGATCGAAAACCCCAGCGTGGAGGAGAATGCCTTTCGCGGGGGCCAGCTCCATCTCACCAGTTCGGTGCCGCTGCAGAAGATCGAGGCCTATGCCCGCGACCCCTCGCAGGTGCTGAAGACGGTGGACGACCGCGGCATTTACTTCTACAGCCTGAACGTCGCGCGGGCGCCCCTCGATGATGTCCGCGTGCGCCGGGCCCTGGCGTTGACCGTCGACCGGAACGCCTTGGTCTCCCGGGTGATCAAGGGTGGGAAGCGGGCGGCCAGTCACTTCACCCCGCCGGGGATCTCGGATTACGTGCCACCGTCCCGGCTGAGCTTCGATCCGGCGGAGGGCCGTCGGTTGCTCGCCGCCGCGGGCTATCCGGAAGGGAGGGGCTTTCCGCCGCTGGAACTGCTGGTGGATGCCCGCGACCACCACCGCCTCGTGGCGGAGGCGGTGCAGGCGATGTGGCGGACGCACCTAGGGGTGACGATCACGCTGCGCGGCGAGGAGACGCAGGTGCTCAATGCGAGCAAACGCAGCATGGACTTCCAGATGGTCCGCGGGTCGTGGAATGCGACCACCTACCAGGATCCGTTCTACTTCCTCGGTGCTTGGACGACCGGGGCGCTGTACAATGAGTCCCGGTGGAGCGATGCGCGTTTCGATGGGTGGATCGAGCAAACGTGGACCGCCGACGCGTCGGCGCGCCGTACCGCGTTCGCGGAGGCCGAGCGGATCTTTCTCGAGGAGGTCCCCGCCATTCCCCTGTTCTTCAGCACGCAGGTCATCCTGGTGCATCCCGCGGTCAAGGGCTGGCGGCCCCAGCCCTTTGCGGATCGGCGGCTGAAGGAGCTCTGGCTGGAGTGACCGGGTCGTTTCCCCCAAGTGCCGGTGCGGCCTCAGCGCTCGTGGAGCAGCGTGATGAGTTGGGCGCGGCGCCGCAGGTCGAGCTTGCGGAACACCGCGTTGAGCTGGGTCTTGATCGTGAGGATGCTCTTGGAGAGCTGTCCGGCGATTTCCCGGTTCGAGAGTCCCTCACCGACGAGAACCGCGATCTCGCGTTCCCGGGGGGTGAGTTCGCGCAGGGCGGCGTCCCGCCGCAGGGCCGGTGCCGCCGGACCGACGGCGCGGCCCGCGTCGATCACGATGAGGAAGCGGGGCTTCGCGAGGGTGTTCGCGGGCGCATTCGAAACCGACACCGTGGCGACGTAGCCGACCTGCGCGGGTTCGGCGACTTGGACGACGTCGCCGAGTTGGCCCTGCAGTTCCTTGGGGTTCCGACGCTCGATCGCGGCCCGCAGGCCCCGCGCGGCCGCTAGGACGGCGGGGGGCAACGCAAAGCAGTCGCGGTTGTTGTAGATGCGTGCGGCTTCGGGGCCGAGGTTCCATTGGACGCAGGCTTTCACGCCCTCCGGGTTCGCGAACACCACGCGGAGCTCCCAGTCGAGCGAGATCAGGCCGATCGGAAGTCGCTTGTTGAACTCCTCCAACCCCCGGCGGGCCAGTCGCTCGGAGTGCACCAACTGCACCCGCTCGATGGCGGTGCCGATGAAGGGATAAAGGTAATCGAGGACGGCGATTTCCGGGTCGCGGAACGAGCCTTCGCTCGGAGCCCGGTAGACACTGAACATGGCGCGGACTTCCTCCCGGCCCCAGAAGAGCATCGACACCCCCTTGTCCCATCCCTCGGGCTCCGCCACGCGGCGGTAGAAATCCGTGCCGCGGAATTCCTTCGGCGGCGGTAGCACGTCCTCGAAGCGGTAGCGCTGGATTCCCCGGTGCGCGTTGATGAATGGGATGAAGGGGTTGTCGCGCCCCCGCTCGGCGTACCAGCGGTCGCGGTGGGGAATGGCTGGATCGGTGAAGACCACCCGCGCCTCGCCCATGCCGAGATGGCCGAGGAACAGGGTCACGCGATGGGCCGGGACCGCGGCCCGGATCACGTCCTTCACGGCGGCCCACAGCGAGTCCACCTCCACGGCGGCATGCAGGGCGAGGAGCGGCGCGTGCAACCGGGCCAGCACGGCCGCCTCGGGTGGCGGGCGGGGCAGCAGGGCGTTGCGGCGGGGCATGCCCGGCAGGAAAGGGCGGGGGCCCGTGAATTACAACCTTGGTTGTAGAGACGCGCGTTGTCGCGCCTGTTACGCTGAGACCCGGGCCTGTTGGCCCAGCCGACCCACCATGCACCTCCGTCTTGTCTCCTTGCAGTTCCTCCGGCGCGCGGCTTGCGCGCTCTGTTTCGCACTCGCGCCGCTTGCGGCCCAGACCACCGGCACCATCGCCGGCCGCGTGTTCGACGCGGCCAGTCGGGCCAGCCTGAACGCCGCCGAGGTGGCGGTGGGCGGCCAGCGCACGGTCACCGCCCGCGACGGATCCTACGAAGTGCGGGGCGTCCCGGCGGGCGCGCAGACCCTTGAGGTCACCTACATCGGCGCGGCATCCCAGACCGTCCCGGTCACCGTCACCGCCGGCCAGACGATCACTGTCAATGTCGCGCTGGGCGAAAGCGTGGTGCGCCTCGATGCTTTCACTGTCGAGGGCAGCGCCACGGGTCAGGCGCGGGCGCTGAATCAACAGAAGGCGGCCCAGAACATCGGCAACATCGTTTCCTCGGATGCCTTCGGCCAGTTCCCTGATGCCAACATCGCCGACGCGGTCCGGCGCCTGCCCGGCATCTCGGTCGAGCGGGAGGCGGGGCAGCCGGAAAGCCGTTACGTCACGATCCGCGGGATGAACGCCGACTTCAACGCCGTCTCGATCGACGGCCAGCGCGTCACGATCTCGAACGACTCGGGGACTAGTCGCTCGGTCCCGCTCGACGTGGTGTCCTCCAAGAGCGCAGAGGCGATCGAGGTGACCAAGGCGATCCGGCCGGACCAGGACGGTGACGGCATTGGCGGGGCGATCAACATCCGGACGCGGAACGCGTTCGACTCCGACGGTCGGGCGGCGTCGGCGGAGTTTTCCTATGGCTTCAGCGAGTTGCTCGACAACTACGTGAACTACCCGTACCGCCCGAGTTACCGGCAGGGGAGCGTCCGCTACGCTGACTTCGCCAATGCCGCGCGGACTCTGGGCATCGCGGTCTCGGCGAACTACCGGGACCGGCCGTTCGCCACCCAGTCGATCGGCACTTCGGGTTGGTGGGACCGTGACTTCTCGCTCGATCGGGTCGCCAACCCGGCGGACGGTCAGTTCTACTTCATCCCGCGAGGGCTGATCCTGCAGGAGTACTTCGAGCGGGTGGAGAACACCGGAGCCACGCTCGCGCTCGACTGGCGTCCGGACGGCGGGACCAAGGTGCGACTGAATACCTCGTTCAGCGACCGAACCGTCGATCGGGGCCGCCAGCGTCAGCTCGTCGACTATCGGTTTGGCACCAGCCGGATCGACAACACTCCCACCGCGGTGGTGCCGATCCGCACCAGCGGTGACACCTTCACCCAGTTCGTCAGCACGAATTCGTCGCGTCTCGAGCGCCAGGTGCGTGACTTCGGCGAGAGGCAGCGTCTCTTCAATCTCTCGCTGGACGGGGAGCGCCGCGTCGGTGATCTCCTGGCCCGTGTCTACCTCGGGTTCAACGACGGCCGATTTAAGGGGGAGCCCAAGGACACGATCGCGACCTTTCGCTGGGGTGACAATCTCGGGGAGTTTCGTTCCTCCCGCAACAGCTACAGCATTCTGGGTCGGGACGCCAATTTCCCCGACTTCACCACCAGCCGCAGCCGAACCGCCCCGTCCGAGTATGTTTTCTCCTCGGTGGACCGCTCCTCGCTCTCGTATGCTGACGAGGAAATCGCGCTGGGGGGCGACCTCTCGTGGGACCGCGACCTCGGTGGCATGGCCGGCCTCGTGAAGGTCGGGGCCAAGGCCAAGCTGCGTTCGCGCGAGGCTCGCACGACGGACCGCTTCTACGGGAGCCTCGTTTCGGGTACGTACTGGAACCTCGCGGAACTTCGAAGCCCGACCAACGAGCGTATCTACGGCTCGGTCGTGGCTGACTACCGGTCCAAGAGCGTGATCGACGGTCGCTACGACTACGGTTTCTTCATCGACCCGATCAAGGTGCGCGAGGCGACGGAGGTGCTGATCTCGCGGGGACTCATCAACCGCACGACCGATTCGGTCGCGCGCTCTCAGGTCGGATCCTACGACGCGGATGAGGATGTGTACGCGGTTTACGGGCAGGCGCAGTTGCAGCGGGACCGCTGGACCGTGCTCGCCGGCGTGCGGGCGGAGTTCACCGACGCCTCGTTCGCGACCACGGCGGCCGACAGCGTTGGCGGCAACTACGTCAACGCCCGCCCGGTGCGGGGCACGAACGACTACTGGGACGTGATGCCCGGCCTCCATTTGCGTTACGATGCGAGCAAGAAGTGGGTCATCCGCGCCGCAGTCACGACCCCGATCGCCCGGCCCAGCTACCGCCAGCTCAATCCCACCTCGCTGCTCGTCCGGAGCCCGGACGACGCGCTTCTCCCCACGCTGACCGAGGGCGACAGCAAGCTGAAGCCCACCCGTTCGCGCAATGTGGACCTCACGGCCGAGTACTACCTCGGTTCGGTCGGACTCGTCTCGGCCGGGCTCTTCTACAAGGATATGTCCAACAATGTGTATCGGCAGCGGGATACCACCTCGCTGGCCGACGGGACCCTCGTCGAGCGACGCCGCTTCCGCAACGCCGACGGAGCGACGGTTTACGGTTTCGAACTCAGCTACGAGCACCAACTCCGCTTCGGGGACGCGGCGCTCGACGGCTTCAGCGTGTTCGCGAACTACACGAACACCGAGTCGGAGGTCGAGGGTCTCCTCGCGCGTGATCCGGCGAACCCCAACACGTTCATCAAGCGCACGCAGAAGACGCCGCTCTTCGCGCAGGTCGACGACTCCCTGAACGCCGGCCTGTCCTACTCCCGGTTCGGGATCAACGGTCGCATCGCCTACTCGTGGCGGTCGGGTTATCTCCTGTTCAACGGTGTGGACATCAATCCGAAGCTGGACCGCTACCTCGACGCCTACCAGCAACTCGACTTCACCTTGAGCTACCGGTTCCGGTCGCACGTCACCGTGTTCCTGGAGGCGACGAACCTGACAAACCAGCCGGAGCGAGCCTACGACGGTGACCGCAACCTGCGTCCGGATTACGCGGAGTACCGCGACTGGGCGGGGAACGTGGGCATCCGCTGGCGCCTCTGAGGTGCGGGCGGTGGGTTGCCCTGACTGCCGGGCCTCAGGCCCGGCGGGTGGGGCTGCGGAAGACGAGCCAGAGGCCGGCGGCGAACATGGCGAGCGAGTACAGGGTGCCGCGGCTCAGGCCGAGCACGAGTGACGCGTCGGGCTCGCGGAAGACTTCGCACACCACGCGCGCGAAGGCGTAGCCGCAGAGGTATTCCCCGGCAATCCGGCCGGGCTGCCGCGTGAGCAGGTCCGTGCGCCAAAAGCGCCACTGCAGGAGGACAAGGAGGACCAGCCCTTCCAGGAACGCCTCGTAGAGTTGCGACGGGTGTCGGGGGGCGATCAGGTGCGCGGGCAGGCCGGAGTGATCGCTTTGGGGAAAGATCACGGCCCAGGGCACGGTGGTCTCCTTGCCCCAGAGTTCACCGTTGATGAAATTCGCGATCCGGCCGAAGAGGAGGCCAAGCGGGGCGACCGAGGCTACGAGGTCGCCGAGGTGCAGAAAGGACTGCTGGTGGCGCCAGGCGTAGAAGGCCAGCGCCGCGAGCACTCCGACGAGGCCGCCGTGGAACGACATTCCGCCTTCCCAGACCCGGAGAAGGATCGAGGGATCCGCGCGCACGGCGGGGAACTGGTAGAGCAGGAAGTAGCCGATGCGTCCGCCAAGCAGCACCCCGAGGACCAGCGCGACGATGAAGTCGCCCATCAAGGCCGCGGGCAGGCGGGTGCGCCCCGTCAGTGCGGCACGACGCATCAGGAACCATGCCCCCACGAACCCGAGCACGTAGGCGAGTCCGTAGTAGCGGATGCCGAACGTATCGGAGAAGCGGATCAGGAACGGGCTGAGGTCGTGGATCCAGTTCGGGGAGTGCATCGTCGGCAGCGGTCCCGGAGCGCCGCTTCAGCGTTTACCCGGGCCGCCCGATGGCTTCTCAGGCCGGGGGAACCGACGCGACAAAAAACGCGGCGGCGCGCCGCGGAAACAGCCTTGCACCGCCCGCGGGCGTCGGGCGGAATGAAGCGTCCATGGCCGCCTTGAGACGCACGCCGCTCTATGACTTCCACGTGGCCCGCGGAGGGCGGATGGTGGACTTCGCGGGGTGGGAGATGCCGGTGCAGTACCGCAGCATCCTCGAGGAGCACCGCGCCGTCCGGCGCGCGGCCGGGCTGTTCGACGTATCCCACATGGGCGAGGTGGAGGTCTGCGGACCGGGCGCTCGCGCCTTCCTCGATTACTTGCTGACTAACGACGTCGGGCGGCTCGCCCCCGGGGGGGCCTTGTACTCGCCGCTGTGCGAACCGTCCGGCGGGGTCGTCGACGATCTGCTGGCGTACCAGCGCGGGGCGGAGGACTACCTTCTCTGTGTCAACGCAAGCAACCTCGCCAAGGACGTGGCCTGGATCCGGGATCAGGCGGCTGCGACGTCCGCGGCGGTCGAGATCGTCGACGTCTCGGAGGCTTGGGCGCTTCTCGCCCTGCAGGGTCCGCTGGCGGAGCGCCTGCTCCAACCGTTGACCGGGGCGAAGCTGGGATTGATCCGTCCGTTCCACTTCGCCGAGGCGACGATCGCCGGCGTCCTCTGCCTCGCGAGCCGGACCGGGTACACCGGAGAGGACGGCTTCGAACTCTATCACGCCCCGTCGGATTCCGTCGCGCTGGCCGAGGCCCTGTTGGCCGCGGGCGCTCCGCAGGGGCTTGAACTGTGCGGCCTGGGAGCCCGGGATTCCCTGCGGCTCGAGGCCGGTTATCCCCTCTACGGGCACGAACTTTCGTCGGAAATCTCGCCGTTGGCGGCCGGGATTGGCTGGACCGTCAAGCTGGGCAAAGCCTCGGACTTTGTCGGCCGCACCGCGTTGACGGCCGAGAAGGCCGCCGGTTCGCCCCGCCGGGTGGTGCACTTCCGGACGGGTGACCGTCGCATCGTGCGGCCCGACACCGTCGTGTGCACGGAGGATGGCGCGTCCGTGGGGCGGGTGTTGTCCGGTACGCTGTCTCCGATCCTCAACGGGGCGATCGGTTCGGCCCTCGTCTCGACGGCCTTCGCGAGCGCGCCGCTGTTCGTCGACATCCGCGGCACCCGACTGCCGCTGCGGGTTGTCCGGCCGCCGCTGGTGGCGCGGGCCAGTCCGTAGGCTCGGCCGTTTTTCCGCAGCCGACCGGCCGCTTCCTTCCCGCCTTCCCCTTACCCCTCTTCGCATCATGAGTTCGATCCCTCAGGACCGCCACTACGCCAAGTCTCACGAATGGGCCAAGCCCGAGCCCGATGGCACGTTGCTCGTCGGCATCACCGACTATGCCCAAGCCGCGCTCGGCGACATCACCTACGTGCAACTGCCGAAGGCGGGAGCGACGCTCGCCGCCGGGGCCGTGTTCGGGGTGGTGGAAAGCGTCAAGGCCGCCTCCGATCTCTACGCGCCGGCGGGTGGCACCGTTGTTGAGGTGAACGCCACGCTCGAGTCCGCGCCGGAAACGGTCAATCAAGACCCCTATGCCCGCGGTTGGATGCTTCGGCTGCGCCCCACCGGCGCCGGTGCCTCCGGGCTCATGGACGCTGCCACCTACGGAGCCACGCTCGCCTGATCACCCCGGCCGCCCCCGATGTTTCCCGCCGCCCCGATAACCCGCACCCGGTTCTGGTCCAGCGTTGCGCTCTCGCTCCTGCTCGCCGCGGCCGGCTGCCGGAAACCGGACGCCGCCCCCGCCGCCAAGAGGCCGGGAGGGGCGACGGGCCGCGTCCAGCCCGTCGAGGTGACCACCGTGGTGCGGCGCGATCTCGTCGAATCGCTCACCGTGGTCGGCTCGGTGGCTCCCAATGAGTCGGCGGACATGCGCGCCGAGATCGCGGGCCTCGTGCGGGGCATCTACTTTGAGGAGGGGCAGACGATCCGGCGCGGCGATGTGCTCGTGAAGATCGACGACGCCGAGCTGCGCGCACAACTGGCGCAAGCCGAGGCCCGCTTCCAGTTGGCGACCCTGAACCTCGAGCGCTCGGAGAACCTCCGCAAGACGCAGTCGACCACGCAGGCGGACTACGACCGCGCGCGGACGGAGTTTGCCTCTTCCAAGGCCGACCTCTCCGTCCTGCGGCTGCGCTTGGAGAAGACCGAGGTCAAGGCGCCCTTCGACGGCGTGGTGGGGGCGCGATCGCTGTCGCCCGGTGACTACGTCACCAATCAGACTCCGATCACCACCATCGACGACCTCTCGCGTCTCAAAATCGAGTTCCAGATGCCGGAGCGTTACCTCTTCAAGGTCCAGCCCGGCACGCGGATCGCCGTCTCCTCCCGCTCGCTCGGCACGGATCAGGTCGTGCAGGGCGAAGTCTACTTCGTCAGTTCCGTCATCGACCGCGCGACGCGGTCGAGCACGGTCAAGGGCCTGCTCAGCAACCCACCGCCGAGCCTCAAGCCCGGAATGTTCGCCAATATCGAGGTGGTGCTGGAGGTCCGCTCCGGCGTGCTGACGGTGCCGGAGGGAGCCATTCTCACCACCGCGGTCGGCTCGAGCGTCATCGTCGCCCGCGGTACCGGGCCCGAGCGGACCGCGGAGTTCGTGCGCGTGAACCTCGGCCTGCGCTCCCGGGGTCTTGTGGAGGTCACCCCCACGGGTGCCGCGCTTGACGAGAAAAGCGAGGTCGTTGCCTCAGGGGTGGGAGGGCTGATCCTCTTTCCCGGAGCGAAGCTGCTGCCCCGCCCGCTCAAGGCGGAGTTCCGCGTCGGGGAGTGATCCCCGCGCCCCCCCGCCCATGATCCTGTCCGATCTCTCGATCAAGCGTCCGGTCATCTGTCTTGTCGCTTCGATCCTGATCCTCCTCGTCGGCGGACTCTCGTTCCGGAATCTCCCGGTCCGCGAGTATCCGATGACCGACATCCCGGTTATCTCGGTGGAGACCTTCTATCCCGGTGCCTCGGCGGAGGTGGTCGAGTCAAAGATCACGGAACCCCTCGAGAAGGAGCTCTCGGCGATCGATGGCATCCGGCTGATGCGCTCGAGTTCGACTGAGGCGCAGTCGCGCATCACCCTCGAGTTCCTGCTCGGCCGCAATCTGGACGAAGCGGCGAACGACGTCCGCGACCGCGTCAGCCGGGCGCGCGGCAATCTTCCGCAGGAGGCGCGCGAGTCGCAGGTCTCGAAGGTCGAGGCCGACTCGAACCCGATCCTGTCGATGTCCTTCACCTCGGAGAAGTACTCCCGGTTGGAACTCTACGACTTCGCGGACCGCCTGGCGGTGCAGCGGTTGCAGACCGTGCCCGGTGCGGGATCGGTGCTCATCCGCGGGCCACGCTACACGATGCGGCTCTGGGTGGATTCGGACCGGCTCGCCTCCTACGCCCTGACCGTGGCGGACATTGAGTCGGCCCTTCGGCAGCAGAACGTCGAGATCCCCGGCGGGCGGATCGAGTCGGTGGCGCGGGAGTTCACCGTCCGCGTGCAGGGCAACATGGCGGAGGTCGCGGACTTCGAGAACCTGGTGCTCGCGGTGAAGGGCGGCTATCAGGTGAAGTTCCGCGACGTTGGTCGGGTCGAACTCGGAGCCGGGATCAACGACGCGCGCAGCGAGTCCTTCTTCAAGGGCCAGCCGGCGGTGGGCGTGCAGGTGTTGCGTCAGTCCCAGGCGAACCTTCTCGACGTCTCGCGGGCGATCAAGGCGATGATCCCGCTGATCCGGGCGGAGCTGCCGGAGGGTGTGACCCTGACGCTTTCTTACGACACCAGCATCTTCGTGGAACGATCGGTGCAGGAAGTGTACCGCACCCTGATTGAGGCGACGGTGCTCGTCATCCTCGTTCTCTTCGTGTTCCTGCGCGACTGGCGCGCAACCCTCATTCCGCTGCTGGCGATCCCCGTTTCGCTGGTCGGAGCCTTCGCGGTGATGAGCTGGCTGGGCTTTTCGCTCAACGTCCTGACCCTGCTGGCGCTGGTGCTGGCGGTCGGGCTCGTGGTCGACGACGCCATTGTCATGCTCGAGAACATCTACCGCCGGATCGAGTTGGGGGAGCGACCGATCGCGGCGGCGGTGCACGGCGCCCGGCAGGTGGCGTTCGCGGTGATTGCGACGACGCTCACCTTGGCGGCGGTGTTCGTGCCGGTGGCGTTCCAGTCGGGTCAGACCGGTCGCCTGTTCTACGAATTCGGATTCACGCTGGCGATCGCGGTGCTGGTGTCGGCGTTCGTGGCCCTGACGCTGACGCCGATGCTGTGTTCGCGCATGCTGGCGGCGAAGCGCGATGAGCGCGGTGCGGTGCGGCATGGCTGGCTCTATCGGAAGACGGAACCCGCCTTTGCGTGGCTGAACGCAGTCTACGCCGCGTCGCTGCGCGGATCGCTGCGTGCCAAGGCTCCGGTGCTGCTCTTCGCGCTCCTGTTCGCGGCCCTCGGTCCCTGGCTCTACACGAAGCTGCAGCGCGAACTGATTCCGCTGGAGGACCGCGGCATCTTCACCGCGCAGTTCGTCCCGCCGGTGGGGGCGACCCCGTTCTACTCGATCACCTACTCGTGGGAGATGGAGCAGATCATCCTCGGCATCCCGGAGGTCGAGCGCACCTTCCACCGCGCCGGTGAAGGCCGGGCCTTCATTTTCGCCACCCTGAAGCCGTGGGAGGAGCGCTCGCGCAAGACTCAGGAAGTCATCGAGGAAGTCCGGCGGGCCTTCGCCGCGAAGATCACGGGTGGGCAGGCCTTTCCGACGCCGATCCGCCCGCTCGGAAACCGTCGAGACCTCCCCGGACTGCAGATGGTCCTGCAGGGCGCGGATTTCCCGACCCTGCAGAAGGCGGGGGCCGCGTTTCTCGAGGAAATGCGGACCAGTGGGGTGTTCGTGCAACCGCGCGTCGATCCACAGCCGACCAAGCCGCAGATTGAGGTCCGGATCGATCGCGCCAAGGCGGCCGACCTCAAGGTCCCGGTGAGCGAGATCGCGAACACGCTTGAGACCCTCATGGGTGGCAAGCGCGTCACCCAGTTCCAGCGTGGCAACCAGCAGTACGACGTCGTCATCCGGGTCGAGGACGAGAAGCGGGTGACGCCGGCCGACCTCGGCAGGCTGTACGTCCGCTCGCGCGACGGGCAGTTGGTGCAACTGGTGAATCTGGTGACCTACGATGAGGCGGTGGTGCCGGAGAGTTACCCGCATTTGAACCGGATGCGCTCGGTGACGGTCTCCGGCCAATTGGCCCCGGGTCGGACGATGGGTGACGGCATCGCCTTCATGGAGGCGAAGGCGGGCGCGATCCTTCCGCCGGGCTACCGGTACACGTGGGATGGGGAGACGCGGGACTTCGTGGAGAGCACGAGCGACACCTTCATGCTCTTCGGCCTCGCGCTCGTCTTCACCTTCCTGATCCTCGCGGCGCAGTTCGAGTCGTGGGTGCATCCCATCACGATTTTCAGCGGCATCATCCTCGCGATCTCAGGCGGGCTCATCGTTCTTTACAGCACCCGCTACTGGGGACCGGCGATGACGGATAACCTCTTCTCCCGCTTCGGGCTGATCATGCTGATCGGCCTCGTGGCGAAGAACGGCATCCTCATCGTCGAGTTCGCCAATGAACTCCAACTGGCCGGGCGCAGCGCGGCGGACGCGGCTTACGAGGCGGCGACCCTCCGCTTTCGCCCCATCCTCATGACCTCCATCGCGACGGTCCTGGGCGCCGTGCCGATCGCGTTCGCGACCGGGGCCGGGGCGGAGACCCGCAACCCGATGGGCCTCGTGATTGTGGGCGGGCTGTCGCTGGCGACGGTGATCTCCCTCTTCGTGGTGCCAGCGGTGTACATCCTCATCGACCGTGCGGTCGTGTGGGTGACCGGGCACGGCAGCGCGCACGGCCTGCGGAAGGCGCAGGAGATCGAGCGCGAGACCGCCCGCGAAGAAGGCCAAGCGGAACCGGCGCGCTGAGCCCGGGCGCGGGAGCCGCGCGGCGCCGGCCTAGGTCTTCCCGGCGCGCTCCGCCTTGCGGCGCTCGGTCGAGGCCAGGATCCGCTTGCGCAGCCGGAGGTTCTTGGGCGTCACCTCGACGAATTCGTCGGCGGCGATGTACTCAATGGCGCGCTCCAAGGACAGCTTCGTCGGAGGCGTCAGCTGGATGCCCTTGCCTTCGCCCTGCGAACGGAAGTTGGTGAGCTGCTTGGCGCGGACGGCGTTGACCTGGATGTCCTCGTTGCGCGGATTCTCGCCCACGATCATGCCCTCGTAGACCTCCTCGCCGGGACCGACGAAGAGTTTGCCGCGTTCCTGCACCATCTCGAGCGCGTAGGCCGTGGTCAGGCCCGGGTCGGTGGCGATGATCGTGCCCGACAGGCGGGTCAGGACCTCGCCCGCGTACGGACCGTACTCCTTGAAGAGGTGACTCATCACCCCGCGGCCGCTGGTGGCGTTGACCACATCGATTTCCAGGCCGATGAGTCCGCGGGTGGTGATCGTGGCCTCGATCATGGTGGAGTGGGGGAGCTTCTCCATGTTGGTCATCAGACCGCGCCGGTTGGCGAGGTTCTGCATGATGGAACCCACGCATTCATCGGGGACTTCGATCCAGACGGTCTCGTAGGGCTCGAGACGCTGACCGTTCTCGACGCGCTCGATGACGGTTGGGCGGGAGACGAGGAGCTCGAAGCCCTCGCGGCGCATCGTCTCGACGAGGACGGCGATCTGCATGGCGCCGCGGGCCTTCACGTTGTTGACGCCGGCCTTTTCGCTGTCCTCGACGTGGATCGAGACGTTGGTCTTGAGCTCGCGGAACAGACGCTCGCGCAGTTGGCGGGACGTGACGAGCTTGCCCTCCTTGCCGACGAGCGGGCCATCGTTCACGCAGAACTGCATTTCCAGCGTCGGCGGATCGATCTGCGCGAAGGGCAGCGCGTGTCCCGCCTCCTCGATGGTCAGGGTGTCGCCGATGTCGACATCCTCGAAGCCGGCGAGGCCGACGATGTTGCCGGCGACGGCGTTGTCGCTCTCGCGGGTGCCGAGACCGGTGAATTCGAAGACCTTGGAAATCTTGGCCCGGACCCGCTGCCCGGTCGCGTGGCGGATGACGAAGACCGGGTCGCCGACCTTCACCTGGCCCCCGAGGATCTTGCCCACGGCGATACGGCCGACGTAGTCGCTCCAGTCGATGTTCGACACGAGCATGTGGAACGGCTCCGACGGCTTCGCGAACGGCGGCGGGACGTGGTCGAGGATGGTCTCGAACAGCGGCGTCATGTCCTTCCGCTCGTCACCGAGGTGGTACATCATGTAGCCGTCGCGGCCGGAGCCGTACACGACCGGGGCATCGAACTGCTCCTCGGAGGCGTTGAGCTCGAGGAGGAGCTCCAGCACCTTGTCGTACATCTTCTTCGGGTCGGCGTTGTCGCGGTCGATCTTGTTGATGACCAGCACGACCTTGAGCCCGTGGGCGAGGGCCTTGCGCAGCACGAAGCGCGTCTGGGCCTGGGGCCCGTCGTAGGCATCGACGACGAGGAGCACGCCATCGACCATGCGGAGGGCGCGTTCGACCTCACCGCCGAAGTCGGCGTGGCCGGGGGTGTCGACGATGTTGATCGTCTTGTCGCGCCAGTGGACGGACGTGTTCTTCGCCTTGATCGTGATGCCCTTCTCCTTCTCGAGGTCCATCGAGTCCATGACGCGCTCCTCGACCTGCTGGTTGGCCCGGTAGACCCCGCCTTCCTTGAGCAGTTTGTCGACGAGGGTGGTCTTCCCGTGGTCGACGTGGGCGATGATGGCGATGTTGCGGATGTTCTGGTTCATGGGACGGCGCGGAGCGGCGACTCGAAAAACCGAAGACCGTGCGGCCCGCCCGGGGGATTGGCAAGGCGGAAGGCGGGGCCGGAGCGTGCCATTCCGGTCGCGAAATCCCAGCCCCGGCCGAATTCACCGCAAGGTGCTTGCAAGGTCTGCACCGTGCCGGTGGCGTCCGCGATCCGCGCCCGCACCGTGTCCGGGGCTGAAAAAGAGAAGGCCCCGGGACCTTGCGGTCCCGGGGCCAAACTTGGGAGTGGGCGTTCGCCACGCGCTCTTCCCCGTCGCACACCTTGGGCGCTCTCGCTTTCGCGGGCGGTGTGCTTCCCGACGCCACTCCGTGCGGCAGCGCACGGCTGTCGGTCTCATGGCGGGACCGTCCCGTCCCTTGCGGGGTGGGATTTTGAGTGAGGCCTCTGCGCCCAGATCGTACGTTCCCTGCCGGGAACGGCTCGCCGGACGAGGTGCTGACACGCCTGCAACTTGGTTGTTTCGCGTCGGCACCGTGCTCGCGGGGACGGCCCCGGCTTTTGGCCGGGCGTTGGCCCCGTGCTACGGGTCTAGCCTCTTAACTCTCAGGCTGCTTTCGGACTTGCAGTTGGGTGACGCCGGTTGGCGACGCCGCCCCAAACGAAGGAGGTTTCGCGGGCTTTGCCGGGCCCGCTCGCTCCCCGCATCCACGTCGTCCTTGCGCGCCTCGCTCTGTGAGGAGGAGGCCTTCTGGCGGGGGGATCCCGCCGGACAACGCACATGCGTGCTGGTCTGCGCAGTAGCAGCCGTAACCCTCTGGGTAACTGCGTCGGCTCACGGATCGAAACGGTCCGTGAACCTGACTCGGCGCGGGGGCGGTTTCTGCTTCGCTCCTGGCCGCACAGCTCCTGATTCGTGGCAACTGGCACGGTCACGACACCGTCCAGAGGAGCTGGTGATATGTGCCTGTGGAGGCGCTTGCGCACCCCCGAGGGGAAGAAGGCACCAGCTGCCTCCCTCCGTTCCCCGGTCACCCGGGATTATCCCAGTCGCCCTGCGGCGGGTTTTTCATGCCGCCGTGGTCTCGACTGTTCTATCAAGGAACAAGGCAATCCATGTCCGGACCCCAAAAAATGGAAAGAAAAAAATGACGTAAGTTGTTCACTAAGAAAGCACTTGTGCGTATCTTGTGAATAACGTTGTTCACCGGTTATTCACCGGCGGGCGAACGGTCCCCGCACTCTGGAAAGCGCGACTTGCCAGCGAGATAGGGGAGGCGATTGTGTGGCCGTTGGCATGGATCCACGTGCGCTCCCGATTTACGAGTTGGAGACCCGCATCCTCGACGCTGTCCGGCGCGAGGGGCGGTTGATCGTGCAGGCGCCGACCGGCTCGGGAAAATCGACCCAGTTGCCCAAGATGCTGCTCGCCGGAGGGGTGCTGGGAGAGCGTGGCGAGGTCGTCGTGCTCCAGCCGCGGCGACTGGCCACGCGGCTCCTCGCCCGTCGGGTGGCCGAGGAACTGGACTCTCCGCTCGGGGGCGTCGTGGGCTATCAGATCCGGCTGGAATCGCGGGTGGGACCGGCGACGCGCATCCGCTTCGTCACGGAGGGGGTGCTCCTGCGGCAGATGAGCGCTGACCCGCGGTTGCGCGGGGTGAGCGCGTTGGTGTTCGACGAGTTTCACGAGCGGCACCTGTACGGGGACATCTCGCTGGCGCGGGCGCTGCAGATTCAGCGCTCCCTCCGGCCGGATCTGCGCATTATCGTGATGTCAGCGACTCTCGACGCGGGCGCGTTGCGCGGGTACCTCGCGCCGTGCGAGGTGTTCGTCTCGGAGGGGCGTACGCATCCGGTGCGCGTGGAATACCTCCCGCGCTCCATCGATACGTCCGGCGAGGCGGTCTGGGACGCGGCCGCGCACGAATGTGAGCGCTTGGCGGCGCAGACGGCGGGTGACCTGCTGGTCTTCATGCCCGGTGCCTATGAGATCAGCCGCACGGTGCAGGCGATCCAGGGGCTCCGGGGGCTCCGCGACTGCGTGGTGCTCCCGCTGCACGGCGAGTTGCCGACCGAGGCGCAGGACCGGGCGGTCGCGCGCACGGAGACGCGCAAGATCATCGTCTCGACCAATGTCGCGGAAACCTCGCTGACGATCGACGGGGTGACTTCGGTGATCGACAGCGGCCTCGCCCGGATGGCGCGCTTTGACCCTCATCGCGGCATCAACACGCTGTTGGTAGAGAAGATTTCGGCGGCGAGTGCGGACCAACGGGCGGGCCGCGCCGGGCGCACCGCCCCCGGCGTGTGCGTGCGCCTCTGGACGGAGCGCGAGCACGCGCAGCGCGCGCCCCAGGAAATTCCCGAGGTGCGGCGCCTCGACCTCGCGGAGGTGGTGCTGACCCTCAAGGCGAGCGGGATCACGGACGTTGCCGGCTTTCCGTGGCTGGAGTCGCCCGACCCCAAGGCGCTGGCCCGGGCCGAGGCGCTGCTCGTCGACCTCGGTGCCGTGACATCGACCGACGCGACCTCCGGCGGCGGGGAAATCACGGATCTCGGGCGCAAGATGCTGCGGTTCCCGGTCCATCCGCGCTACGCCCGCATGCTGCTGGAGGCGGACGCCCGCGGCTGCGTCCGATCCGTCGCGCTGATGGCGGCGCTGACCCAGGGGCGGAACTTTCTTCTGCGCGGCGTGACGCGCGACGTGGAGGATGCGCGCGAGGAGGTGCTCGGAACGGAGACCGAAAGCGACTTTTTCCTCCTCATGCGGGCGTGGCGCTACGCCGACGCGGCGCGCTACTCCGTCGAAGCGTGCCGCCGCCTCGGCATCCACGCGCAGGGCGCGCGTCAGGTCGGGCCGCTCTTCGAGCAGTTCCTCGACATTGCCGGCAAGGAGGGACTGGACGTGAGCGAGCGCCGGGTCGATGGCGCCGCCGTGCGCCGCTGCGTGCTGGCGGGGTTCTCCGACCAGGTCGCGCGCCGCCTCGATGCCGGGATGCTGCGCTGCGAGTTGGTTCACCAGCGGCGCGGACTCCTGGCCCGCGAGAGCGCGATCCAGCGCAGCCCGTTGCTCGTCGCCGCCGAGATCAGCGAGGTCGAGGGACGCGGAGGCGAGGTGAACGTGTTGCTCTCGCTCGCGACCGCGGTGGAGGAATCCTGGCTGAAGGAGCTGTTTCCGGCGGATTACCGCGAGACCCGCGGAGTCGTTTATGACGAACAGGCCAAGCGGGTCGTCTCGCGCCGCGAGCGGCGCTTCCGCGACCTCGTGCTCGAGGCCCGCGCTTCCTCGGACGAGGCGCCGCTGAGCGACGCGGCCGCCCTGCTGACGCGGGAGGTGCTGGCGGGGCGCGTCAAGATCGACGCCTGGGATGAATCCGTGGAGCAGTGGATCGTGCGCGTGAACCGCCTGGCGGAGTGGTTCCCGGAACTGGAGGTGAACCCGCTGACGGACGCGGACCGGGCGACGCTGATCGAGCAGATCTGCTACGGCGAACTCGGCGCCCGCGCGGTGAAGGAGAAGGAAGTCATGCCCACCCTGCGCGACTGGCTGACGGCGGAGCAACTGGCGGTCCTCGACGAGTACCTGCCGGAGAAGGTGACGATGGCGAACGGTCGGCGCTCGCGGATCCGGTACGCCGCGGAAGGGCCGCCGATTCTCAGCGCCCGGATCCAGGAACTCTACGGCGTCGAAGGCCGCTTTACCCTCGGACACGGCCGGGTGCCCGTGACGATTGAGGTGCTCGCGCCGAACCATCGGCCGATCCAAGTGACCGAGGACCTCACGCGCTTCTGGAGCGAGATGTACCCGAAAGTGCGCGCCGAGCTCTCGCGACGCTATCCGCGGCACGAGTGGCGCTAGGGCCCGTCACTCCGGACGAGATGCGAGGCGAGCCTGGACGGCGGCGGCAAACTGATCGACGGCTGCGTCATGGCGCGCCCGCAGTTCGTCGTGAAGGGTTAGCAGACCCTCGGTTGTGACCCGCACCTGTTCATCGGTGGAATAGACGCCTTGGTGGATTTCGGTGGCGCCGAGGACGGAGAGGACGGGCTTGAGGGCGTAGTCGATGGCGAGGAGGTGGGCCAGCGTGCCGCCGGTCGCGAGTGGCAGCACCACCTTCCCCCGCAGGGCATGCTGTGGCAGGATGTCGAGGAAGCCCTTCAGAGCCGCGGTGTAGGACGCCTTGTAGATGGGCGTGCTGACGACCACGCCGGCCGCGGCGGCGAGTGATTGCTTGGCCGCAGTGAACGCGGGGCTGTCCCAGCGGCCGAAGATGAGATCCTCGGCGGGAAAGTCGCGCACGCTGACGATCTCGGTGGATAGTCCGGCGCGTTCGAGCGACTCGGCGGTGGCGCGAAGGATGGCGACGGAGCGGGAGGTGGCGGATGGGCTGCCGGAGAGGAGGAGGACGTCGGGCATGGCGGCGGTGGTTTCCCATTCAAGCAGGCCCGCTGCCCATGTCGAGGTCCGGAGGGCCGGAGCAACGGTTGCCGATTGCGGTCCGGTGCGGCCTGAATCAGGCTTACGACGGAGATTTTCCCCCCTCGATGGCCCCCGACGCCCCCGGTCCTTGCTCCGCTTCTTCCCCCGTCGCTCCCGTCAGAGCGGCGAGGGGTGCGTCCCGGTCGTCGGACGATGCGCGCTACATGGGCATCCGCCGTTCCGAGAATCTGCCGCGTCGGCTGTGGGTGGCGGCGCCACTGACCCTTGGCGTCGTCTATCTCTCGATGGGAGGCTGGCTGCCCGCGGCGCTCCGGCCGGAGACGTGGGTGCCACACGGCCTGAACGGGTGGCTGCAGTGCCTTCTTACCGCCCCGGTCTTTCTGTGGTCGGGCGCCCCCTTCATCCGGCGCTGGGCGGTTTCGATCGTGGAGCGCGACACGAACATGTTCACTCTCACCGTCACCGGCACGGGGGCGGCGTTCGGATTCAGTGTCCTCGCCCTGCTTTGGCCGGACCTGATTCCCCTCGCGATGCGCGCCGGCGCGCACGCGCCGTACTATTTCGAAGCGGCGGCGGTGATCACGACGATCGTCCTCGCGGGGCAAGTGGTGGAGCGGCGCAACTACGAAAAGACCGGGGCCGCGGTCCGGGCGCTGTTGGATCTTTCGCCGCCGCAGGCGCGGCGCGTGACGGACGCGGGTGAGGAGATGATCCCCTGGTCGGAGGTTGCCGTTGGCGATCTTCTCGCGGTGCGTCCGGGCGAGCGGGTCCCCGTCGATGGCCGGATGACGGACGGCACGTCGGCGGTCGACGAATCGATCATCACCGGCGAGTCCATGCCGGTCGACAAGAAGCCGGGCGATGCCGTGATCGGCGGCACGATGAACCTGCTCGGGGCCTTCCGGCTGCGGGCGGAGCGGGTGGGGGAGGACACGATGTTGAGCCAGATCGTGCGTCTGGTGGAGCAGGTGCAGGAGGACGACGCTCCGTTGGCGCGGCTGGCGGACCGGGTGAGCGCATGGTTTGTGCCGGTGATCCTCGCGGTGGCGGTCGTGACCCTGGTCACCTGGGGATTTCTTGGGGGCGACTCCGGATGGATCACGGGTGGGATGGCGGCCGTCTCGGTGCTGATCATTGCGTGTCCCTGTGCGCTTGGGCTGGCGACGCCGACGGCGATTATTGCGGCGACGGGGCATGCGGCGCGGCGCGGCATTCTCTTCAAGGGTGGGGCGGTGCTGGAGCGGACGGCGGCGCTGGATACGGTGGTCTTTGACAAGACGGGAACCCTGACGCGGGGCCAGCCGGTGCTGCGCCGGGTGGAGGTCGTCGGAGGCGGCGACGCCGCCGACGACGTCCTGCGCGTGGCAGCGGCGGTCGAGAGTCTTTCGGAGCATCCGCTGGCTCGCGCGGTGGTCGAGGGCGCGCGGCGGCGTGGACTGTCGTGGTCGCCGGCGGGTGACTTTCAGGCGGTTCCCGGTCGCGGACTTCGAGCATCGGTGGACGGAAAATCGGTCCGGATCGGCACGGCAGCGTGGCTGGGCTCTGAAGGCGTGGCGACGGATTCCGCCGAGGCGACCGTCGAAGCGCTGGTGGAGTCGGGCTGCACGCCGCTGGTGCTGGCGTCCGACGGTCGGGTCGTGGGGATTCTGGGCGTCGCGGATGAGCTGCGGGCGGAGGCGAAGTCCGCCGTGGCGGCGCTGCAACGGCTCGGCGTGGAGGTCGCGCTGCTGACGGGTGATCGGCGAACGGTGGCGCGGGCGCTGGCGACCGAGGTCGGGATCGCCTCGGTGCACGCGGAGGAGTTGCCCGACGGGAAGCTTGCCCGCATCGAGGAGCGGCGGCGGGCGGGGAGGATCGTCGCGATGGTGGGAGACGGGATCAATGATGCCCCGGCGCTGGTCCGTGCAGATGTGGGCTTCGCGCTGCGCAGCGGCACCGAAGTGGCGGCCGAGGCGGCGGACGTCATGGTGCTGAGCGGCGACCTGCGGAGTGTGGCGGAGGCGGTGGGCCTCGCGCGGCGCACGCTGCGGATCATCCGGCAGAATCTCTTCTGGGCCTTCGCTTACAACCTTGCCGGGGTGCCGTTGGCGGCGGGTCTCTTCCATGCGACGTTTGGCTGGATGCTCACCCCGGTGTACGCGGGGGTGGCGATGTCGCTCAGTTCCCTCTTTGTCGTGTCGAACAGCCTGCGACTCGCCTTCCGTCCGGGTCAGGGGGCAGGTGGCTGACGCCGCCGGCGAACCATGGACGGAGGACTTACACGTTTCGGCTCCTCAATCCGCTCGGGGACTTTGGGTTGGCGGCGACTGAGGGACAGAAGGGGTGCAACTTTCGGTGGTCCTTGGGGGTTGATGACGATGAACCACGATGTTTCCCCCGTGCGACCTGACTCCACGGAGCTGACCGCTCCAGACTTCACCACGTTCATGAGATGCTACCAGGACATGGTATATTCCACGGCCGTGCGGGTGGTTGGTAACGCGGCGCAGGCTGAGGACATCTCCCAGGAGGTGTTCATTCGCGCCCACTCCCGGTTCGAGGATCTGGGGCGGAGTCCCACGGCGGGCGGCTGGCTGAAGACGGTGGCGATGAATCTCTCGATCAATCACGTGCAGCGTTATCGGAAGCGGTGGAGCTTCTTCTCGGAACTGGGACGCTCGCGTGACGGCGAGGCGGAGGACCGCCCGGTGGAATTTGCTGACGAATGGCAGGATCCCCTCCTGAGCTCGGCGGCGGAGGAACGCCGCGCGCGGGTGGATCAGGCGCTCGAGCAACTGCCGGCGCATCAGCGCGTGCCGCTGGTGCTCTTCCACTTCGAGGAGATCCCGTACGACGAGATCGCGCGGCGGCTCGGGGTGTCGCTGGCCAAGGTAAAGACCGACATCCTCCGCGGCCGCGCCGCGCTTGCCCGTCTGCTCAGTCAAGAGTCGCAACCGGAAGACGCCCTTTTCCCATGAATCCTGCCGATCCTGATCATCGCCACGTCAAGTTGGAGGCGGATGTCCATCGCCTGGCCCGATCGCTTCCGCTCCGCTCCGCGCCCGCTTCCCTCGAAGCCCGGGTGCTGGCCGCGGTCGCGGCGCAGCGGGGGGCACGCCGCGTCCGCGGCTTCGAGTCGTGGTCTCCCGTGATGCGCGTCGCGTTTCTCGGAGCGGCCCTCGGCTTCGCGGTGGCCTCGGTCTGGTTGCTCCTGCCGGTGCCATTTGGCGAAGTCTGGACGGCGTTGAGCGATGCGCTGGCCCGGGCCGGAGCCCGGATCACGGCGTTGGGCGATGCGGTCGAGACGCTCGGCCACCTGCTCAGCGGTGCCATGCCCGAGTGGGTGCGCGTGTGGGGACAACTAGCCCTGCTGGCGTTTGGCGCGTTCTATGTGGCGACCCTGGCGGCCGGAGCCGCCGCGTGGCGCTGGTGGCAGGAGGCCGGATCCACCCGGTGACCCGAGTCGGACGTTCTCCCGCCGCATCCGTTTCTAATCTCTCTTTCTCTCCCTTTACCATGAATACACGAATGTCCCTCTTGCTGGCCATGCTGGTGGCGTGGTCCACCAGCGCGTTGCGGGCTGACACGCCCGCCTCGACCTCGACCACCACCGTGACGGTGGTGGAGATTGGCAGCCCCGATGCGCGGGCGCAGGTTCCGGCGGCGCCGCCGGAACCTGCGGAGCCGAGCGCTCCGCCCGCCGCCGCGACCTCGGCATCCCCCGACCCGGTCGCGCCCTCGGTTCCCGAAGCGCCGAAGGTCGATCCGGCTGAACCCGCGTCCACGGCAAAGGCAGAACCTCCCCCCGTGCCGGCCGTCCCATCCGAGCCGTCGGCTGACGCCGCCGCGCCGCAGCGGGAGACGTCCTCGACCGCGTCGACCTCGCGACGGACGAAGCGTCAGCCGGAGAAGCCGCCGCTCGTGGCGTTCAACCGCGACATTACGCTCCGAGCCGACGATCATCGCGCCGCCGTCGTGGTCATTGGAGGTTCCGCGACGGTGGAAGGGAAGGTGGATGAAGCCGTGGTGGCGATTGGCGGCGACGTGATCGCCCGTGGCCCGGTGGGCGACGCAGTGGTCGCGATCCTGGGCAATGTCACGCTCGACGCAACGGCCGTGCAGGCCATGGCGGTGGGAGGCGGGGTGGAGCTGGGGCCCAAGGCCGACGTGCGGGAGGTGGTTGCGATCGGCGGTCCGATTGAGAAGGACGAGAACGCCCGCGTTTCGGGGAGCGTGGCGGAGGTGGCGTTCGCCGACGCGATGCCGGACTACAGTGGCCTGCGGGCATGGGTGCGCCATGCCTTCTTCCTCGGCCGACCACTGGCGTTTCACCCGGACTTGGTCTGGGCGTGGATGATCGCGATGGTGGTGTTGGGCCTGTACATCCTGATCGCGCTGCTCTTTCCCCGGCCGGTTTCGGCATGCGTCGAGACCCTGGAGCAGCGTCCCGGTGGCACGCTGCTCGCCGCCTTGCTGGCGGGTTTGCTCAGCCCGGTGCTGATGGTCCTCCTGTCGATCACGGTCGTCGGCCCGGTCGTGTTCATGGGTGCAATGCTGCTGGCGTTGCTGGTGGGCAAGACGGCGCTGCTGGCGTGGGTGGGACGCCGGACGCTGGGCGGGATCACGCTGGGAACGTCGTCGCGGACGGTCGCGGCGGTCGCGCTGGGCGGTGGGATCGTGGCCCTGCTTTACACCGTTCCGTTCCTCGGGGCGTTCCTGTGGCATCTCTCCCTGGGGCTTGGCTTCGGCTTGGCTTCCTACACGGCGCTTCGCGCCCTGCGTTCATCGAATGGTGCGACGGCTGCATCGGCTCCCTCCGCGGGTGGGTCGGCTGGTTTCGCGGCTCCCGCTCCGTCGGCGGCTGCCGTTTCTGACGCGGCGGCCCCGTCGCCGTCCGGGGGACTGAGCCCCGACGGTTCGGCGACCGCGGGACCGCCGGTCGTGCCTCCCAGCGGCGCGGCGGCGCTGGTGCTGGCCGTGCCGTCGGCCCTTCCGCGCGCTGGATTCTGGCTGCGGATGCTGGCGCTCGCGATCGACGCCCTGATTGTGCTGGTGGTCTCCTCCGCCTTCTATGCGCAGCCCGAGCTCTCGCTCGTCCTGCTGGCCGGCTATGGAGCGGTGATGTGGCGGTTCCGTGGCACCACGATCGGCGGGATCGTCTTCGGGATCAAGGTGGTCCGTCTGGATGACCGCCCGGTGGACTGGCCGACGGCGACCGTCCGGGCGCTCGCGTCGTTCCTGTCGCTCTTCGCGGCGGGGCTGGGCTTCCTGTGGATCATCTGGGACCCGGAGCGTCAGGCCTGGCACGACAAGATTGCCGGCACGGTGGTGGTCCGTGTTCCCCGCGGCGTGTCGCTCGTCTGAGCGCGGTGTCCGGCGGCGGGTGGTGCACTTCGACGTTGGCAACCGACACCCGGGTTGCCAGCGTCCTCGGGATGGATCCCGCCAAGCCACTCGTCGGTGTCATCATGGGCAGCACGTCCGATTGGTCGACGCTGGAGCATGCGGCGGCGAAGCTGCAGGAACTGGGCGTCCCGCATGAGTGTCGGGTGGTGAGCGCCCACCGCACGCCGGAGTCGATGTTCGAGTATGCGCGCACGGCGGAGACCCGCGGCCTGCGCGTGATCATCGCCGGAGCCGGCGGTGCCGCCCACCTGCCGGGAATGACGGCCTCCCTGACGACCCTCCCCGTACTCGGCGTGCCGGTGGAGAGTGCGACGCTGAAGGGCGTGGATTCGCTTTACTCGATCGTGCAGATGCCGGGCGGGGTGCCCGTGGCGACCTTCGCGATCGGCAAGCCGGGGGCGATCAACGCGGCCTTGTTCGCCGTCTCGATCCTCGCCGGCACGGATCCCGCGCTGGCGGACCGCCTGCGCACCTTCCGGCAGGAACAGACGAATAAGGTGCTCTCGGCGCAGTTGCCGTAGACCGACGCCCCGCCCGAACCCGGGCGAGGCCGGCGCCTGCTCCCGGCGGCTGGATTGGTCATGACCCGTTTTGCTCTCGTTTCTCCGTCGTTCAATCAGGGTCCCTACCTGCGGGCCTGCGTGGACAGCGTGCTGGCGCAGACTGGAGTGGATCTGGACTACGCGGTGGCCGATGGTGGCTCGACGGACGAGTCGGTCGCGGTGCTCCGCGACTACGGCGACCGGGTCCGCTGGACCAGTGGACCGGATGGCGGCCAAGTACGCGCGATCAACGCCGGCCTGAAGGCGCTCGGGGGGGACATCTGCGGCTACCTGAACAGCGACGACGTACTTGTACCGGGCGCGTTGGCGGCGGTGGCGGAGGCGTTCGCGCGGCACCCGGACGTCGACGTGATCTATGGGCCGGCGTGGTTCATTGACGCCGCGGGGCGGCGGACGCGGCCGTACCCGACGCTCCCGTGGTCGGTGCCTCACCTCGTCGATCATTGCTTTCTGTGCCAGCCGGCGACCTTCTGGCGGCGTCGGGTGCACGAACGCTGGGGCTGGTTCGACCCGGAGTTCGACACCACGTTCGACTACGAATTCTGGCTCCGGCTCGCGCTGGGCGGGGCGGGCTTCCTGCACCTCGAGACGCCGCTGGCGGAGTCGCGGGAGCATCCGGAGACCAAGTCGACACGCGCCCGCGCGAAGGTGTTTGCCGAGATCCGGCGCCTGCAACTGCGGCACCTCGGGTACTGCGGCCGCAACTGGTGGGAGCAGCAGTTGCGTTTCTGGCGCGATGAATCGGGGAACAGGTGGGGACGACTCGTGCCGGGCCGGAAGGACGAGCGCGTGTACGGACTCGCTTGGCTGCCGTACGTCCTGTGGCGACGCCGTCTTGGCGGCCACCTGTTCTATCGCGAGGGCGACTGGCGGGCCTGATCCGGCGGATGGATTGCGCATCGACGTGCCGGGCCTCGCCGAGCCAGCATGGACGAGATGGCCCTGTTGTCGGTCCTGCTTCCTTTCCTGCTGGTGATTGCGCTGGGTGCGTTCCTGGAGCGGCGTCGCTTCTTTGGTCCGGGCTTCATCGCGGGAGCCAACCGCCTCACCTACTGGGTGGGTTTGCCGATGGTGGTGCTGCACAGCCTGGCGACGGCGGAGCACGCGGAGACGGACGTGCGGGGTCTGTTGATCGTCCTGATCGGAGCCACGTTCGCCGGGGTGGCGTTGGCGTGGCTGATCGCGCGGGGGATTGGGGTGGAAGGATCTTCGGTGGGCACGTGGGTGCAGGCAGCGTTCCGCGGCAATCTGACCTTCGTTGGGTTGCCGCTCCTGCTCACGCTCCCGGATGTCCCGCGTACGGCGGCGATTCTCGCGCTCGGGCCGCTGCTGGTGGCTTACAACGGACTTTCGGTGTTGCTGCTGCTGGCGAGCTGGGAGCGATCCGATCAGCCCGCGTGGCGTCTCGCGCTGCGCGAACTCGCGCGCAACCCCATCATCCTCGCGAGCGTCCTCGGTGGTTCGCTGTACCTGCTTGACGTGAGCCTCTGGGGTCCGCTGGAGCGGACGCTCGGGCAGGTCGGTCGGATGGCGGTGCCCTTGGCGCTGCTGTCCATCGGCTCGACGCTGGTGGCGACCCCGCTGCGCGGGAACCTGCGCTCGGCCGTCCTGGCGGCGTGCTTCAAATCGGTGGTTTCCCCGTTGATCGGCCTCGGGCTGGCGCGGCTGGCCCAGCTTGATCCGGGAGCGACCCGGATCGTGCTCCTCCTCCTCGCGTGTCCGACGGCCGGCATCTCCTACACCATGGTGCGGGAACTGGGCGGTGACCAAGCCGTCGCGGCGGCCTCCATCGTGATCAGCACCGGCCTGTCCGCGGTGTCGCTCGCGGTGATCCTGGCGTGGGCCTAGTTGGGCGCGGCCGTCCGCGGCTGCGTGTGGATCGCGGCGCGACACGGCGATCCGGGGCTGGGTCTGCGGCGGAGCGTCCGGGCTCTAGGACCAAGCGTAGTTGAAGCTGATGCTGATGCGCTCGGCGTCGACCCGGTTCTGGGCGACCTCGTGGCGGAGCCAGCTCTCGAACAGCAAGACATGGCCGGCGCGTGCCGGGCAGGTCACGTGGGTGCGGTTTTCCGGTCGCGCCTGGGGCAGCTTCGGCGGGGCCGCCATCAAGCTGGCGAGACGAGGATCCTCGAACTTGAGGCCCGGGCAGCCCTCCGGAGTCGCCACGTAGTAGGTCCCGCTGATGAACGAGAGCGGATGCAGGTGCATCGAATGCGCGGCGGTGGCGGGCATGATGTTCACCCAGCAGTCGGTCATGGCGATGGACCGTCCGCGCAGATCCATGTCGAGCGACTTGGCGTAGGCGCGGACGTGGCGCGTGAGCCGACGTTCGAGCAGGGCGAACGTGCTGGAGAACCCGTGCAGGCGGTTCATCGAGGCATAGCTGGTGTAGCCGCCCGGGTAGTTGCTCGCGGACCAGAGTCGGCCGGCGGCGTCGAAGTCACGCAGGCGCAGGCACTCGTCGTGCAGGTCGGCGTTGAAGCGCCCCGCCCCGGACGGCAGGAGCGGTTCGTCGTAGATGTAGGTGGTGAAGCAGGCGCGGACAGGCATGGAGGAACTCGGCGGCCGCAGTACGACCAGCGGCAAGAGGGAAGGCGGGACGAGGGAGGATCGGAAAGAAGCGGGCCGACGGGTGGGTGAAGCAGGGTGCGACTCAGCGAACGCCACCCATCAGCCGTCGCACCCAGGGCACCAGCGCCCACAGGGCCAGGGTGGCGACGCCGACCCAGAGCGCCTGGCGGAGGAAGAAGTCCGCGAGGTCACTGGGATTCTCAGAGGAGAAGCCGCTGGCCAGCACGCCGGCGAGCTTGTTGCCCAGTGCGGCGGCGAGAAACCAGATGCCCATCACGAGGCCCACCAGCCGGGCCGGCGCCAGCTTGGTCATGGTGGAGAGACCGACTGGACTCAGGAGCATTTCGCCGACGGTCTGGAGAAAGAACAACCCGACCAGCCAACCCGGCCCCACCTTGCCCTCTGCGGTGAGCTTGGCGGCGGGAACCATCCACAGAAACGACAACCCGACGCAGAGCAGGCCCAGCACGAACTTCATCGGGCTCGAAGGCTGACGGTGGCCGAGACGGATCCAGACGTACGCGAAGACCGGCGCGAGCAGGATCACCCAGATCGAGTTGACCGATTGCCACCACGCCGACGGGAACGGGGCGCCGAGGACCTCGTTGCGCGTGAGGCGGTCAGCGAACAAGGCCAGGGTGGAGCCGGTTTGCTCGAACAGCGCCCAGAAGATTTCCGCGGCGATGAAGAACACCAGAATGGCGGCGATCCGCTTGCTGTCGGCGTCGCTCCGGAACGCGAAGACGAGCACGGCCACGACTTGCAGCCCGAAAAGCCCGTAGACGAGCGCCGGGTAGTCATCGCTCGCCTTCATCGCGGCGATGAGAGCGGCGGAGCCGGCCGCCACGCCGAGCAGGCGGGCCCACGGACGCCGGGCCCCGGCGATCTTCGGCGGCGGGTTGCCGACGTGGGCGAGCCGGGCTCCCTGCAGCACGTACACCAGCAACCCCAGCGTCATCCCGACCCCCGCCGCGGCGAAGCCCCAGTGCCAGCTGTGCAGCGGGTTGAAGCCCATCGCCACGAGTTGCGCTTTCCAGGACGGGCTTTGGGCGAGGTAGCCGGTGACCAATGGGGCGAGGAAGGCACCGAGGTTGATGCCCATGTAAAAGATGGAGAAGCCGGCGTCGCGACGCTCGTCGTCCGGTGCGTAGAGGCTGCCGACGATCGTGGAGATGTTCGGCTTGAGCAGGCCCGTGCCGAGGGCGATGAGCACCAGCCCGGCGTAGAAGCTGGAGAGCGAGTTGAACGCCATCGAGAAGTGACCCGCCGCGATGATGATCCCGCCCACGAGGACCGCGCGGCGGGAGCCGATGAAATTGTCCGCGATGAACCCCCCGAGAATCGACAGCAGGTACACGCTCATGGTGTACGTGCCGTAGACGGCGGCCGCCTCCTTCGTGTCGTAGCCCAGTCCGCCCTCTGCGGCCGACGTCACCATGAACAGCATGAGCAGCGCCCGCATGCCGTAGTAGCTGAAACGCTCCCACATCTCCGCGAGGAAGAGCGTGCCGAGACCCTTGGGGTGACCGAACATGCCCTGGGCATCGGCGGAGGAAGAGACGGCGGGGACCGATGACTGAACGCCCATGATGCCGGAGCTTGGGTGGCGGGCCCGGGCGCGGCAAATCCCAATCCGCGACCGCGCAACCACATCGGGGGACCGCGCTGGGGCGCGGACGCCCGCGACTAGGGGCAATTCGGCGCTGGGCGCTGCACCCGTCTCCGCGCCTCCTCGGTGCACGGTGGCCTCCCTCCCGTCGCATCGCCCTGAAAAGGGCGATCGGTGGGCTGGCGGGGTCATCCGGTCCCGGCAGCCTTGGGTTCACGTCGGACCGAGGGTGTTGCCCTGGGGCCATGCCTGCACTGAGAGACGAAAGGAACGAAGAACCATGAAGACCCTGACGGAAACCGAGGCGATCGCCGCAATGGGCGGCAGCCCCCTGTCGCTGGCCGGATTCCTCCTCGGCATCCTCGCCGCGACGGCGACGCATGCCGCGAAGGACATCTATGGTCACTGGGGTGAGTTCAAGGACGCCGTGGCGGATGGTTGGAACAACGTGTGAGGGGAGGAACCACGCCATGCACGCACTCACGCTTGACCAACTCGTGTCCTGCCGGGGCGGTTTGGAACCTTTCCGTACCGATCTCGGGCAGTTCCTCGGGGCGTATTCGCGCTCCGTGCTCCGCCGGGCTCCCATCTTCCTGACGCTGACCGGTACGGCCGCCTTCTTCGAGGCGCTCGCGTACGCGCTGGAGGAGTAGGGCCCTGAAACGCGGCAGGGTCGTCCACCGGCGGCCCTGCCGCAGCTCCGCCCCCCGATCCCGATTTCCCCAATGAACAACCCGATGAACGAAGATCACCGTAACTCCTCCCAACGCGGTTCCCGCCGCTCCTCCCTTGTCGCCGCGCTCGCCGGATTCGTGATCGGCGTGATCGTCAGCCACGTCGCGATCGCGAACTGGACCGCCCTGAAGGACTTCATTCGACAGGCATTTTGAGGCGATTTCGGGAATTCGGGAACGCGGCTGGCGCAAATTCCCGACCGACCCGGGAAGAAGCGAAAGCAGGCGGGTTGGGGCTTGTGCACGCGATGCAATTTACTAGCGAGAGTGCAATCCCCTGCCAACCATGCCTTCACGATCCTCCGCCTCGCCGCGTTTCGCCTCTCCTTCCTCGTCGGTTCCGTCCGTTTCGCGTTCGAATCCTGCCGCCGCGGAGTCCCCGGCGCCCGAGTTGCTCGCGCCGCTGCCGCGCGAGTTGCAGCCCTGCGATGTGGTGACGCTGGGGCACCTGCGCCGGGTGCTGATGGCGGTCGATGATTGCCTCGTCGCAGACTCGGTCCTGCGGCTGTTGGCGCGGTTCCTGCCGCACGCCGAGGTGGAACAGGCGCGCGACCGGGTGGGCTTGCGCGGGTCGCTTTCCGCGCGGGCGGCGGATTTCCTGATCGCGTCCGAAACGCTGACGGATGGCGACGCGTTGGATGTGCTGGCGGAGGCGCGGGCCCGGCGGCAGTGCGACCGCCTGCTGGTGCTGACGCAGCGGCGTGAGCCGCAGGTGATCTTCGCGATCCGGAGTCTGGGGGCGCACGGGGCGGTGGATTCGCGTTCCGATGGCGCGGTCGGGCTCGCCGATGCGATCCGGCGGATCGGTTGTGGCGGAGCCTACTGGAGCCAATCGTTCCTCGAGATCCTGCGCGGGGAGGGGCCCAACGGGCACGTGCAGCGTGTGCTGAGTCCGGCGGAGCTCTATGTCTTTGCGGTGCTGGGCGACGGTTCGGACGACCAGACGGGGGCCGACTTCCTCGGTCTGTCGCTGCAATCGGTCCACGCCTACCGGAAGCGCATCCATCAGAAACTCCGGCTGCAGCACAAGGGACAGTTGGTCAGCCTCGCGATCCGTTGCGGCCTGGTACGGTTCACCGAACGCGGGGTGGAGCGCCCGGGCATCGCTGCGCTCCGGGCCCGGAGCGTGTTCCGCTCGCGTCGCGGCCTGCCGCCGCGGCCGCCGGCGGGGGACGAGTCCGATTTCGCGCTTTTCCCCGCGGTCGCGGAATCCTGCGGCGAGGCGGCGCCGCGCCGGAGCCCGCATTCGGCGGCGAACCCGGCCAAGTAGTTCGGCGAGTCGGGGTCACCCCACCCGGGGGCCACCGGCGGAGATGAGAACGCGGAGGCGAGACCTTCGAAAGGGGACGGTGGTCGCGACCCGCTGCCGTACGAACTCGCGGCGCGCCGAACCCGGAGGCGTTGCCGTCGACCCAAGACGCGGCGTGCACCCGGGAGACGACCGTCCTCGGGGCGCTCAGAACAGGGAGGCGATGCCGTCGAAGTAGGCGGTCACCCACGGACGCGCGAGCAGAGCGTAAATCACTGCGCCGGCGGCCAGCATGGGTCCGAAGGGTACGTGCACACCAAGGGCGAGTTCGGTTTCTTCGCCCTCCGCAGTCTGGGCCGGGACGATCCGCCGGCCGCCTCCACGACGCCACAGCCACGCGGCGGCAACCCAGAGGGATCCGACCACTGCGCCTCCGAAGATGCTGAAGAGGGCGCCCTGCCAGCCGCAGAAGGCTCCGATCGCTCCCACCAGCTTCACATCGCCGAAGCCCATGGCGTCCTTCTTCAACACCGCCTCAGCGAGAATGGCGATCCAGAGCACCGCAGCCGAGCCGATGAACACGCCCTTCAGCGAGGCCACGGCGGCGCGGAGGGCGTCGGCGATCCAGAACTCGCTGCTGAAACCGTGCATCGCCGGCAGGGCGACCGAGAGCGCCAGCCCCAGCAGCGCACCGCCGATGGTGAGTCCGTCCGGAATGATCAGGTGATCGAGATCGATGAACGTCGCGCAGATCAGGCCGCCGATCATCACGCAGCCCGCGATCGCCTGCGCCGGTGGGAGCACCAGCCAGCATGTGGCGAAGAGCGCTGCGGTCACGGTCTCGATCGCCGCGTAGCGGATGGAGTAGGCGCGCCCGCAGCAGCGGGCCTTCCCGCGGAGGATGAACCAACTCAGGATCGGGATGTTGTCGTACCACGCAATCGGCGCACCGCACCCGCACTGCGAGCCCGGGGTCACGATGGAGCGTCCCGCGGGGACGCGGAGAATCACGACATTGAGGAAGCTGCCCAGAATCGCGCCGAAGACGCCCGCCGCGGCCGGAGCAAGCCAGGGATAGGTCGCGAACATCGCGGAAAGGGAGTCATCCATCGTCAGCCGGGTGGGGTGGGTCGGAGTTGATCAGGGGTCGCCAGGCTTGTCGATCACCGGGCCTCAAAGCCTGAGCGCCCGACGGGCGGCCGAGCGCATGGCGTGAACCGGAACGGTGGCACCGCTCCAGATTTCGAGGGCGCGGGCACCCTGGTGCACGAGCATCGAGAGGCCGTTGGCATGGGGGATTCCCCGGGCGGCCGCCGCCGCGAGCAGCGGTGTCTGGGGGGGATTGTAGATCATGTCGTAGACGCCGACGGGGCGCGGGGTGTGCGCGAGGTCGAGGGGCGGCGCATCGTCAGCGCGTAATCCGGCGCTCGTGGCGTTGATGACCAGCAAGCCCTCCGGGAGATCGGCCGGCGGGTGCAGGGGATCGAAGCCGCGCAACGGGACGTCGCCGGCCAGCGGGGCGAGGAGATCAAGGAGGCGTCGCAGATTGTCGGCGGAGCGATTCGCGATCCAGAGTCCGGCGCAGCGTTGCTGCAGGCACTCGACGGCGGCGCCACGCGCCGCGCCGCCGGCCCCGAGGAGCAGGACGGGCGCGCCCGCCAGCGGCCGCCCGAGTTTTTCGCGGACCGCAGCGGCAAGGCCGTAGCCATCCGTGTTGTGGCCGTGCCAGCCTTCGGGGGTCCAGAGGAGCGTATTGACCGCGCCGATGGGGCGGGCGGCGGGATCGACGGACCGCACGCAGTCGAACGCAATGACCTTGTGCGGGACGGTGAGGTTGAGACCGCGGAAGCCCAGGGCGTGGAACCGGCTGAGGGCGACCGGCAGATCTTCCGGCGGCACATCGAATCGGCGGTAGGTCCAATCAGCGAAGCGCGGCTCGGTCCGAGCCATCTCGTCGAGTGCGGCTGTGTGCATCGCCGGACTGATCGAGTGCTTGATCGGGTGCCCCAGCACGGCCAGCGCCGTCCCCGAGGGCGGCCGGCCGCCCAGATCGTGGAGGGTCAGAACGGAGTCCATCTCCGTGAGTCCGGGGCGAGAGCTCCGGGCTGTCAAACCCCGGCCGCGCACCTAGACGGGGTCATCCTGCGCCGCCTGCTCGAAGGCCGCAACGAAGCCGGCGAAGAGCACCGAACGCTCGCGGTCCCCGGCGTGGGCGAAATGGACGACCAGGTTCCGGCACATCCGACAGAGCACCTCGGCCGTCGTGGCGGGCACGAGGTCCGCCGGGGAGACGTTCACCCGTTCGCGGCGCAGGCGGGCAATGACTTCGTCGCCCGAACGCAGCATCCCGCCCTCGAACGCGTCGATGAAGAAGGGCGCATCATCAAGGGAGCAGCCGACGACGAAGTGGCCTGGCAGAGCCACGGGTTCGAGGTCCAAGCCGAGGCGCTGGGCGACGAGGAGGTAGACGGTGCTGAGGGAGATCGGGATGCCGGTCCGGCGTTCAAGCACCCGGTGCAGGAAGCTGTTGTCCGGGTCCATGTACGCCTCGTGGTTGCCGCGAAGCTGCTCCTCGTGGAAGAGCACGCGGTTGATCACCCGGCACTTCTCGCGCGCGCTGCTGGGCTCAGTGATGAGTTCGGAGCACCGCTCGGCCCAACGGTCGAGGGGATCGTTGATCCGTGCGTGGGTGAGGTCCGGCTCGACCACGCGGGCGAGGAACAGCGCCCCGGTCTCCAACTCATAGGAGCGGGTGCGGATCAGGGTGCGGAAGTCCTCCGCGGGGTCGCTCAGGCGGAGCTCGTCCAGGTAGCCCTGCGCGACGGTGGCGAGCGGGTTCCGCGCGTCCCGGGCCAGCGCGGACAGCAGGCGCACGGCGTCGCGGGGTTGGGCGGAGAAGTGCGCCAGAAGGGCGCGCCGGACCGCCAGCGAGGGATCGTCGAGAAGCCGGGCGAGGGCTGCATCGCGCGAAAGGGGGGCCGCAGGCGTCACGCCCCGAGCCAACCGACCTTCGCCGCCCCGGCAATGCCGAACCGTTGCTGCCGCGCGGACCTAGCCGCGGGCACCGAAGAGCGCGCTGCCGACCCGAACGAGGGTGCTGCCCTCCGCGATGGCGGCATCGAGATCGCCGCTCATGCCCATCGACAACTCGGGCAACGAGTGGCCGCACCGGCGTTCGAGGGCGTCGCGGAGTTCCCGCAATCGTGCAAACGTGCGCTGGGCGACCGCCGGGTCATCGCTCAGCGGGGCGATCGTCATCAGCCCCTCCACCACGAGGTGCGGCAACTGCAGCGCCTGCTCCAGCAGGGCCGGGGCGTCCTCCGGCTCGGCCCCGAACTTGGCGGGATCCTGACCCGCGTTGATCTGCAGGAGCACGGCCAGCCGCCGGCCCTGCTCGCCCGCGGCCCGGTCAAGGGCGACCAGGACCTTCGCCCGGTCCACGCTCTGGATGCGTTCGAACAGCGCCGCGGCCTGCCGTGCCTTGTTGGACTGCAGATGACCGATCAGTTCCCACCGGAGGGCTCCCCCGACGAGCGGCCGCTTCTCCTCCGCCTCCTGCACCCGGTTCTCCCCCACCGCCGTGAAGCCGCCATGCTGCACCACAAAGTGCACCACCTCGGCGGGCTGGGTCTTCGTGACCGGGAGCAGTTGCACCTCGGCCGAATTCCGGCCCGCCCGGGCGCAGGCCTCCGCGATCCGGGCGCGGACTTCGGCAACGTGCTCGCTAAACGCGGAAAAAGTCAGGGACATCGGCGCGGTGGGAATGAGATTGCGTGGAATTAGGAACGTTTATACTGAAGTTTACTCTTAGGTTCCCCATGCAGATCGACAATTTCAAGATCTTCGCCGACCTCGTCGAGACGAAGAGTTTTTCAAAATCAGCGAAGATCAACGGCATCACCCAGTCCGCGGTCAGCCAGCAGGCGCGCGCGATGGAGCGTCATTTCAAGACGTTGCTGATTGATCGGAGCCAGAAGCAGTTCCAGCTGACCCGGGAGGGCCAGCGGGTCTACGAGTCTTCGAAGGAGATCCTGCATACCTACGAGAAGCTGCTCTCCGAGTTGCAGGAGATGAAGAAGGTGATCAGCGGGATGATCCGGATCTCGACGATCTACTCGATCGGCCTGCATGAGCTGCCTCCCTACATCAAGCGGTTCCTGAATGACTTTCCGTCCGTCAACGTCCGGGTCGAGTACCGTCGCTCCAACCTCGTCTACGAGGACATCCTGCACAACTCGGTGGATTTCGGTCTGGTGGCTTTCCCGGTGAAGCACCGGCAGATTGAGGCGTTGCCGTTCCGGAACGACAAGCTGGTGCTGATCACGCACCCGAACCACGCGCTCGCGCGTCAGGGTGGGGAGGTGGAGTTGAAGGATCTGGCGGCGCAGCGGTTCATCGGGTTCGATCCAGATATCCCGACGCGCAAGGCGGTGGATCAGATCTTCCGGGATAACCGGCTGGAGATTGAGCCGGTGATGGAGTTCGACAACATCGAGACTGTAAAGCGGGCGGTCGAGATCGACCATGGGATCGCGATCGTGCCGCAGGCCACGGTCCTGCAGGAGGCGAAGCAGGGCACCCTGGCGACGCTGCGCTTCAAGGGACGCGAGTTCACACGCCCCCTCGCAATCCTGTACCGCAAGGGGCGGGTGCTGACGCCGGCCATGAAGAAGTTCGTGGAGACGCTGGGGATGGACCTGCCGGAGGCCCGTGAGCCGTGAGCCTGGGCTTTCCCCAGTTGCCCATCCGCGCTTCTGGTCCGTCCAGTCTCTCGGGGGAGGGAAGGGGCCGGTGAGCGGAGACAGGATTTTCTTGGCCCGCCGCGGCCGCGGGCGTGGGTCGCGCGCACTCGCGGTGCTGGCGACTCTGGCGCTCGGGGGTCTGGTGCCGGGTGCTCTCATTCTGGGTGCCGGCTGCTCCCCGCGCGCTGCACAGGTGCAGGAGTCGCCTGCCCCCCCGGCGCCGGGCTGGACGGCGAAGGATCTGGAGGGGCGGCCGCAGTCGTTGGCCGACCTGCGGGGCAAGGTCGTGCTGATCGATTTCTGGGCGACGTGGTGCGCTCCCTGTCGCGCGGAGATCCCCGAGTACATCGCCCTGCAGGCGAAGCATGGGGCTGATGGTCTCGTGGTGCTGGGGATGTCGCTCGATACCCTGCCGACCGAGGCCGTGCGCGATTTCGTGCGGAAGGCCGGGGTCAATTACCCCGTCATCGTGACGGATTCCGAGATTGCCGAGGCCTACAACGTCCAAGTTCTCCCCACCACGGTCCTGATCGACCGGGAAGGACGTGTCCGCCACCGCAAGGAGGGCGCGATGCGCGATGCGGAGGCCTACGCGGGACAGGTCCGGGCGCTGCTTGCGGAACGCGCGCGCTGACCGCGGTGGGTGGCGGGAGCGATCCCTGCCAGCGGCGCGACCACCCGCCCCACGACCCTCTCTTCCGGCCGGGCGCTGTCCCGCTCCGACACAACTCGGGGTGGGCGCGGGGAAATCAGGGCTCGTCGCAGAAACGAGCGATGCTCGCGAGTTCGTCGGCGATGTGTCGGTCGCTCCGGCAGCGCGGCATCTTGCCCTGACCGCCCCACTTTCCGGCGGCCTTCATCCACTGTTCGAAGAGGCCCGGCATGACGAGCCGGACGATCGGGGCTTGCAGGCCCTCGCCCTGCCGCTTGGCGGCGTAGTCGGCGTTCAGGCGCTGGAGCTCCGCGTCAAGTTCGGTGGCGATGATTGGACCGGTCGGCGTCGTCTTGGTCGGCGTCCGGAGCTCGATCCACCACTCATGGCGCCCGCGTTCTTCGCCGCCGGATTCGGAGAACCATGGAGCGACGTGGAAGTTTGCGATGGTCCAGCCGTGGCGCTGGCAGACCGTGAGCAGCGCATCGGTCAGTTCCTTCTCGATCACGTGCTCGCCGAACGCACTCAGTTGGAGGCGGGTGCGACCAACGTACAGGATGCGGTAGGGCTCCAGCGAGGTGAAGCGAACGACGTCACCGATGACGTAGCGGCAGAGACCGGCGGGGGTGGTGATGACGACGGCGTAGTCGATGCCGGTGCGCACCTCCGCCAGCGGGAGGGCGCGCATGCCCATGCCCGCGAGGCGGTCCTCGGAGAACTCCTTCATCGGGATGAACTCGTAGAAGATGCCTGCGTCCGCGAGCAGCCGCAGCCCGGCGCTGGCGTCCGCGTCTTGGGCGGCGATGAAGCCCTCCGACGCGGGAAAGACCTCGTGGAAGGTGACGCCGGGTCCGGCGAGGGCCTTGAGTTCATCAGCGAACGGGGCGAGGGGAACGCCCCCATGCACGACGCACTCCAGATCCGGCCACACGGCCTTGAGGTGGGCGGGCCGAATCTTGCCGTGCGATGCCTTGGCCAGCACCGCCTAGGCAAGGATGATCAGCCAACTGGGGATGCCTGCGATGAGGGTGATGTCGCAGGCGAGCGTACGCTCGGCGATGGCGTCGATCTTGGCCGGCCAGTCGTCCATCTGCGCGATGGCCTCGCCGGGTTCGTAGAGATGGGTCTCCGCCCACGCCGGGAGATTGAGCGCGGTGATGCCGCTGAGGTCGCCCGCGAACGCCGGCTGCTTCGGATCCGGCCCGATCGGTTCGAGGGCGGTCGAGCCCCCCAGAAAGAGATGCCGACCCTGAAACACCCCGGCATGTCCGGCGCGGGCGCCGTACTGCAGCAGCGACTGGACTCCCGCGCGCCGGAAGTGCGAGAGCATTTCCTCCGTGACGGGGATGTACTTGGTGCGACCGGAAGACGTTCCGGACGACAGCGCGAAGAACGCGGTGCGACCTGGCCAGAGCACGTCCTCGTGGCCGGCCTTGGCACTCTCGATCAGCGGCAGGAGATCTTCGTAGACCTTGACCGGGACGCCGGAGCGGAACTGGTCGTAGCCCATGCGCGCCTTGATCACGTAGTCGCGTCCCTGTTGCGTTTCCGCTAGCTTTCGCACGAGGCGGTAGTAGATCTTTTCCTGCGCGTCCAACGAGCGGTCGGGCCGGTTCAACCGGCGCTTCGTGAGGGCCACGGACAATCCGGCACCGAGATGGAGGATCGATCGGGGAAGGGCGGGCATGGAGCGCTGGGGGCGTTCGCCGGAGGGCGTTCGTCCTAGGTACTCTACGCCCCCGTTCTGGGTAGATTCAGCAGAATCAGGTCGTCTCACGTTTTTTTAACTGACGATAGAATCGGCTGATCGGCGGGAGGAAGTTGGCGCTGTGGAACAGCAGCGAGGCGTGCTGGACCGGTCCGCCGCCCGGGTTGGTGACCGTCTGGCAGACGCTGTGCGGAAAGTACGCTCGATGAGCGGTTTGGAAAACGAAGACGCTGGGGGCGTGCTCGGCGAGGACGGCGCTCTCCTTCTCCGCATAGAGGATGAGCGTCGGGGCGAGGCAGAGCGGCAGGAGAACCTGACTGAAATAGGCGTTCGGGGGCTCGAAATCGCGCAGCGAGCGCACGCGGGCCACGGCTCCGGTCTCGGTCACCGATTGAATGCTGCAGCGCACCGCCGTGATCAGCGTCGCCACTTCCCTCGGCGTCAGGAGTCCACGGAGGGCGGCTCCGTTCTGGGCGCCGGCCTCAAACATCTTGGAGAACACGGCCCTTGAGCGCTCGATCTGAACTCCCGAGACGGCATCGCTCTCATCGACGTACGGCTTGATGGCCCGTCCGAGGAGGGTGGTGGGTTTGGAGGTCCCCGGTGGCAGAAGGTCTTCGATGCAGGTCACCGGACTGACCATCACGAGGCCGCGGATGCGGGAGGCCCCGCCCCGGCGGCGGGCGCGTTTGAGCCATTCCAGAACGAGTCCGGCCCCGAAGCTGACCGCGAAGATCACTGGGATCCGGTCTGCCGACTCCGCCAGTTCCTCGATGAGATCGTCCAACTGCGCGCAGATCAGTTCGACCGAGAAGGAATCCGGAGGATAATTGAAGTAATACAGGGAACCTTGCTTCACCAGCAGGTCCCGCAGCAGGTAGACCTGCTCGGGCACGTGCGGCACGAAGCCGCCGAGAACGATCGTCGGCGTCCCGCCGCGATGCTCCTCGACGAGGATCGTGGCACCGGCATTGCGGCCGAGTCCGTGCGTTTGTCGCACGTGGTTCTGTGCGCGCTCGACCGACGGGGAGTGGGCGGACACCCGCGGCGGACGCAAACGGTGTCCGGCCGTCCGCCAAAGGGTGCGGAACGGTTTGACCGGGGCCTGTCCAAGCGCGGCGAGGTGTTGCAGCGAGTGAAACAGGCGTTGAGTCGTCATGCTGTTTCTTTCCCTCCGCCTGCATTCGCAGCGCAAAGGGAATCCGGCGCCGTTGCGGAGAGTTTACCTCCGTGACCCGGCTGTCACATCGCTGCCCAGGGTCCGGACCGGGAGGTGGGAGTGCGCTGCGCGTGGCGGAGCGATCCGCCTGCCCGATCCTCGCGCGGGCCTTGCCCTGCGGCGGGCTGCCGCTAGAGGTCGGGGGTGCCGTTGCCGCCGATCCTCTACGAAGACCCCACGTTGGTGGCGTTTGACAAACCCAGCGGGCTCCTCGTTGCGCCGGATCGCTGGGACAAGGCCCGGGAAAACCTGATGGCGCAGGTTCACGCCGCGATGGGCCGGACGGTGGCGAACGTGCACCGCCTGGATGCCGACACGAGCGGCCTGCTGCTTTGCGCCAAGTCCAAGCCCGCCCTCGACGCGCTCAGCGGCCAGTTCCAATCCAAGCAGGTGCGCAAGGTCTACCACGCCCTCGTGGTCGTCCTGCCCGTCGAGGAGGCCATGAAGGTCGTCGCGCCGGTCCGCGACGAGGAAGGACGGTTGCCGGATACGTTCACGGTCGATCTTTCCTTGGGGCCCGACGAAGCCAATCCGGGCCGCATGCGCGTGTTTCGGCGCCGGGGTGGGAAGGCGTGCACGACGGAGTTCCGGACGCTGGAGCGCTTCACGGCGGCCGATGGGAGGCGGTACGCGTGGGTCGAATGCCGCCCGCTGTCCGGTCGCACCCACCAGTTGCGGGTCCATCTCGCCGCCGCCGGTGCCTCGATTCTGGGAGACCGCTTCTACGGTGTCCCGGACCTTCACCTGAGACTCTCAGACCTGAAGCGTGGCTACAAGGGACGCGACCATGAGCGTCCGTTGCTGGAGCGCCTGGCCCTGCACGCGTCCGAGCTCGAGGTCATTCACCCTGAGACCCGGGCGCCGCACCGCATGACGGCACCCCTGCCGCATGCGTTCGAGGTGGCGCTCAAGTACCTGCGGACCTTCGCCGCGGGATCCGGGTCCGGCGGACGGCGTCCGCCCAGGCGCTGAGTTCGCGGCGCACTTCACCCACGGGTCTCGTCGCGGTGAACCGGGCGTCCGACGCCCAGAGGCGGCGGATCGCCTTCTGATCCTTCCAGAGTCCGACCGCCAGTCCCGCGAGGAAGGCGGCACCGAGTGCGGTGGTCTCGGCGATCCGCGACCGTGTCACCGGTACGCGCAGGAGGTCGCTCTGGAACTTCAGCAGGGAGTCGTTGCGGGCGGCCCCGCCGTCCACCCGCAGCTCCCGGAGGCGGCGCCGGGTGTCCGCCTGCATCGCGGTGAGCAGGTCGGACACTTGGAACGCGATGCTGTCCACGGCGGCGCGGGCCACATGGGCCGCCGTGCTGCCGCGTTCCAGACCCACGATCGTGCCGCGGGCATCGGGATCCCAATAGGGGGCACCCAGACCGGTGAACGCGGGCACGAATCGGACCCCGCCGCTGTCCGGCACGCGGGCCGCCAACGCCTCGATGTCCCGCGACCGACGAATCAAGCCGAGGCCGTCGCGAAGCCACTGGACGACTGCGCCGCCGACAAACACGCTGCCCTCAAGGGCGTACTCCAGCGGCCCGTCGTCGCCGAGGCGCCACGCGATCGTGCTGAGCAGGCGGTGGCGCGAGCGCACCGGCGCCGCGCCGGTGTGCACGAGCAGGAAGCAACCGGTGCCGTAGGTGGCTTTGGCCATGCCGGGCGTGAAGCAGGCCTGCCCGAAAAGCGCGGCCTGCTGGTCCCCGGCCACGCCCGTGATCGGCAGGCCGCGGAGCGCAGGGAGCGCAGAGACCTCACCGAAGAGCCCGCTGCTCGGCCGGATCACCGGGAGGACCTCGCGGGGAATCCGGAACAGGTTAAGCAGCCCGTCGTCCCAGTCACCCGTCCGGAGATTCACCAAGAGGGTTCGGGATGCGTTGGACACGTCGGTCGCGTGCACGCGTCCTTCGGTCAGCTTCCAGAGCAGCCAGGTATCGACGGTGCCGAAGGCAAGTTCCCCCCGTGCGGCGCGTCGGCGGGCTCCCGGAAGGTGGTCGAGCAGCCACGCCAGCTTCGTCGCGCTGAAGTAGGGATCGAGTTCCAGTCCCGCGCGGGCGCGGACGCGGCGGCCGGCGCCCGCGCGGCGAAGGGCCTGGCAGGCTGGGGCGGTGCGTCGATCCTGCCACACGATCGCGGGGGCGAGCGGCTCGCCGGTGCGACGGTCCCAGAGCAGGGTTGTCTCGCGCTGGTTGGTGATGCCGATCGCTTGGAGGCGGCCATGGCGCCGGGCCTGCCGGGCGGTGCGGGAGGCGACCCGCGCGACGGTCTGCCAGAGGTCGGCTGGGGAGTGTTCCACCCAGCCGGGCTGCGGGAAGTGTTGGGTGAACTCCTCCTGGGCCGAGGCGACCGGCCGGGCCCGGAGGTCGAAGGCCATCGCGCGCGAGGACGTGGTGCCTTGATCGATCGCGAGAACCAAGGACATGGCGGTGTCGCTACGAGAGCATGGCCGCGACGCAGGCCGTGATGAAGCAGGCGAGGCTGCCGCCGAGCAGCGCCCGCCAACCCAGCTGGGCCAGTTCGGCCCGGCGCTCGGGGGCGAGGGCGCCGATGCCGCCGATCTGGATGCCGATGGAGGCGATGTTGGAAAATCCGCAGAGCGCGTAGGTGACGATGAGGCGCGTGCGGTCGTCCGTCAGGACGCCCTCTGCTTGGAGGCGGTTCATCGAGAAGTAGGCGTAGAACTCGTTCAACACGGTCTTCTCGCCGATGAGCTGGCCCGCGACGAGGAGATGGCCCGATTCGACCCCCATCAGCCAGGCGAGCGGGGCACCGAGCATGCCGAAGAGGAACTGCAGCGAGAGGCCCGGGTAGCGTCCCCCGCTCGCTTCGGCGATCCACCGATTCGCCCCCGTCCACTCCCCGATGCCCGCGGTCAGAATCCAGTTCCCGAGGGCGATCAGCGCGGTGAACACCAGCAGCATGGCGCCGACGTTCACCGCGAGCTTCAGGCCGTCCGTGGTGCCGAGGCACACCGCGTCGAGCAGGTTGGCGCCCGGCCGCTCCGTGCTCAGGTGCAGCGAGGCGTCCACCTTTTCCTCCTCAGGCAGCAGGATCTTCGCGACGATGAGTGCGGCGGGCGCGGACAGCACCGAGGCGGTGAGCAGGTGCGTGGCCCAGCGGACCTGTTCGGCCGGATCGTTGCCGCCGAGCAGCGTGACGTACACCGCCATCACGCCGCCGGCGATGGTGGCCATGCCCCCGACCATGATCGCGAGCAGTTCCGAGCGTGTCATCGTGGGCAGGAAGGGCCGGATGAGGAGCGGGGCCTCCGTCTGCCCCACGAAGATGTTCGCCGACGCCGAGAGTGTCTCGGCGCCGGACAGCCGCAGGGTCCGTGACATCACCCACGCGAAGCCGTAGACCAGTCGCTGAAGCAGTCCGAGCCGGTACAGCAGCGTGGTGAGCGCGGAGAAAAACACGATCGTGGGCAGGATGCTGACGATGAAGATGGGGGCGACGGTGGAGAACGTGCTCACCGCGCCCCCGGCCGCATCGGCCCGGATGGTGACTCCGGCGTCGCCGGTGGGAACGGAGAACAGCCATCCGAAAACGAGCCTGCTGCCTTCGTTGGTGAAGCTGAGCAGCCGCACGAAGAACGTCCCGACCGCGTCGAAGCCCGCGCGGATGAAGGGAACCTTGAGCACCGCCCAGCCGAGGACGAGTTGGAGCAGGATGCCGGCTCCGACCACGCGCCACGGGATGCGGCGGCGATTGGTCGAGAAGAGCACCGCGATTCCAAGGAAGGCGACGAGGCCGAGCAGGCCGCGGGCGAGGTGGGTGAGCGAATCCATAGGAAACCGACGGGCGACCGCCGCGTCGGCAGGAGGCTTGCGTCGCCGACCGCCCGCGGCGAGTGTGAATTCGCGACCTCCCCGAACCACCGCCGCCATGACGCTCCAGGAACGGCTCGACCGCCACCTCTCCCGCCTCCCGGACACCTCCCGGGCCAACTGGGTCGCCGCCAGCGCCACCCTCGTCGGGGACGTCACGCTGGGTGCGCAGAGCAGCGTCTTCTACGGCGCGGTCCTGCGGGGGGACATCGCCCGCATCGTGGTGGGGGAGGGAACGAATATTCAGGACAACGCGGTGGTGCACCTCGCGGATAATCTGGACGCAGTGATCGGGAACTGTTGCACCATCGGTCACTCCGCCATCGTCCATGCCTGCACGATCGAGGATGAGTGCCTGATCGGGATGGGGGCCACGATCCTCGACGGGGCCCGCATCGGGCGCGGCAGCATCGTGGGCGCGGGCGCGGTCGTGACGCAGCGCACCGTCGTTCCGCCTGGATCGATGGTGCTGGGGACGCCGGCGAAGGTGGTGCGCGCGCTCAGCGCGGCCGAGCAGGCTGGCTTGCGGGAGTGGGCGATGAAGTACGTGACCGTCTCCGCGGCGCACGCGCGCCTCGGTCGCTAGCGCGTGGCTTTGCCGCCTCGGCGGGCGTCGACTGGGGCGGGGTAGGCCACTGGGTGGGCGCGGGTGGCCGCTGACCCCGCGCGGGCCCGGACGCGGCGTTTTTTGTGTGGTTTGGTGGCCGTTTTCCTTCAGAGTGGTCGTTTCGCGCCATGGACCGCCTCAACACCGCCTTCGCCCGCGCCCGCTCCGCGAATCGCGCGGCCTTTGTTGCCTACCTCTGTGCCGGGGATCCCGATTTCGACATCTCGCTCGCGGCCTGCCGCACGCTGGTCGCGAATGGCGTGGACATCCTCGAGATCGGCGTGCCGTTCTCCGATCCGCTCGCCGATGGCCTGACGAATCAACTCGCGGCCCAGCGGGCGCTGGAGTCGGGGATGACCGCCGAGCGGGTGTTCGAACTCGTTCGCCGGCTCCGCGCTGAATTCCCCGAGCTCCCGATCGTCTTCTACACCTACTACAACCTCGTGTTTTCGAATGGCAGCGAGGCCTACGTGCGGGCGGCGACCGCGGCCGGCGTCGATGCCATGCTGACTCTGGATCTGCCACCGGAGGAGGCCGCGGAACTCTCGGAAATCGCCGCGCGGCACGGCTTGCGCACGGTGTTCATCGTTGCCCCGACGACCCCGGAAGAGCGTCTGCCGCGGATCTGCTCCGCCGCGACGGGTTTCATTTACTATGTTTCCCGCGAGGGCGTGACCGGGGTGCGCGATGCCGTGGCCGCGAACATCCCGGAAGCGGTGGCGCGCATCCGTCGGGCCACGTCGCTGCCCGTCGTGGTGGGCTTTGGGATCTCGCGCCGGGAGCATGTTCGCGCGGTCGCGGCCGATGCGGACGGCGTGGTGGTGGGTTCGGCGCTCGTGAACTGCATCCGGGAGCACCTCGGGCGGCCGGAGGCGACCGTCCAGCGTCTCGCCGCCGTCGCCGCGGATCTGTCGGCGGGCCTCGGCCGGTCCTGATTCGGCGGGCCGCCGGGGCGGTCAGCCGGCGTGGGGCACCTGCACGGCGAGGCTGGCGGGCTTGATCGCCACGTGGAGCGTGCCGGGAGTTTCATGGACCTCCCCGTCGGTGTGAAAGTACCCGGGCTCGCCGCACTCGATGGTGAAGGCTGTCGCCCGCTGACACACGGCGCGGGGGCTGCGCTCCACCGAGCGGGTGAACAACCGCACCGCGAGGGGCAGCGCATCGCGGAGCCGCACGGGACGAATCAGGGTGAGGTCCAGTTGGCCATCGTCCACGCGGGCGCGCGGGGCGATGAAGCAGTCGTTCCCGTACTGGTCGGAGTTGGCGACCGCGACCAGGAACGCGGCCTCCTCGATTGCGACGTCGCCAATGCGGATGCGGTAGTGCCGCGGTCGATAGGCGCGGAGCGACTGGAGGGTCGTCGCAATGTACGCCCGGAGACCGCGACGGTGCAGTTGGTTGAAGCGGGCGCTGAGGTCGGCATCGAAGCCCATGCCCATGACGTTGAAGAAGGGCTGTCCGTTGGCGGTGCCCGTGTCGATGCGCCGCACGCGACCGTCGAGCAGCGTATGGAAGGCACGCGCGCTGCCGTGACGGATGCCGAGGTGGCGGCCGAGTCCGTTGCCCGAGCCGCAGGGAATCAGCCCCAGCACCGCGGTTGAATCGACCAAGGCGGCGGCGACCTCGTTCATGGTTCCGTCGCCACCGATGGCGACGACGAGCGTGCAACCCTCGTCCACGGCCTGCCGGGCCAGCGCCGTGGCGTGGCGCGCGTGCGTCGTTGCGACCACGGTGCCGTCGATCCGGCGCTCGCGAATGAACTGCCGGGCCGCCTCGAGCAAGTGCGGGTTGCGCGCGTTATGCCCCGAACGAGGATTGAGGATGAAGCGGCACTTCATGCGAAGCCGGGGAGAAAACACGAAATCCCGGCCGGGGCGAGCGGAGAACGTCCTGCCGGCGGCGGTTGCCATGCGGCGGGGCGCGCGCTTCACTCGCGGATGATGCGTCGCGTCCTTCATCTCCTGACTGGTCCCACCGCCGTGGGCAAGACGGAGTGGGCGCTGCGCTGGGCGGAGCGTTCCGGGGCGGAGATTGTTTCGTGTGACTCGCTCCTCTTTTACCGGGGCATGGACCTCGGGACGGCGAAGCCCACGGTGGCGGAGCGAGCGCGGGTGCCGCATCACCTCATCGACATCCTCGAACCCGCCGAGCGGATGACGGTCGTCGCCTACGCCCGTCACGCGCGGCAGGCGGTGGATGCGATCGCGGCGCGGGGCCATCGCGTCCTCGTCGTGGGAGGGAGTGGCTTCTATCTGCGGAGTTTCCTCGCGCCCGTCACCGACGAACTTGAGATCCCGACCTCCCTCCGGAACGAGGTGGAGCAGGCGCTGCAACGGGACGGGTTGGCGGCCCTTGTGGAGCGCTTGGTGAAGCTGAATCCCGCCGGACTCGGCGCGCTGGATCCCGCGAACCCGCGCCGCGTCGTGCGGGCCCTTGAGCGCTGTCTCGCCTCGGGTCGCACCCTGGCGGCGCTCGCGGAGACGTTTGCGGCGCGGCCATCGCCGTTCGCGGACTGGGAAATCCGTCTCACGCGGCTCGAGGCTGCCCCCGACGTGCTGGCCGCCCGGATCGATGTGCGCACCCGGCAGATGCTGGCCGCGGGCCTGCTCGCGGAGGTGGCCGCGCTGCGTGCGCGGGGCCTTGAGCTCAACCCGAGCGCGAGCGGTGCGATCGGGTACCGGGAGTGCCTCGCGGTGCTGCGGGGGGAGCGTCCGGAGGCGGAGCTGGCGCGGGAGATCGCGGCGGCCACCCGTGCGCTGGTCAAGAAGCAGCGGACCTGGTTTCGCACGCAGTTGCCTCCGCACCACGTGATTCCCGCCGCCGAGGCAACGGTGGAGACCCTGTTCGCGCCGGCCCCGGGAGGGGACGGTCGGCCTTGAGGATCCTCAACGGGCCTGGTCGAGAACGATGCGGAAACGCGTCAGGGAAGAACCCTCGAGCCGCTGGAGATCGGCGAGCGCGATGCGCAGGTTGACCTGTGACTGCAGCTCGTTCACCCGGGCAAGTTCGAGATCGTCCTGCGCCTCAAGCACGCGGCGGCTGGTGGAAAGACCGGCATTGAACCGGGCGCGTTCCAACTCGTACTGCCGCTCGCTGAGTTGCGTCGCGAGACCGGAGATGGCGACGCTTTCGCGGTTTGTCTCGACGGCGCGGACGGCGGAGCGGACCTCGACCACGAGGTCCTGATCCAGTTGCTGGAGACGGGTCTGCTCGCGCACGATGCTGGACTGCGCGAGGCGGAGGCGGGCGTTGTCCTCGCGCTGGGCCCACGGCACGCGGAGGGTCAGGTCCACCTGCCACGCATAGCCATCACCGCTGAAGGTCCGCGTCGTGGCGTCGTCCAAGGAGGCCTCGCGGCTGTTGAGACCAACGCCGGCGCCGACATCGAACGAGGGCAACCGGTTGCGCTTCGCGTTTTCGCGGTCGATCTCAAGTTGGCGGATGGCGAGCGCGCTCGAGGCAAGGGCGGGCTGGTTGTCCCGGGCGAGCTTGTAGGAGAGGTCGAACGAGACGTCGGGCACGGCTGACTTCTCGAAACTCACCTCGCCGAGGGACTGGTTGAATTCAAACTGCCCGATCAGGGCAGTCAGGGCGTCCTCGCGGTCGCGGACGGATTGGTCGGCGAGGAGCAGGGAGCGGCGGGCGTTGGCCACGCCGACCTCGGCCTGGAGCACGTCAAGATCGGTGGCCACACCGGTCTGGCGGCGGGCGCGGTTTTCCTCGAGGAGTTGCTGGGCCAGTTCGAGGCTCAGCCTGCGGACATCGCGTTGCTGGCGGGCGAAGACGAGGTTGTAGTAGGCGGCCTCCACGTTGCGCACGACGACGAGCACACTGCCCTTGAGGTCGAGGTTCGCGCGATCGACGCCCAGTTCGGCGCGCCGCACGGCGGCCCGGGCGTACTCTGAACCGGCGCCGCGGAGCAGGGGTTGGCGGACGGAGAGGTTGAAGTCCCCGGTGTAGGCCGGGTTTAGGAAGAGGTTGCGCGAGTTTGATTCCCCGCGGTCCAGCGAGGCGCTGGCGCTGACCGTACCCCCCGTGGAGAGCTTTTGGGAAACGCCGGCGCGGACGTCGCGGCTCTCATTGCGCAAACCCGCGGCGCTGACGCCGTCGATCGAACTGACCACGGTGGGCTGCTGGCTGGTGCTCGTGCTCGCGGAGACCTCCAGCGTGGGATCGAAGGCAGCGTCGGCAATGGTCACCGCCTCGCGGGCCTGGCCCGTGGTGACCCGCTGGATCTGCAGGTCGAAGTTGCGGTCGAGGGCGCGCGCGATGCACTCCTCCAAAGAGAGTGTGGTCGGGGACGCTCCGGCGCTGGCGGGGGCCGGGCTCGCAGCCGGACTCTGAGCGACCGCCAATACGGGCAGGCCGCAGGCGGCGGAGACGGCGACGACGAAGCGGAAGGCGAATATCATGCGGCGGGTGAAGGACGCTGCAAAGACACAGGTGGAGCGAGGAAGTTGCGCGGCGCCCTCCCGGTGAGGGGAGGACGGTTCAGCTTGAGGGAGAGTGATGGAAGACGCGCCTCGGACAACACTGGTTTCAACGCCCGGTCCGATAAATGGATGACGTTTCCGCAACGTTGAGCAGTTGGAACCGCACCGGGCGCTCCTGGACGGGAGGGCGTGGGAGCAAGGAACATCGCGACGGGTGCGGAGGTCAGCCCGAGGCGTTCGCGGGTCGAAAGGCGGCGGCGGTGCTGGGGCTGGATCGGACGGAGGGCAGCGAAGCGCGGGGCGTTCGCGGATCAGGGGGTGGCGGGTGCCGTCTTGGCCAGTTCCTTCTCCACCAGTTCGTTGAGATAATCGCCGGCGTTGCGCGAGCCGACGAACGCGGCGATCTGGGCACGCGTTTCAACGTAGCGGGGATTGAACTCGTCGGTCGGCGGCAGAGTCTTGCTGGCGACGTGGACAAGGATGCCCTTCGGCCCGGTGGTGATCATCTCGGAGACGCCGCCTTGATCGAGGGACTCCAGCGCGCCGAAGACCGCAGGTTCCAGCGTGGCGGGAGGCTCGCGCAGCGTAAACGCCGGGACGGCCTGAGCCGTGAAGGCGAGGCCGCCGACGGGGGCGGCGACGGCTTGCTCGAGGGACTTGCCGGAGCGGACCAGGGATTCGATCTGAGCCCGGGCGGCACGGCCGGCCTCGACGAAGCGCTTGCGCTTCTGGTCTTCCGCGTAGTCGCTGGCAACCTTGGCGCGGACCTCGGCGAACAGAGGCTGGAGGGCGGGGATGGACTCCTGCCAGAGCAGCACCACGCTGCCATCGGGAGTGGGGAGCGCATCCGAGAATTGGCGGGCGGTTCCGAGACGGAAGGCCTCGCTGGCGATCTCCGGAAAACCGCCGAACTCGGCCGGGGGGGAGGTACGGGAGAACGGGGCAACCGGACTCGACTGCAGCTTGCGTGCGGCAAGAAAAGCCTCGGTCGCCGCGGCGGCAACCTTGCCCTCGAACAAGGCGAGCGTGAGGTCACTGGCCGCCTTGGCCGCGAGATTGCGGGCGCGCTCGAGCTTGAACGCGGCCACCACCTGAGGCCGCACGGCGGCAAAGTCCGCCTCCGCCGCCCCGGGTGCGGCCACGCTTACAGCAGGCTTCCCATCGGGGCCGGTCGGCTTGGGGAAACGCGCCGGATTCGAGTCATAGAGGGCGCGGACTGCGGCATCGTCCGTCGGCACTTGGGAAACGTACGCAGCTGCGGGGAACCGCACGGCGCGCACGCTCACCTGCGGGGGGATCTCGTAACGGAACGCATTCTCCTCGAAAAACTTCGTCAGGTTTGGCTCGCTGGAATCGATCGCCGGACTGAAGGCGGCATAGTCTGTACTGGCGACGGCGATGGTCCATTGCGCCTCGGCGCGGGCGAGTTGCTGCTTTACGTCGACCGGCAGCAGGTAACCGGGGCCGGCGAGGAGCTTCTGGACCTGCGTGTAGCGATAGTCGTCGGAGAGGATTCGGGAAACGTCACGCTCGGTGAGCGTGGCGTCCACCTTGAGGTTGTCCCGGAACTGCGCGTAGCGGGCCGGTTCAAAGGTCCCGTTCTCGCCGGCGAAGGCGCGCAGGGTCTTGACGTAGTCGATGAGGTCAGCACCTGTCGGGCCGGGAACGTGCAGTTGATCGGCTAGGTGCAGTGCGGCGTGGCGCTGCAACGCGTAGGCTTGAAGTTGCTCCCCACCCAGCGCGGAGAAACCCGCTTGGAGAAACACGCTGACGCCGGCGTCGCGGAAAAGGTTCTGCTGGTCCTCCTGGTTGCCGAGATTCAGACCGTAGAACGGCCGGTCAAGGGCCTTCGTGCCGGCCTCGCCCAGACCGGGAGCGGCGCCGATGGTGAAGACGAAGGCGATGATGATCATCACCAGCAACCCGAGAAAGATGATTCGGAAGTGCTGCTGGAATGTTTTCTGGATCCAAGAAATCATGGAGGTAAACCGTGAGGCTAGGTTCCCACCGTCCGCTGTCAACCGCACTTACCTCGGTATTGCAGTCGGATTGAAGACGTCGAGCCGTTCAGGGCTCGGCCTGGTCGGTGACGGTGGAAAGGACGGGTGTGCGGAACGGCAGTTCTTCGAACAGGTCGGAGAGGGGAGTGTTGAAGAACGGATCGTCGAGGGAACGGGCGATGCGGGTGTCGTAGGCCTCGAGGACGGGATCGAGGTTGGCGAGGCAGACCGCGGCCGAGGAGTCTCCCAGCGCATCGTCGGTTCGCTTGAAGTCGCGCAGGGTGACCCGGCTGAGCGGGCGGGAGGGTTGGTAGCGGACCTGAGCGATCTCGTGGGACTCGGCGCTGGAGATCGGCGTGATGAGGTTCATCAGGACGAGTCGGTTGACGCACTCGTTGACGATTTGGGACGGGACCTTGAGGACCTCGCTCAGCTGGGTCGTGGTCCATGGCGGCTGGCAACTCTCGAAGCGTCGGCCGATCACGAGAAGGACGACGAGGGTGAGCCGCTCGCGGAGACCCTCGGAGAGGCTGTTCCATGCGGCCTGGCTGTTGCGGAAGTGCACGTTCTGGGCGGCGTAGCTGACGGTTCCGCCGAGGAGGACAAAGAACCAGAACACATAGAGACCGAGCATCAGCACGAGACCGATGCCGAGGGATCCGTAGAGGCTGCGGGTGAGGAGGACCCGCTTGAAGTAGAGGAAGGCGAGGAAGTTGTTCAGCAGGATCAGTAGTCCGACCACGACCGCTCCGATGAAGGCGGCCCGCCAGAGCACGCGCGTGTTGGGAATGGTGCGGTAGAAGATCGTGAGGGTGAAGATCATCAACGCGGTCGAGCCGAGGGGCAGGAGCAGCGTGAGGGTTTCGCGCACGTGCTGGCCGAAGGGCAGCTTTTCGGCGAAGGTGGCAAGAAGCGCCGTCGCGGAGAGCCCGGTGGCGGCGGCGAAGAAAAACAGCGCGCCCAGAGTGAGGATGGTCCAGTAGAAGACGATCCGCATCAGCCACGAGCGCCCCCGTCGCACGCCCCAGATTTCGTTGAAGGTGGTTTCGACCGAGGTGAAGAGCTGCAGGACGATGACGATGAGGGTGAGGGCCCCGAAGATGCCGACCGCGCCGCTCCGGGAACTCGTGATCATCTCGTCGAAGATGCGGACGAGTTCCGGGTTGATCTGCGCGTCCTGCCCGGCGGGGGCCGCCCGAGCTGCCTCCTCGGCACCGAGCTTCTCGTACTGCGCCAGCGGCGGGGCGACGTAGCGGATCAGATCGTGGACCGTGTGGGCGGCGAGGGAAGGGCCCCGTTCATCGAGGGTGAAACCCGCGATCAGGACGGTGAGCGAAATGAGGGGACCCAGCCCGACGAGGGAGCTGAAGCTGAGTGCGGCAGCCCGACTGGCGGCGCTGCTCTCCAGCAGCGCTCCGACGGCGATCGAGATGACGCGCAGACAAGCGTACCCACGTCCCTTCAGGGAGCGGTCGTGCAGATGCCGCGGCAGCCAGATCTCCGTCTCGAACAGGTGGCTGAGTCGCTCGCGGGCGGCCTTGAACCGATCCATGGTCCGCCGGCCCGGGGATCAGCCGAGCATGGTGTGTGCGAAGGCAGCGGCTCCGGAGAACCCGACGAGCACGGCGCCAGCGAGGCGGAAAGGCGACACGAAGATCGTCGAGAAGTACATGCCAACCGACGCGAGAGCAACCCAGGCGATCGGAACGGGGTCTGCGTACGACCAGAAGATCGCCCCGAAGAAGCCGAGTCCCATCAAGGCGCGGAAGCGCACGAGCGGGTACACCGAGACCATTTGCAGGCAAAGGAACAGGGCGAGGAGGAGATCGCACACCCCGAGGATGGCAAACGGGTGCGAGAACAGTCTAGCTAGATCGAGCGTCCCGAGGTGCAGGATGGCGGGAGGTGAAAACGTCAGCGAGACCGCGCTGCCGATGAGCATGATCACGGTTGACCAAAGTCCAATGCGGGCGACGAGGAGCTGGCCACGGAGCTTGGTCTTCGCGTTCGCTCCCTCCACCCGGTTGTCGGCGGCGGCAAGCATGTCGTCGACCGTGATTGGTGCCGCCGTGCGATCTCCCGCCGAGGTGGTGCGCCGAACATCCCGGGCTCTGATCTTGAGACGGCGCTTTTCCGGGAAGAGGGCAGCCTTGACCTCGGGATCTGCATCAATGGGGACCCACTGCTCCGAGAGCGTGTCGTAGTACAGCGTCTCGGGCGTGACTTGGCCGGCGTCCACGTGGGAGCTGAGTTGCTCCAGATTGAAGGGGCCACGCGCATCCGTCTCATTGGAGGCTCGAATGTAGAATTCCTGCGTGGCCATATTGTCAGGAGAATGAAAGGTGAAAACCCGCCGTTCAAGGCGCATTTTCCCCAATTTTGCGACGCTCTGTCGGTTACATGCGTCCCAATGTGCGCAACCCGAGCAGCCGCAAGCCTGACTCAAGCACCAAGAGGGTCCTTGCACAGAGCAGCAGGCGCCGCGCCCGGACTGCCGGGTCATCGACCAAGACCTTGTCGGCGGCGTAAAAGGCGCTGTAGGCACCCGCGAGCTCGTAGAGGTACGTGCAGAGGAAGTGGGGACGCAGTTGCGACGTGGTGAGTTCGAGCGTGCTGGCCAGGGCGACCAACTTCCGGGCGAGGGCAAACTCGGCCTCCGACTCCGGTGGCGCGGCGGCAGCGACGGCGGCCGGGTCCGCGGGGTCAACCCCATGACGGCGGAAAATGGAGTGGATGCGGGCCACCGCATACAGGAGGTAGGGGGCAGTGTTGCCTTCGAGGGAAAGGATCTTGTCCCACGTGAAGACGTAGTCGCTGCTGCGGTTCTGCGAGAGGTCGGCGTAGCGGACCGCGCCGATCCCGACGGCGGCGGCGATCTCGCGGCGCTCCGTCTCGGGCAACTCGGGCGATTTCGTGGAAACGAGGGCGAACGCGCGCTCCTCGGCCTCGGAAAGCAGCGCCTTGAGCCGGATCGGGTCGCCGGACCGGGTCTTGATCGCCTTGCCGTCCTCACCGAGGATCGAGCCGAAGGAGACGTGCTCGAAGCGGGGGAGGCGCCGGCCGGTGGCGGCGAACCACTTTTGCGTGGTGAGCCAGAGTTGCTCGAAATGATCCGTCTGGCGGGCGTCGGTCAGGATCACGATCGCGTCCGCGCCGAAGTGCTCGACCCGGTACAGCATGGTGGCGAGGTCGGTCGAGGCGTAGTTTGCGGCGCCGTCCGATTTCCGGATGATGAAGGGCTGGGTGTTGAAGCGGGGGTGCTCGGGGTGAAACACCACGAGGGCGCCCTCCGACTCGGTGGCGAGACCCAGCCGTGAGAGCTCGCCGTAGACGGGAGTGAGCTTGTCATTGTAGAAGCTCTCGCCGAGTTGATGGTCGAAGCGGATGTCGAGTTTCCGGTAGATCTCCTCGAAAGCGCCGGAACTGATCGCATTGATCCGGTTCCAGAGTGCGAGGTTTTCCGCGTCGCCGGCCTGGAGCTTCACGAGTTCGGCCCGCGCGGCCTCGAGGACCTCCGGCCGCTCCTTGGTGGCTGCGTCGGCCGCCTTGTAGAGCCGCTCAAGCTCCTCGAGCGGATCGCGCGCGAGGGCCTCGTCATTCCGGAGATTCTTGTAGCCCCAGATCAACTTCCCGAACTGGGTGCCCCAGTCGCCGATGTGATTGTCGCGGATCACCGTCGCGCCGCAAAACGCCAGCATCCGGCAGATCGCCTCGCCGATGACCATGCCGCGGATGTGCCCGACGTGGAGTTGCTTGGCGGTGTTGGGGGAACTGAAGTCGACGACGTAGTGCTGCCCACGGTGCAATCCCGCGGCGCCTTCCTCCAACTGTCGGGCGCTCCCGTACTGTTGCAGCCACGCCAGCAGCGCGGTCGGGCGCAGGCGGAAGTTGATGAAGCCAGGGCCCGCCAGGCTCGCATCGCAAATGGATAGAATTTCGGACGGGAGGGCGGCGACCACCTTCTCCGCCAAGGCGCGGGGATTGGCTTTGTGCAGCTTCGCGTACGCCAGAACGCCATTGGCTTGAAAGTCTCCGTGCCGCGGATCTGCGGTGCGCACCTCGGAGGAAAACTCAGAGTCCGCGAACCCGAGTTGTCGGCCGGCGGCAGCCACGGCAGCAGCGAGGTCGACCGCGGGTTGGAAGGAGACGTGCATCCTGCGACGAGACGCGGCGGGGGATCGCGCCGCAAGCGCGATTTGCGCGATGCGTGTCTCAGGGGTGGGGGATCGGAACGACCGGGATGGGAAGCATTTCCGGCTCGACATTCCATGTCCCCGTGGTTTACTCGTATTCTTTTACGACTCGGCGGAACTGCTACCCGGAGCCTTTCCTGTTACCATGACGAAGCGCAACATTCCTCCCCGTAGGTTCATCAAGCCGACCTTCGAATTCCTGATCGAGAAGAAGCGTGACGGTGGCGAGTTCAGCAAGGACGAGATCCGCTACATCGTTGACAGCACGCTCGATGGGGAGATGCCGCAGCACCAGCTGGCCGCACTCGCGATGGCGATCTACTTCCAAGGCATGTCGGCCCAGGAGACCGCCGACCTCACCGAGGAAATGATGCTGTCCGGCGAGGTGATCGATCTCTCCGCCATCGCGAAGCCGAAGATCGACAAGTTCGCGACCGGTGGCATCGGCGACAAGACGTCCCTCGTCCTCGTCCCGCTCGCGATGGCGGCGGGCGTCGTGGTGCCAATGATGTGCAGCGCTGAGCACGATTATGTGATCAGCACGCTCGACAAGTTGGGCTCCATTCCGGGTTTCAAGGGCAACCTCGCCAACGAGCAGTTCGTCAATCAACTCGCGCGCATCAACGGGGCGATCATCGCACAGTCCGATGACCTCGCACCGGCCGACGCGAAGCTCTACGACTTGCGCAAGGAAACGGGAACGATCCCGAGCCTGCCGCTGATCACCGGTTCCGTCCTTTCGAAGAAGCTCGCCGAGGGTTCCGAGGGCCTCGTGATCGACGTCAAGTGGGGCAATGGTTCGTTCATCAAGGATCTGGAGCAGGCGAAGCAGTTGGCCCGCTCGATGACGCGCGTCGGCCGCTCGATGAAGCGGCGTTGCGTGGCGCTCGTCACCGACATGAACCAGCCGCTCGGTGACACCGTCGGCACCGCTCTCGAGGTCAAGGAAGCCATTCAGATCCTCAAGGGCGGCGGCCCCGAGGACATCAAGGAACTCGTGCTGAAGCTGGGCATGGAGATCGTTCGCCTCGCCGGCGTGGCGGGCTCCACGCTCTCGGCCAAGCAGACGGTCGAGCGCCACCTCACCGATGGCTCGGCTCTCGAGAAACTGAAGGAACTCGTGAAGGCCCAGGGCGGCGACACGGCCTTCATCGATCACCCGGAAAAATTCCCGCAGGCTCGCCACATCCGCAAGTTGCCGGCCCCGAAGCGCGGCTACGTCCACACCATCAACGCCGCCATGATCGCGCACGGCGTGCATCTGCTCGGTGCCGGGCGTTCCGCTCCGGGCGAAAAGATCGACCACTCCGTCGGCGTCTCCGAGATCCGCAAGGTGGGCACGCAGGTCAAGCAGGGCGAGCCGTTGATGATGATTCACTACAACGACGAGTCCAAGCTCGAGCAGGCCCTGAACTACTTCAAGGATGCGTACCGCCTCGCGCCCAAGCGGCCTACGCCGCCGCCGCTCGTGGTCGAGCGTGTCGCCTGACCCTCGGGGTCCGGTCCCCGGCAGGCCTGCCGGGTCCGATTGACTCAGCGCCCCCGTTCCTCTTTGTGGGGCGACGGAAAACGACGAAGCCCGCAGCACTCGCTGCGGGCTTCGTCGTTGCCGGCCGCGACGCGGGAGGAGGTCGCGGCGCGCGTCGGTTCGGGTCCGGGAACCGACCTCAGGCGCGGCCGAGGTAGGTGCCGTCAACCGTGCTCACGCGGACGGTTTCGCCTTCCTTGATGAAGAGCGGGACTTGGATGATGAGGCCGGTCTCGAGCTTGGCGGGCTTCTGGACGTTGCTCGCCGTGTCGCCCTTCACGCCTTCCGCGCTCTCGATGATCTTCAGCGAGACCGTGGACGGGAGGTCGACCGACAGGGGCTTCTCGTCAACGAAGAGTACGTCCACGCGGCCGCCCGGGGTCAGGTAGTTCTTCACCTCCCCGAGCGTGGCCTCCGTGAGCTCAATCTGGTCGAACGACTCCGGGTCGATGAACGCGAACGTGTCACGGTCCGCGTAGCTGAACTCGAGGGTCTTCCGGTCGGTCGGCAGCACCTCGATCGTCTCCGTCGAGGCGAACCGCTGGTCCAGCGCCTTGCCGTAGCGGAGGTTTCGCATCTTGATCTGCACGAAGGCGCGGAGGTTGCCCGGCGTGCGGTGCTGGGTCTCCATGACCAGGTGCGGCTCGCCGTTGAACTTGATGACTTGGCCTTTGCGGATGTCGTTGGCGGAAGGCATGGACGATAGGGTGGGGCGCGGACGGTTGGAATCGGTGCGGGAAAGGGTGTGGGATTAGCCAAGTCTCGGTGGGGCTGTCAAGGATTCGGCCATCCCGCCTAAGCGCTTGCCCTTTTCCGAGCGGACCCGGACACTCGGCGGGCCCTCACCCATGAAGCAACGCACCTTGTCGCGCGCCGTCTCGATCAAGGGAACCGGCCTGCATACCGGCAACCCCGTCCAGCTGACGTTCAAGCCGGCCCCCGCCAACCACGGGCTGGTCTTCAAACGCCTGGACTTGCACGGGGAGCCCGAGGTCCATCCGCGCATTGAGGGGGTGGGTGATTTGGTGCGCAACACCACTGTCCAAGAGGGACATACGAAGGTGCACCTCGTCGAGCACGTGCTGAGCGCCCTGCATGGCTGCGGCATCGACAACGCCGTGATCGAGATGGATGCCTCGGAGCCTCCGATCATGGACGGATCGGCCCGGCCGTTCGTCACCCTCATCCAGGAGGCCGGCCCGGTCGAGCAGGACAAGGATCGGGTCTACTACGAACTGGATGCGCCCGTCTCCGTCATGAAGGGCAACCGGTCCATCATCGCCCTGCCTTTCGATGGGTTGAAGATCACGTGCACGTCGACCGACGACCGCGGGTATCACACGCAGCACCTGTCCCTCACGGTCGATCCGGAGACCTACATTTCGCAGATCGCGCCGTCGCGGACGTTCACCATCTACGAGGACATCGAGGAACTGCTGAAGCTCGGCAAGATCCGCGGCGGCAGTCTGGACTCCGCCGTCGTGATCAAGGGAGGCAACATCTTGTCCAAGGAACCGCTGCGTTTCCGGGACGAGTTCGTGCGGCACAAGATGCTCGATATCATCGGCGACATCGTGCTGCTGGGTCTGCCGCTCAAGGCGCACATCGTCGCGACCTGCCCGGGGCATCAGCTCAACGCCGAATTCACCAAGGCCCTGTTTGATCGGCGGGCCGAGGCCGCCAAGCGCGGAACGAAGAAGGCGACTGCGACCGAGGGCAAGTCCATGGTGCAGGCCCACGAAACGTCCCTCGATATCCGCCGGGTGCTCGACATGCTGCCGCACCGGTATCCGTTCCTCATGATCGATCGCGTGACCGAGTTCCGCGGCGAGGACGAGTTGACCGCGATCAAGAACGTCACGATCAACGAGCCTTATTTCCAAGGTCACTTTCCGGGGAACCCCGTGATGCCCGGGGTGCTCCAACTCGAAGCGATGGCGCAGGCGGCGGGCCTGCTCATGCTCCGGCGCGGGTCGCTCGAGGGCAAGACGTCGCTGTTCATGAGCGCGGACAAGGTGAAGTTCCGCCGACCGGTCCGGCCGGGAGACCGGTTGGTCGTGACGGCGAAGCTGACCAAGACGCGGGGCACGAAGCTCGCGTCGGCCGAAGTGACCTGCTCCGTCGACGGCGCGGTGGTGTCCTCGGCTGACCTGATGTTCGCGATCGTCGACGAAGCGGAGGTCGGCTGAGCATGGCCACGCGGATTCATCCGAGTGCGGTGGTGGAGGCGGGTGCGGAATTGGGCGCCGATGTCGAGGTCGGTGCCTTCGCCTACGTCGGCGCAGGGGTCGTGCTGGGGGACCGCACGCGCCTGCATCATCATGCGTCGGTGGAGGGGTGGACGGTCCTCGGAGAGAGCTGCGAGGTGTTCCCTTTCGCCAATCTTGGTGCGAAGACGCAGGACCTGAAGTTCCAGGGTGGGCGTCCGGGGGTCCGGATCGGGGCCCGTTCGGTGTTCCGCGAATACGTCACGGTGCACGCGGCGACGCGGGACGGCGAATTCACGGTCCTAGGAGACGACAACACGCTGCTCGCGAACTGCCACGTCGCGCACGACTGCGTGCTGGGAAACCACATCGTGATGAGCAATGGCATTCTCCTTGCCGGGCACGTGCGGGTCGAGGACCACGTCACGATCGGCGGTGCCGCCGGGGTGCACCAGTTCTGCCGCATCGGGGCGCACGCCATGATCAGTGCCTTCGCGAAGGTCGTGCAGGATGTCGTGCCGTTCATGATCGCGGATGGTCAGCCCGCCGTGATCCGTTCGATCAACAAGGTCGGCTTGGAGCGCCGGGGCTTTTCCTCCGAGCAAATCGAGCGCGTCAAGCAACTGCACCGCGTGCTTTTCCGGGACGGCTTGAACCGGTCGCAGGCGCTGGAGAAGCTGGCGGCGTCGGAGCAGGCCGCGACGGCCGAGTTCCGTAAGGTGCTGGATTTCGCCGCCGCGAGCGAACGCGGGCTCGCGCCCGGTGTGTCGGCGTGAGCGGCGGCGCTAGGCCTTCCGCTTGTAGACGAGGGCGGGGTCGAAAAGTGGCTTCGCGATGGTCTCGAGGCTGAAGTCGCCCCGCGACGCCGCGCCGTCCACGTCCCGCAACCGGCGGTAGAAGCAACTCTTGAAACCATTGTGGCAGGAGGCGTTGGCGGGCCCCTCCTGCGTGACGGAGAGCAGGATCACGTCCTGATCGCAGTCGGTGCGAACCTCCTGCACGCGCTGCACGTTGCCCGATTCCTCGCCCTTGACCCAGAGCTTGCTGCGGGAGCGGCTCCAGTACGTGGCGAGCCGGGTGCGGAGCGTGTGCTGGAGGGATTCCGCGTTCATGAACGCGAACATCAGCACTTCGCCGGTGCCGGCATCCTGCGTGATGCAGGGGATGAGGCCATCGGCGCCAAACTTCGGCTGGAACGTGTGACCAAGTTCGATCTCGGGGGTGGTGGTCCGGGAGGGAAAGGACATGACAGAAAGGGGATTGAGCGAGGCGTGGGTGGTGCCGGATGGACCGCTCAGGAGCCGGTGCCGAGGCGGTCGGCCAGCGCGCGGAGGTAGTCGTAGGTGTACAGGCCGGTCTGGTGTCCGTCGCTGAAGACGAAGCGAAGGGCGTAGTTGCCGACCCGATCCCATGCGTGGACGGTCACGCCGTCGAAGGCCCTCGGGCCGTGCCCGCCGTATTGGCGGCCGAAGATGTCGCGTTCCCCCTGCGTCTCGGCGCTGGGCGAGGCGGCGCGCAGGCGCTCGGCGGGGAAAAACGACTCGGCCCCGTCGCTCCAGCGGATCGCGACCTCCGGGCCGATGATCTGGACATCGACGGGCGTGTGCATGGCTAGGGACGAAACGACAGGGCGCCCACCCTGCCGAGGAAAATCGAGGCGCCTCCGCCGACCGGATCAGCGTTGCCTTCGGTCCCGGTCCGGCGTGCGCTCGGGTCCGCCCTCCGGGGCGGGTGCATGCCGACGAACCGATTCTATTCCGACTTTGACGAGGCGACGTGGGAATCGCCGCGCCGGCCTGACTACCGGTCGCTTTTCCAGATCGACCGCGACCGCATCATCCATGCCCACGCGTTCCGCAAGTTGCAGTCGAAGACGCAGGTCTTTCTCTCCGGGGAGTATGATTTCTACCGGACGCGCCTGACGCATTCGATGGAGGTGGCGCAGATCGGTCGGTCGATCTGCCATTTCCTGCTCTCCCGCGGAGAGCCGCTGGCGCCGGATTTCTACATCGACCCTGAGTTGGTGGAGGCGGTCTGCCTCGCCCATGATCTCGGGCACCCGCCCTTTGGACACTCCGGCGAACGCACCCTTCAGGAGCTGATGCTTCCGTGGGGTGGCTTTGAGGGCAATGCCCAGACGCTGCACCTGTTGACCGAGACGCTGCATCAGGACGAGGAGGGAACGCGGGGCATGCAGCCCACGCGTGCGCTGATGGACGGCGTCCTCAAGTACAAGAAGTTGCTGCGGGAGTATGCGGTGCCGCCGAGCCACCATTTCCTCTACGATTCCCAGGTGGCGCAGCGGGACTTCGTCTTCGGCGGCGCGGCGATTCCCGCGGCGCTGCACGAGGGGGAGGCGTTGAACCTCTTCAAGAGCGTTGAGTGCCAGATCATGGACTGGGCCGACGACGCCGCGTATTCGCTGAATGACGTGGTCGACGGGGTGAAGGCGGGTTTCCTCGCGGTGGACCGGATGGAGCGCTGGGCCGCAGGGCAGGCGCTGGATGCGGAGCGCCTCGGCTGGCTGGAGCGACTCTTCGTCGCGGTGCGTGCGGATCGGCTGGAGTCGGTCTTCTCGCAAAAGATCGGGAGCTTCATCACGGCGTGCCGGCTGCGACCGCGGCAGAACTTCATGAGCACGGCGACCCCGCGCTACCGCTTTGAGTTGGCCGTGGGTGCGGAGGTGCAGCGGGAGGCGGCTTTCTACAAGCAACTCGCGAATGACCTCATCTTCGAAAGCCCGCAGCTCCAACAGATGGAGCACAAGGCGCGCAAGGTGCTGTTCGACCTGTGGGACTCGGCGTGGCGGAACCACGTGGAGTGCCGGGGCCGCGTCATCCGCATCCTGCCCCCGCGGGTTGGTCGGCTCATCGATGCCGCTGGCACTGAGGCCGAGAAGGCGCGACGGATCTGCGACTGGCTCGCGGGCCTGACGGACGGAATGATCGTGCGGACCTACCGTCGCCTCTTCGAAGCCGACTTCGGCAGCCTGCGCGACCTGAGCTGAGCGGTGCGACACGGTGACGGAGGGCGGTCGTGGCACCGTCCGCGGTGAACCCGCCGTCCCGTCGACTCGACGAGTGCGAAGCGGAGCTTTCGGGCGGGGACCTTGGTGGCTGACCCGACGCGCGACCGGAGTGGGGCCGGCGAGGAAACAGGCGCCCGCCTCAGGAACGTCCCTCGTGCCCCTCGGGCGGCGGCCCGGCTGGCAGCCGTCCGTCGCGCACGGCTTCCTCCAGCATCGCCTCCGCCAACTCCCAGAGCGTGGACGACCCCTCCGCGATGTGGCGGTTGCGGGCGACAACCCGGTCGTGCGTGACGCCGTGGCGTCGCCAGGCGGATCCTTGGGTCAGCAGGTTGAGCAGCACCGGCTGGAAGCGATCCACCGCGGTGGCGAAGCGCGCCTCCGGTGTCTGCTTCGCCTCGAACTCGTCCCAAAGTTCCCGGAGTTCCCGCGCCTGGTCCTCCGGCAGCAGGCCGAAGATCCGCTCCGCCGCGCGCGCCTCGCGGGCATGCTGGTCCGACATCCGGTGCTCGTCGTAGGCGAAGGTGTCGCCGGCGTCGATCTCCACCACGTCGTGGATGATCAGCATCTTCAGCACCCGCAGCGTGTCGAGGTCGGGCAGGTTGGCGTGCTCGGCGAGCACGATCACCAGCAGGCAGAGATGCCAGGAGTGCTCGGCATCGTTCTCCGCACGGCCACTGTGGATCAGCACCGTCTGGCGGTAGATGTCCTTCAGCTTGTCGACCTCGACGATGAATTGAACCTGACGGGCTAGGCGGGAGTCGGGCACGCCCGAGATTCGAACGCCCGTGGATCGCTTGGCGAGCCCGCCTTCATTGCTGCACCGCGATTGCAAGTGCGCGCGGACGTCGCGCGGACCGTCGGAGCGTCGCCCCGTTTCCTTGCTTGCTTGCCTCCCCGGCAAGCCGTTTCGATGGGATGCTTTTGCCCGAATGAAAATTCTCGTTGCCGACAAGATTTCACCCAAAGGGGTCGCCTTCCTGCGTGCGCAGCCGGGCTACGAAGTCATTGAGGCCTACGGATCCTCTCCGGAGCGCGTCCTGGAACTCGTGCGCGACGTGCATGCGATCGCGGTGCGTTCGGAGACGCGGATTTCCGCCGAGGTGATGGCCGCCGCCCCGCTCCTGCGCGTGGTCGGCCGGGCGGGCGTGGGCGTGGACAACGTCGACGTCGACGCCGCCACGGAGCGCGGGGTGATCGTGATGAACACGCCCTCGGGCAATACGATTGCGACGGCGGAACTGACCTTCACGCACCTGCTCTGCGGCGCGCGTCCGGTGCCGCAGGCGGCCGCGTCGATGAAGGCGGGTCAGTGGGACCGCAAGAGCTTCGGGGGAATCGAGCTTTTCAAGAAGACGCTGGGCGTGGTCGGCCTCGGCCGCATCGGCAGCGAGGTCGCAAAGCGGGCGCAGGCCTTCGGCATGCTCGTGCTGGCCTACGATCCGTACCTCGCCCCGAGCCGCGCCAAGGCGATGCAGGTGGAACCGGCGACGCTCGATGAGTTGCTCGCCCAGTCGGACTACATCACCGTCCACATGCCGCTCACGGACGATACGCGCTACATGATCGACGAGGCGGCGTTCGCGAAGGCGAAGAAGGGCCTGCGCATCTTCAATTGCGCCCGGGGCGGGATCATCAAGGAGAGCGCTCTGATCGAGGCGATCAAGTCGGGCAAGGTCGCGGCGGCGGGACTCGATGTCTTCGAGGATGAGCCGCTGGCGAAGGACAGCGAACTCCGGACGCTGCCTAACGTCGTGCTCACGCCCCACCTCGGCGCCTCGACCGCCGAGGCGCAGGAGTCCGTCGGGATCGAGATCGCCGAGCAGATCACCGATGTCCTGCGCGGGGGAGTCATTCGCAACGCCGTGAACATGCCGTCGATCGACGCGGCCGCCGTGAAGGTGCTCGGGCCCTACATCGATCTGGGCGCCAAGCTGGGAACGCTGGTCCAGCAGATCGCCAGCCCCCAGGTCACCGGGCTGAAGATCACCTACTGGGGCAAGCTCGTCGATCTCGACACCAATGCGATCACGCGCGCGGTGCAGCGCGGCTACCTGCGCCGGATCAGCGGCGACGGCGTCAACTTCGTCAATGCGCCGGTCATCCTCGAGCGCCTGGGCATCAAGTGCGAGATTCTCAAGTCCACCGAGGACAGCGACTACACGGAGCTCCTCGGCGTGGAGGCCCTCTCGGTCGACGGTTCGTCGCGGAGCGTGACGGGGACGTTGTTCACCAAGGCGGCGAAGCCGCGGGTGGTTACGATCAACCAGCGCGAGGTGGAGGTGGAGGCGGCGGGCAAGCTGCTCATCATCGAAAACGAGGACCAGCCGGGCATGATCGGCTACGTCGGCACGCTGCTCGGCAAGGACGGCGTGAACATCGCCAACATGTCCCTGAGCCGGCAGGCACCGGGGCAGACCGCGCTCATCGTCATCAATCTGGACAGCGAGCCGAGCGACGCCGTGCGCCGGGAGCTCAAGGGCAATCCGAACATCGCCCTCGCGAAGTACGTCGAATTGTAACGCCGCGTTCCTGCGTCCCGCCATGATGCCCGCCCTGTTGGTCTCCGCGCTTGCTGGTTACGTGCTCGGGGCCCTGCCGTTCGGCTACCTCGTCGCGCGGGCCAAGGGCGTGGACATCTTCCGCGCCGGCAGCGGCAATCCCGGCGCCACCAACGTGCGCCGGGTGCTGGGCCGCGGACCCGGCAATCTGGTCTTCCTCCTCGATGCGGCCAAGGGTGCCGCGGCTGCGGGGCTGCCGCTGCTGGCGCAGCGTTGGGGCTGGCTCGCCATTTCCTCCGCCGATGCCTCGATCGCCGCGATCGTCGGCCTCGCCGCCGGGCTCGTCGGTCACAGCTTCTCCTGCTTCACGGGTTTCCGGGGCGGCAAGGGCGTCGCCACCACCGTGGGCGGCTTCGCCGTCCTGCTGCCTCTCGGCCTGCTCGCAGCCTCGGCGGTGTGGATCGTCACTTTCCTCATCGGGCGTTATGCCTCGCTGGCGTCGCTCCTCGGGGCGCTGACGCTGCCGGTCGCCGCGTTCTTCCTCGGGGTCAGCCGGCCGCTGCTCGGACTGGCCGCCGCGGTGGCGGTCTTCGTGATCATCATGCACCGGTCGAACATCCGTCGGCTGCTCGCCGGCACCGAGAACCGCTTCAGCCGCCCGGGCGGCTCCGCCCCGGCACCCTGAGGCCCGGAATTTCTTTCCATGTCGACTCGCACCATCCGCATCGGTCTCTGTGGCCTCGGCACCGTCGGTCAGGGGGTTTGGAAGCATCTGACGGCGAATCGCGCCGCGCTCAAGGGTCGGCTCGGTGTCCGGATCGAACTGGCGAAGGCTGCGGTCCGCGACCGGTCCAAGGCCCGCTCGGTCAAGGTCCCGGCGCGCTGCCTCGTCGATGATCCGATGTCGATCGCGCGCGATCCTTCGATCGACATCGTGTGCGAACTGATGGGCGGCACGGGCATCGCCAAGCAGGTGACGCTTGAGGCCCTGTCGCGCGGCAAGGTTGTCGTCTCCGCCAACAAGGCACTGCTCTGCGAGAGCGGTGAGGCGGTCTTCGCCGCCGCCCGCAAGGGTGGGGGACGTTTCTTCTTCGAGGCGTCCGTGGCCGGGGGCATTCCGATCATCAAGGCGCTGCGCGAGGGGTTGGTCGCGAACCGCTTCAAGCTGATCTACGGCATCCTCAACGGGACGTGTAACTACATCCTCACCCGCATGGCCGCCGAGGGCGCCGGGTATCCGGAAATCCTCGCCGACGCCAAGCGGCTCGGCTTCGCCGAGGCCGACGAGTCCCTCGATGTCGAGGGATGGGACACCGCCCACAAGGCGTCGATCCTCGCCCACCTCGCCCACGGGGTCTGGCTGAAGCCGGAACAGATGACGGTCGAGGGCATCACCCAGATCACCCAGGCCGACCTGCGGCACGCGGCCACGCTGGGCTACGGCATCAAGCTCCTCGCGTTCATCACCCGCGACTTCGCCCGCGACGAACTGGCCGTGCGGGTGCATCCCACCTTGGTCCCCAAGGACCGCGTGCTCGCCAACGTGAACGGGGTCTTCAACGGCATCGCGGTGGTCGGCGACGTGGTCGGAACCACCACCTACATCGGCCGCGGAGCGGGCCAGGACGCCACCGCCAGCGCGGTGATCAGCGACATCGCCGACGCGATCGTGCTGCTGACGACCGGTCGCGACATCACCCCGGCCGAGTTGCCTGCTCCAGCCGCCCGCACCCTTGGCCTCACGCCCCCGGACCGCCTGCGCAGCCGCTACTACGTCCGCACGACCGTGAAGGATCAACCGGGCGTCCTCGCCCAGATCGCCACCGCGATGGCCCGCCACGGGGTGAGCATCGAGTCCGTCATCCAGACCGCCTCCGAGCGCCCGAACGCCGCCTCCCTCATCCTCACCACCCACGAGAGCGACGAGCGGGCCATGGGTGCCACGCTCGCCGCGCTCGGCCGCCTGCGCAGCGTGATCGAACGGCCGCTCCTGCTCCGCATCGCCGACTTTTCCGAGTAAGACCGGCACGCCCTCCTTTCCCTTTCATCATGGCTCGAATCGTCCAGAAGTATGGCGGCACCTCGGTCGGTGACGTCGAACGCATCAAGAAAGTCGCGGAACGGGTCAAGGCCGTTCGCGACCAAGGCAATCAACTCGTGATCGTCGTCTCGGCGCGCGCGGGCGTGACCAACGAGCTCATCGCCAAGGCCAAGCTCCTGTGCGCCCAGCCGTCGGAGCGCGAACTCGACCAGTTGCTGGCCATCGGCGAGCAGGAGACGATCGCACTGACCGCGATGGCGCTGCATGGCGTCGGCGTGGACGCCGTGAGCTACACGGGCGCGCAGGCGGGAATCTTCACCGACGCCGTCCACACCAAGGCCAAGATCAAGATGATCAACGCGGCTCCGGTGGAGAAGGATCTCGAGGCGGGCCGCGTCGTCATCGTCGCCGGCTTCCAGGGCATCAACGACGACGGTGGTGTCACCACCCTCGGCCGCGGCGGTTCCGACCTCACGGCCATCGCCCTCGCCGCGGCGGTGAAGGCCGACAAGTGCGAGATCTACACCGACGTGGATGGCGTTTACACCGCCGATCCGCGCGTGGTGAAGGACGCCCGCAAGCTCGACGAGATTTCCTACGACGAGATGCTCGAGCTCGCCTCCAGCGGCAGCAAGGTCATGCAGTCGCGCAGCGTCGAATTCGCCAAGAAGTACGGCGTCGTCTTCGAGGTCCGTTCATCCTTCAATCAAAACCCGGGAACTATCGTGAAAGAAGAAGTCGCATACATGGAGAAGGTCGTGGTCCGCGGCGTCGCCGTGGACAAGGACCAGGCCAAGGTCATCATCAGCAACCTGCCCGACAAGCCGGGCTCGGCGGCCCGGGTCTTCCGCGCCCTCGCGGATGCCAACGTGATGGTCGACATGATCGTCCAGAACGTGGGCCGCGGCGGCGTCGCCAATCTCACCTTCACCGTGCCGCAGACCGATCAGGTCAAGGCGCAGAGGGCGCTGGAACCCGTCCTGGCCGCGATGGGCGGCGGGCAGGTCGCGATCCACGAGCAGATCGCCAAGCTCTCCGTCGTCGGCGTGGGCATGAAGACCCACAGCGGCGTGGCGGCGACGCTCTTCCAGGCGCTGGCGGCGGCGAACATCAACATCGAGATGATCAGCACCTCGGAGATCAAGATTTCCGTCATCGTCGAACAGGACCGGGCCGACGAGGCGTCGCGCGTCGCACACGCCGCGTTCCAACTCGACCGGCTCTGAGCGCGCGGGCGGCTGGCCCGCCCGCGGTTCCCGTCCATGCGCTTCATCTCCACGCGCGGAGAGTCGCCGGCCCTCGGGTTCAGCGACGCCGTGGCCACCGGGCTCGCCCCGGACGGCGGGCTCTTCCTGCCCGCGGAGTTGCCGCGCTTCTCCCGGAGCGAACTCGACGCATGGGCGGCGCTGCCCTACCCGGAGCTCTGCTTCCGCTTCCTGTCCCGGTTCGCCACGGACATCCCCGGGGACGTGCTGCGCGCGCTGGTGACGAAGAGCTATGCGACGTTCGCGCATCCGGAGATCGCGCCGCTCGTCCAACTGGACGAACGGCGCTTCGTGCTGGAGCTGTTCCACGGCCCGACGCTCGCGTTCAAGGACTGCGCGCTCCAGTTGCTCGGCAATCTCTACGAGCTGCAATGCCGGCTGCGGAACGAGAAGATCAACGTGCTCGGAGCGACGTCCGGCGACACCGGCTCCGCCGCGATCCACGGCCTGCTCGGCAAGCCCGGCACCGCCATCTTCATCCTCTACCCGGAGGGTCGGACTTCCCCGCTGCAGGAGCGGCAGATGGCCTGCACGGGGGCCGCAAACGTGCATGCACTCGCCATCGCGGGGACCTTCGACGACGCGCAGGCGATCGTGAAGACGCTGTTCGGCGACACCGCGTTCCGCACGGGTCACCGTCTGTCCGCGGTCAATTCCATCAACCTCGCCCGGGTTCTCGCGCAATGCGTCTACTACCTGAGCGCGTGGCTGCGGTTGCCGCCCGCGATCCGCGAGTCCGCGGAATTCGTGGTGCCGACCGGCAACTTCGGGAATGTGCTCGCGGGCTGGATGCTCCAGCGCATGGGCGTGCCGATCGCCCGGTTCCGGGTCGCCACCAACCGGAACGACATCCTGCACCGGTTGTTCACGACCGGCGAATACCGCGTTGGCGACGTGGTCCCGAGCCTGGCACCGTCGATGGACATCCAGGTCGCGTCCAACTTCGAGCGGTTCCTCTATTACACGGTGGGCGAGGACCCCGCGCGGGTGCGCGAGGTGATGCGGACCTTCCGTGAGACCGGTGCCTTCTCCTTCGGCGCGGCCCTGCAGGCTTCGTTTGCCTCGTCGCGCTGCACGGACGCCGAGATCGTCTCGCTTATCCGGGAGACCCACCGTCGCTGGGGCTACGTCGCGGATCCGCACACGGCCTGCGGCTTCAAGGATCTTTCCGAGGAACGCCCAAGCGTGATCCTCGCGACGGCAAGTCCGGCCAAGTTTCCCGAGACGCTCCGCGATGCGCTGGGCTTCGAACCCACGCATCCGGCGCTGGAGGCGCTGAAGACGCGTCCCCTCGTCTCGCACCGCCTCCCGGCCTCCCTCGATGCGGTGCGGCGCTACGTCGAGGAGCACGCCGTCTAGCTAGGGCTGCAGCCACGCGGCGGCGATGCCGACCGCGGCGGTTAAACCCAAGACGGTTACCACCGGCCGGCGCATCCCCGGAGAACCGAGGGTCAGCGCCAGGGCGGCCTTCATCAGCGTGTTGGCCACCGCCGCGAGGGTCACGGCGAGCGCGGCGGTCTCCAGCGCCACCGATCCGGCCTCCCGGCTGTTGGCCAGCGACAGGGAGATCGCGTCCATGTCGGTGAGGCCCGAGGCGAAGCTGAGGGGCAGGAGCCCGGCGTTCCACTCGAGCGCGATCACCGCCTTGATCAGGAACGCGATCACGGCGTAGAGGAGGGCGAACTTGATCGAGGTGCCGAGCCCGAGCGGATTGTGCAGCGGGAGTTCGGACGGGGCGGGCGTCCCGGCCCGCCGGCGCCACCAGATGACGCCGTAGAGCAGCGCCGGGATGATCAGGGCCGCGAGGGTCGGCGCCAGGCGGAGTGCGAGGGCGGGCGAGACGACGGCGATCGCGAGCGCGACGCGCGGCACCATCACCGTGCATGCCGCGACGACCGCGAAGGCGAAGTGCGCGGACCACTCGGGCGCCTCGCGGCTGCGACGGCTGAACGCGAGCGTGGTGGCCGTGCTCGAGGCCAGACCGCCCAGCAGGCTGGTGACGAGCAGGCCGGCGCGCGCCCCCAGGATCCGCATCGCGACATAGCCGACGAACCCGAGGCCGGAGATCAGGATCACCATCATCCAGGTCGCATACGGATTGAACCCGCCCCACGGACCGAAGGTACGGTCGGGAACGAGCGGCAGGACCACCCCGGTGATCGCGACGAACTGCAGCGTCGCCCGGATGTCCTGCTCCGTGAAGCGGCGCGTCCAGTCGTGCAGCGGTTTCTTCGACGCGAGGATCACCATGGCGAGGCCGGCGACCAAGACCGCCGCCTGGCGCTCGTTCCACGCGACGAGGGCGCCCACCAGCACGGTGACGACGAAGGCGGCGAAGCGCGTGTTGCCCGCCGGCTGACCGGCCTGGCGCGCCACGACCTGCTGGAGCGCGAGGGCGGCGAGGGCGACGGGGAGCAGCAGCGGACTCAGCGCGGCGGAGGCGTGGGCGGCGATGCAGCCGACCATCGCCCAGAGCGTGTAGGTGCGGACACCGCCGAAGTCGTCCCGGCTCGCCGGATCATCGGACAAGTCGCTCCATTGCCGGATCAGCCCGATCAGCGCGCCGAGGCTTGCGCTCGTGAGGATTCCGGGGAGCAGCTTTTCCATGCCGGCCGTGACGGCCACCGTGTCCATGCCCGGAGCATGGGCGGTCGGGCGCCGCACGGCAAGGAGGTCCGAGAATCGGTTTGCCGGCGGCGGCGGGGGTGGACATCGTGCCGGATTCAACCATGAGCGACCAACCGCTTGACATCTCCCACGACCAACATGCCGTGCGGCTGTCCAAGTTGGCGGAACTGCGCGCCGCCGGCCTTGATCCCTTCCGTGCGGCGTTCACGACCACCCATTTCTCCGACGCCGCCCGCCGCGCCTATGTCGATGGTCAGGACTATGCGGTGAAGGTGGCGGTGGCCGGACGCCTCGTCGTGATCCGTGACATGGGCAAGAGTCAGTTCGTCAAGATCTTCGACCAGCAGGGTGGCGGCGCGGAGGGCCCGCTGCAGCTCTACGTGAAGAAGGATCTCGTGGGCGATGAGGCCTACGCCGCCTTCAAGAAACTCGACCTCGGGGACATCGTCGGGGCCGAGGGCACGCTTTTCAAGACACGGACCGGCGAGGTCACGGTGCGGGTCGACCGCTATGTCCTTCTCGCCAAGGCGCTGCGCCCGCTGCCCGAGAAGTGGCACGGGCTGAGCGATCCGGAGCAGGTGTACCGGCAGCGTTACCTCGACCTGATCGTGAACCCGGAGTCGCGGACGCGCCTGCTCCAGCGTTCGCGGATCGTGTCGCACATCCGGCGTTTCCTCGAGGACCGCCAGTTCATCGAGGTCGAGACCCCGGTCCTGCAGTCGGTGGCCGGCGGCGCGGCGGCGCGTCCGTTCACGACCCATCACAACGCCCTTGGGATGGACTTCGTGCTCCGCATCTCCCTGGAGCTCTACTTGAAGCGCCTGCTCGTCGGCGGCATTGACCGCGTGTTCGAGATCGGCCGCAACTTCCGCAACGAAGGCATTTCGCGGCGCCACAATCCGGAGTTCACGATGCTGGAGGTGTACCAGGCGTACTCGGACTACCGCGGGATGATGGTGCTCGTGCGCGAACTCCTGCTTTCCATCTGCCAGACCGTGCTCGGCACCACCCGCATCCGTCATGCGGCGAGCGGGCAGGACATTGAATTCGCCGGCGAGTGGCGCGAGGTGCCGTACCGCGACCTGATCCGCGAGGCGACGGGGGACGCGGACTGGTTCAAGCGGACGAAGGCGGAGAAGATCACGGCCGTCGAGGCGCTCGGCCTGAAGGTCGACCCCTCGTGGGAGGACTTCGAGATCACCAACGAAATCTTCTCGAAGCGGATCGAGCCCGGGCTGATCCAGCCGACCTTCGTGACGCACCTGCCGAGGGAGCTGTGCCCGCTCGCCAAGCTGAACCGCGAGGATCCCACGGTTCTCGATGTGTTCGAGCTGACGATTGGCGGCATGGAGATCGCGCCGGCGTACAGCGAGCAGAACGATCCGCAGGAACAGCGCCGCATGTTCGAGGCCCAGGCGGGTGGCGAGCAGCAGAACGTGGATCAGGACTTCCTTTTCGCCTTGGAGCACGGCATGCCCCCCGCGGGCGGGATGGGCATCGGCATTGACCGCCTGTGCATCCTGCTCACGGGCGCCGAGAGCATCCGGGACGTGATTCTCTTCCCGCAGTTGCGGACCACTCCGGCGCCCTGAGCGCCGCCGCCATGCCCTGGTACGTCCATCTCGCCCTGAAGCAGCTCTTCCCGGCGGGCCGGCGTTTCCCCTTCTTCACCGCCATCTCCGTTCTCGGCGTGGCGTTGGGCGTCGCGTTGCTCATCGTGGTGACGAGCGTGATGGGCGGATTCGGCTACGAGATCCGTCGCATGATCGTGGAGACGGAGGGCGAAGTGCAGGTCAAGGCCCGCGGCCTGATCGATGATCCTGCGGCTGTGTTGCAGCAGGTCCGTCGCGTCCCGGGAGTGGAGGCGGCGACCCCCTTCGCCTCCGGCGTCGTCATGGTGATGGCAAACGGCCGGCCGGCCTATCCTGCCATCCGCGGCCTTCATCTCGACACGGTCGGGGGCGTGGTGGACCTCGCGGCGTACGTCCGGCTCGGAACGCTGGAGGAACTCGACGATGATTCGGTGCTGGTGAGCTCGGAGCTGGCCCGTTCGCTCGGCGTGACGATTGGCGACACGCTGGAGGTCTACTCCCCGCTGATCATCGAACGGCTGCGAAGTGACGAAGTTTTCCTGCCGCGGGAGGTTCGGGTTGTGGGCCTCGTCGAGATCGGTCACCAGCAACTGGACAGCAGCATGCTGTACGGCACGCTGCGCCTCGTGCAGGATCTTTACGGGCTTGGGTCGGCGGTGCACGGCGTCAACGTCCGCGCCCGGCCCGGGGTCGGGGAGGACGAGTTGGCGCGCCGGCTGAACGCGGGTGGACTTCCCGCCGGGCTGCAGGCGTTCTCATGGATGGACAGTTTCGAGGAATTCCTCTGGGTGCTGAACCTGGAGAAGGGCATGATCTTCTTCCTCCTCCTCTTCATCGTGATCGTGGCGGCGTTTTCCGTCATGAGTTCCCTCTTGATCTCCGTGGTGCGCAAGACCCGCGAGATCGGCCTGCTGGGAGCGCTCGGGGCCTCGTCGCGGGGGGTGGCGGCCTGCTTCTGCGCGCAGGGCATCCTGATCGGATGTTTCGGCACGCTGGTGGGGCTGGGCCTCGGCTTCGCCGCGCTCGCGGTGCGCAACGATGCCGTGATGCTGATCGCCCGGCTCACGCAGCGGGAGGACGAGCTGCGGCGCTTCTACCAGTTTTCCAACCTGCCGGCGCACACCGTGCCCGGAGACGTCGCGACGGTGGTCGTGCTGACCCTCGCGATTTCGTTTCTCGCCGGACTGGTCCCGGCGTGGCGGGCGGCCCGGCTGCGTCCGGTGGAGGCCTTCCGCAGTGAGTGAACCGACGCCACCGGTGCTGCAGGCCGCGGGCCTGACCAAGACCTACGCCAGCGGCGACCGGCGCATCGCGGTCCTGCGCGGCGTGGACCTCCTGCTGCGGGCCGGGGAGAGCGTGTCGATCCGGGGCGAGTCGGGGGCGGGAAAGTCGACGCTCCTGCATCTCCTTGCCGGGCTGGATGCCCCGGACGCGGGCGAACTGCGATGGAACGGCGACCGGATCGATGCGGCGCGGTGCACCGCGATTCGGAATCGGTTTCTCGGGATGATCTTCCAGAGCTTCCACCTCGTGCCCGAGTTGACGGCCGAGGACAACGTACTGCTCCCCAGGCGGATCGGCGGTCGGGTGGATGCCGCCGCCCGGCGCCGCGCCGCGGACCTGCTGGCCCGGGTGGGCTTGGGCGAGCGGGCGCGTCACCTGCCCTCGCAGTTGTCGGGGGGCGAGCGGCAGCGCGTGGCGGTGGCGCGCGCGTTGATGAACCAGCCCAGCCTCGTGCTGGCGGATGAACCCACGGGCAATCTCGACGAGCGGACCGGCGAGGCGGTCATCACCCTGCTCTTGGAGTTGGTTGCGGAGACCCGCACGGCGCTTATCCTCGTGACTCACAATCCGGCGCATGCCGCGCGGACGTCCCGTCATCTCACTCTCTCGGAAGGAATCCTGCACCATGGCTAATCCCGTTCTTCGTTGCGGCGTCGCGGGCGTGGGCTCGCTCGGGCAGCACCACGTGCGCATCTACCAGAGCCTTCCCGGCGTCGACTTCGCGGGCTTCTTCGAGGCCAGCGACGCCCGGGCGGCGGAGATCGCGGCGCGCTTCGGGGCCCGCCGCTTCGCGACACTTGAGGAGATGGCGGCCGAGTGCGATGCGGTGTCGGTGGTGGTGCCGACCGACCGCCATGCGGAGGTCGCCCTGCCGCTGCTGGCGGGTGGATGTCATCTGCTGATCGAGAAGCCGATCACCGCCACGCTTGAGGAGGCGGAGCGGGTGCTGGCAGCCGCCCGGGCCGCCGGCGTGCTCGTGCAGGTCGGGCACATCGAGCACTTCAATCCGGTGATGAGCTTCCTTGAGCAGGAGGTCAGCGATCCGCGTTTCATCACCGCCGAACGCCTCGCCCCCTTCACGCCCCGCGGCACGGAGGTCGGCGTGGTGCTGGACCTGATGATTCACGACATCGGGATCGTCCTCGAACTGGTCAAGTCACCGATCGAACGGATCGACAGCGTGGGCGTGAGCGTGCTCTCGCGCACCGAGGACATCGCGAACGCGCGGCTGCAATTCGCGAACGGCTGCGTCGCCAACCTCAGCGCCAGCCGCATGAGCCTGAAGAAGGTGCGCGAGATCCGGATCTTCCAGGGATCCGGCTACCTCTCGTTCGACTTCATGAACCAGTCCGGCCACCTCGTGAAGCGGGCCGGCATGCTGGAGTACGCGCAGAAGGTCATCGCCGGCGCCGTGAAGCCGGGTGACCTTTCGGCCGTGCCCCTCGAGCCGGTGCCGCTCGAGAAGGGGGAGCCGCTCGCGCTGGAACTGGCCCACTTCGTGGAGAGCGTGGGCCGGGCTCGGCAGCCGAAGGTGACCGGGGAACTGGCCAAGTCGGCGCTGGAACTGGCGATCCTCATCACCGAGCAGATCCGGGCCGGGGCGCGTCGGTCCTGAGGGTATCGTCCCGCCGCCGTGAGCCAGATTCGCCAGGAACTGCAGGACCTGCGCATGGCGCGCCGACCGGTGGTGTCGCGGGCTCCGCTGACGCTGCTGCCGGCGCCGGCGGCCGAGGCCCCGGACCTGCTCGTCATCGCGGGTGAGCACTCCGGGGATGAGCACGCGGCCCGCCTCGTGCGCGACCTGCGGCGCAGCGTCCGTCCGCCGACGGTGGCGGCGCTGGGCGGGCCGGCCCTGCGGGAGGCCGGGGCGGAACTGCTGCATGACTTGACGGCCGCCTCGGTGGTCGGAGTCGTGGAGGTGCTGAAGCACTACCGTTATTTCCGGACCCTGCTGGACGAGACGGTGGAGTGGATCGCGCGGCACCGCCCCCGGGCGGTGCTGCTGGTCGACTACCCGGGCTTCAATCTCCGCCTCGCGGCCCGGCTTCGCGAGCGTGGGATCAGCGCCAAGGGTGGGGGCCGGGTGAAGCTCCTGTACTACATCTCGCCCCAAATCTGGGCGTGGAAAGCCCGGCGACGCTTCACCATGGCGCGCGACCTCGATGCGTTGGCGACGATCTTCTCGTTCGAGCCAGCGTGCTATGCGGACACGAGCCTCCCGGTGGAGTTCGTGGGGCACCCCTTTCTGGCTCCGGATTATCTCCCGCCGGTCCGCTACGACCCCGCCGCGCCGGTGCTCCTGCTGCCCGGCAGCCGGCGGCAGGCGGTGCAGCGGATCTTCCCGCGGCTGCTGGCGGGCTTCGCGGCCTCGGGGCTCGCGCAGGCGCAGGTGCTCCATCCCAGCCCGTTGATCGAAAGCGTGCTGCGCGCCGCGCAGCTCCCGGCATCGGTTGTCCTCGTGCCGCCCGGCCGGGAGATCGCCGCCTCGGCCGTGCTGACCTCCAGCGGCACGATGTCGCTGCATTGCGCGCTCGCGGGCATCCCGGGCGCAATCGTCTACCGTGCCAACGCCCTGACCTACCTGCTCGGGCGCTGCCTCCTCCGGGTTCCCTACCTCGGGATCGCCAACCTGCTGCTCAACGAGGAGGTCTATCCCGAGTTCATCCAGGGGGCCGCGGCCGCCGCGCCGCTCGGTGAGGAACTGCGTCGCTGCACGCGCGATCCGGAACGCATCACGCGCGCCCGGCAGACGGCGGAACGGCTGCGCGCCATCCTGCGCTCGCCGGTGGAGCGCGGGGCCGCCCTCTGGGTGCAGCGGCACCTCGACCGCTAGCGAGCACGGCGCGCGGCCGACGCCGGCACGGACGCGCGTCAGCGCGCCTCCAGCCGTCCCCCGGCCTGCGGGGCGACCTGCCGCCAGATCGCCTCCGCGCGCTCGCCGACGAGCGTGCGGGCGCGGGCGACCTCGGCCTCGCGCGCGGCGCGGTTCCGCTCGGCGATGCGCGCGAGATCGTCGAGATTGTAGACGAAGGCGTTCTCCAGCGTCGCGACCTCGGGCTCGACGTCGCGGGGCAGCGCCAGATCGATGAAGAAGAGCGGGTGCGACGGCCGACGGCGGAGCGCGGCCGCCACCGCCGCGTGGGTGATCACCGCGTGCGGCGCGGCGGTGGAACAAACCAGGATGTCGTACTCGTGCAGCCGCTGGCTGACCTGCTCGAACGGCAACGCCACCGCGCCGAACTCGGTGGCCAGTTCGAGCGCGCGGGCGAGGGTGCGGCTGGCGACCGTGAGCGACCCGGCACCCCGGCTCTGGAAGGCCTTGGCCGTCTTCTCGCCGATGTCGCCGGCTCCGAGGAGCAGGACCCGGGTCTCGCTCAGGTCGCCGAAGATCGTGCCGGCGAGTTCCACCGCGACGTTGGCGACGCTCACCTGGCCGACCGTGATGGCGGTCTGCGTCCGCACGTGCTTCGCGCCTTGGAACGCCTTTTGGAAGACCCGATTGAGCACCGGACCGACGCTGCGCCGCTGCTGGGCCCCCTCGTACGCACTCTTCACCTGGCCGAAGATTTCGTTCTCGCCGAGCATCTGCGACTCAAGACCGCTGGCGACGGCCACGAGGTGGCGGATCACGTCCGAACCATCGGCCATCCGGCGGATGGTCGCGAACGTGGCGGGGTCGAAGCCGGACAGGCGGCAGAACTCCTGCTCAAGCGCGGCGACGGCGGCGGCATCGGTCGCCACGCCGTAGAATTCCACGCGGTTGCACGTGTTCACCACCGCGAGCTCACGCAGGCCGGCGAGTCGGCTGGCGGCGTCGTGCAGCTGGGCGAGTTTCTCCGGCGTGAGGGCCAGTTGCTCGCGCAGCTCGATCGGGGTGGTCTGATGACTGGCGCCGACGACGAACAGCGACGGCGGAACGTCGGGCGAACTCACGGCTGGGATGAAGGGACGCTGGCCGGACCCGTGGCCGGGCGGCGGGGCGTGATCAACGAGAGCGAGAGGAGCGCGGCGGCAAAGAGGGCGATGCAGACCTTGGCCAGCCGCTTGCCCTGCACGCGCCCGCGCAGGCGGAGGCCGAGCGCCGTGGCATAGGCGAGCCAGATCGAGACGGTCACGGCGATCTTGAACGGGTTCACCGCGCCGGGATTGCGCACCCACCACGAGGCGCCGACGAGCAGCGACGTGGCGAGCAAGGCCACCCCGGTGATCAGGAGGCGGTAGCCGATCTGGTCGAGGTCGACGATGGACGGAAGGAAGGCGAACGTCCCGTCGAGCTGCTTGTTCTTGAGCGAGAAGTGCCGGAGGAGGAAGAGGATCGACGTGAGCGAGAGCAGGCCGAAGACGCCGTAGCTGAAGAGGGCAAGCGCGGCGTGGAACTCGATCCATGCGTTGCCGCCGAAGATGTTCACGCGGTGCGTGGCATCCCACGCGGGCATCGCGAGAGAGAGCAGCGTGAGCGCCGCCGACAGCATCGACGTGAAGTAGCCAAGCAGGCTGATGCGGAACGTGGTTCCCACCACGAGGTAGAGGCTCGTCGCCGACCACGCCGTGAACTGGAAGATCTCGAATGGGTTCCCGATCGGGCAGCCCCGGACCTCGACGCCCCGCAGGTAAAGGGCGTAGGTGTGCAGGACGTAGCCGACCACCACGATGACGTTCATCAGGCCGCGGGAGTGCGGTCGGCGGCGCAGCACCGCCGCCGTGCCGAGCACCAATCCCGCGAAATAGCAGGCTCCGGCCAGCCAGAACCAGAAACGATCAGTCGATGGATCCATCCGAAGCACCATGCTGTCGACTTCGCGGCCCTCGCGCAAGGCTGCGCGGGAGGGGAACGGCGGCCGTCCGCCTGCGGACGGCCGGCCCTACAGGTGCCCCGCCGAACGGAAGCTGTAGAAACCGACGCCAGCCGGATCGAGGCCGCGCCTCCCGAGGACCACGTGGTCGAGCATGGGAATGTCCAGCGCCGCCGCCGCTTCGCGCAGGCTGCGGGTGATGCGGATGTCCTGCGCACTGGGGCTGGGATCGCCGCTGGGATGGTTGTGCGCACAGATGACACTGGAGGCACCTTCCCGGACCGCCTCGCGGAAGACCTCGCGGGGGTGCACCAGCGTGCTCGAGGCCGTGCCGGAGGTCGCCTCCACCCTCTTGAGCAGGCGGCCCTTCCGGTTCAGGCAGAGGACCCAGAATTTTTCCACCTCCAGCCCCGCCGCGAAGGGGGCCAGGTACGCCGCGACGCCCTCGGCATGGTCCAGGAGGGGAGCAGCCACCGCTTCCTGACTGAGCACGCGCCGCGCAATCTCCATCACGGCGGCGAGTTGGACCGCCTTGACCGTCCCGATCCCGCGGGTCCGCCGGAAGCGCGCCGGCGACCAGTTCAGGAGACCCCCCAGCGTGCCCGCCTCCTGCAGCAAGCGAGTGCTCAGGGTGACCACGTCCAACCCGCGGGTCCCACTCCGCAACAGCAGCGCCACGAGTTCAGCGTCGCTCAACGCCGCCGCACCCGAGGCAAGAAGTCGCTCCTGCGGGCGCTCCTGCGGCGCCGTCTCACGCAGGCGGTTTGGAAGAGCGGGAGCATCCATGGGTGAAGGTATAGCCATAAGATTGCATTTACTCGGGCTTGTCAATGGATCTCGCTGCCTTGTACTGCGCCCCATGTCTTCGCTTCGCGTGGTGGTCTGGGGAGAGAACGTGCATGAGCATCGCCATCCCAAGGTGGCGGCGGCGTATCCCCAGGGAATGCATGAGACGATCGCGTCGGCCATCCGCGAGGGCGTGCCGGAGGCCGTCGTCGAGACGGCGACGTTGCAGGAGGTGGAGCACGGGCTGACCGCCGAGCGTCTGGCCCGGACCGACGTGCTGACGTGGTGGGGTCACATGGCGCACGCCGAGGTCTCGGACGCGGTCGTGGACCGGGTGCAGCAGCGGGTGCTGGAGGGGATGGGGCTCATCGTGCTGCACTCGGGGCACTACGCGAAGATCTTCCGTCGGCTGCTCGGGACCACGGCCTCCCTGCGCTGGCGCGAGGCCGGCGAGCGGGAGCGGCTCTGGGTCTGCAATCCCGGGCACCCGATCGCCGCCGGGCTCGGGCCTTACTTCGAGCTCCCGCGCGAGGAAATGTACGGCGAGCCGTTCGTGATTCCCACGCCCGACGAACAGGTCTTCCTCTCGTGGTTCGAGGGTGGCGACGTGTTCCGCAGCGGCTGCACGTGGCGGCGGGGCAATGGGAAGATCTTCTACTTCCGGCCCGGCCACGAAACGTATCCGACCTATCACGACGGCAACGTGCGCCGCGTGCTCGCCAACGCCGCCCGCTGGGCGGCCCCGCAGGGCCAGTGGGCGGATGTGCACCTGTCCCCGAATGCCCGGACGCACCCGGAACCGATCCGCGGCGACACCGGGGCCTAGCGTCCTCGCGATCGTCCGTGCGACCGCAAGGCGGCCATCGGCCGCCTCAGGCTGCGCCGGGACCCGTTGAGGGATGGGCGGGCCGGCCGGAGCGAGCCGACTCGTAAAGGGCGAGCACGAGCGCGACCGCCTTCCGGGCTTCGGGGCCGTCGACTTCCAACGCGGCACCGGTGCGGATCGCCTCCACGAGGTTCGCGATCTGCCGCTGGTGCCCGAGGTGGCTGATGCCGCCCGGGGAACTGGCACCGGAGCCGAGCTGGGTCGCCGCCGCACCGCCGCGGATGGCGTCATCTTCCGGCGCCGCCTCCCGGAAATCCCAGCGGGTGATGCGGTCGTCCTCGAGGACGATGGAGCCGTTCTCCCCGCACACCTCGATGCGCCGCGACCAGCCGGGATGGGCCGCGGTCGTGGCCTCGATCACGCCAAGCGCCCCGCTGGCGAAGCGCAGCGTCGCGGCGGCGGTGTCCTCCGCCTCGATGCCGGTGTGGACGCGGCGGGTCGTGAACGCAAAGACGTCGGTCGGGAGTCCGGCGAACCACTGGAGCAGATCGACGGCGTGGATCGCCTGATTGATCAGCGCGCCGCCGCCATCAAGCGCGAGCGTGCCGTGCCAGCTTTGGTGGTAGTAGGCGGCGGCCCGGACCCACTTCACGTACGCACTGGCGAGCACGAGGCGACCAAAGCGTCCGGCGTCCAACGCGCGCTTCACCGTCCTCGCGCCATCCCCGAACCGGGCCTGAAAGATCGGCAGCAGGTGCACGCCGGCCGCGCGGCTGGCCGCCAGCAGGGCGTCCATCCGTTCCAGGGTGACTTCGATCGGCTTCTCGATCACGACGTGGCGCCCGGCGCGGATGGCGGTCAGCGCCGGCTCAAGGTGCGCCCCGCTGGGCGTGGTGACGCAGACCACCTGGATGTCGTCCCGGGCCACCAGGTCCTCGACCCGGTCCGTCGTGAAGGCGACGCCGTGCTTGTCCGCAAACGCCTTCGTGGAGCCCGCCGAGCGGCCGCACACGCCTTTGACCGCACAACCGGGGATGCCGGCAATCGCGCGCGCGTGGAAGTCGGCGATCAGGCCTGGACCGACGATGCCAAAGCCAATGGGGGAGGGGGCGGGGCTGGAGGACATGGGATCAACGAAGGGAGTCGGCGAATCGGGCGGAGTCGAGGGGGAATCAACCGTGCCGGGGAGGACGGCTCGACAGGCGGCGGTGGGCCGTCACACTCGCCCCATGCCCTCCACCTACGAACGCATCCGTGCCGACATCATCACGGCGATGAAGGCTCGCGCCGCCAAGACCGCCACGATCCTCCGCACCTGCGACGCCGCCATCCAGCGGGCCTCGATGGACCAAGGCAAGCCCATCGACGAGGGCCTCGTCACGGCGACGCTGCGCAAGGCGGTCAAGAACCTGACCGACGCGCGGGAGGAGTTCGCCAAGGCGGGGCGGACCGACCTCGTGGACGCGAACTCCGCCGAGATCGCGCTCCTGGAGGTCTATCTGCCGAAGGGTCTTTCCCCCGCTCAGATTGAGGCGCTGGTCGCCGAGGTGCTCCGCACCACCGGAGCCGCGACCAAGAAGGACATGGGCCGGGTGATGGGCGCCCTCAAGCAGCACCCGGACGCCGGGCAATTGGACTTCGCGGTCGTCAGTCGGCTCCTGCAATCGAAGCTCGCCTGAGGGCCGGCTCCCCCGCTTCGACGCCGCCATGCCCGAACTCGCCCGCGCCGCCCTCGACCCCGCCTTCGCCGGCCAGCCTCTGTTTGAGGCGAAGTCGTGGCGTCTCGCGCCCGAGGCCTGGCCGCTGGCGGGCGAACAGGTGCAGGAGTTGGAGCAGATCGGCACCGCCTGCCTCGAGTTCCACCAGGCGCTGGAGACCCTCTACCTGCGCTCGGTGGCGGGTCGGAATCTGCTGCGCAACAGACCGCTCGTCGCTCCGTGGGTCGCTGAGTACCTCGATCGCGGCAAACCCCCCGAACTGGTTGCGCACGCCCGGGACTCGGGCAACCGGGGTCGCCTGCCCACGGTGCTTCGCCCGGACCTCCTCCTGACCGCCGAGGGCTTTGTCATGACCGAACTGGACTCGGTGCCCGGAGGGATCGGGCTGACCGCGTTCCTGAATCGCCTTTATGCCTCGGGGGGAGACTCGGCCGTGATCGGGTCCGGCGATGCGATGATCCGGCTCTTCCACGCCGGACTCGCGGCCCTGAAGCCCGACCTGCGCAACCCGCTCATCGCGTTGGTGGTGTCCGACGAGGCGGCGACCTACCGGCCGGAGATGCACTGGCTGGCGCAGCAACTGCAGTTGCAGGGCAAGCGGGTGTTCTGCCTGCGCCCGGAGGAGGTTTTCCCGCTGGGATCGACCCTCTGCTTCGCTCTGGAGGGCAATCCAGAGAAGATCGACGTCGTACACCGGTTCTTCGAGCTGTTCGACCTCGTGAACATTCCGACCGCGACGCATCTGCTGGAGGCGTGGCGGGCGGGGGAGGTGGCGGTGGCGCCGCCCCTGCGGCCGTTCCAGGAGGAGAAGCTGGCCTTCGGTCTCTTCCGCCATCACCTCCTCGCGGATTTCTGGGCGGAGACCCTGTCGCGGGCGGCGCTGGCCACCCTGCGGCGGCTGATTCCGGCGACGTGGATCATGGACCCGGCACCGCTGCCGCCGGGCGCGATCCTTGATGGCCCGCGGGTCGGTGGGCGCGCGCTCACCGACTGGCGTCAGCTCTCCGGCGCCTCGCAGCGGGAGCGCGAACTGATCGTGAAGATTTCCGGCTTTCACGAGACCGCCTGGGGCGCCCGCGGCGTCACGCTCGGCAGCGATTGTTCGCGGGAGGAGTGGCAGGCCGCGATCGAGGCCGCGGTGGCGGCGGCCCCGCGGAACCTTCACCTCGTGCAGGAATACCGCAAACCCCGGCGGGTCGCGCACCGCCTCTACGCCGAGGTCCCGCCGCACGCCGCCGCCGAGGAGTTCGGGCGGCTGCGGCTCTGCCCCTACTACTTCGCGCAGGCGGGCGGCGTGCAACTCGGGGGCGCGCTCGCGACCTTCTGCCCGCCGGACAAGAAAATCATCCACGGGATGCAGGACGCCGCGCTGCTGCCCTGCCGCCGGACCGCCGCCACCTGAACCGGCGTCCGCGCCGCCCCGGCCTCGGGGCCGTCTTTCCCCGCGCGATCGCCGACGGCGCCCCGGAGCCGACCGGCCGGGCTCGTTCCCCTCGGAGAATTGGTTTGCGGGCCCCCCGGCGGCCCCGCTTACCTCAGAGGCGACCACGCCCATGAAGCGCACCCATCACTGTGCCCAACTCACGCCTGCCGAACTCGGAGCAACCGTTTCGTTGCTTGGCTGGGTGGACTCCGTCCGCGACCACGGCGGCATCCTCTTTGTCGACCTTCGTGACCGCAAGGGCATCACCCAGGTGAAGTTCGACCCGCAGGTGAACGCCGCGCTGGGTCAGCAGGCCGCGCACCTGAAGCCGGAATCGGTAATCGGCGTGACCGGCCAGGTCGCCGCCCGCCCGGCGGGAACGGTCAATGCGTCGCTGCCCACGGGCGCCATCGAGGTCGAGGCCACCGAGCTGACGATTCACAATGTGTCCGACACCCCTCCGTTCCCGCTCGATGATGCGGGCGGTGACAAGGTGAACGAGGACCTGCGCCTGACCTACCGTTACCTGGACCTGCGCCGGCCGAAGATGCGGCGCAATCTCCAGGTGCGCCATCGGGCGACCAAGGCGATCCGCGACTACTTCGACAGCCGCGAATTCATCGAGGTGGAGACGCCGGCGCTGTTCAAGAGCACGCCGGAAGGCGCGCGTGAGTACCTCGTGCCGTCCCGCATCCACCCGGGCCAGTTCTACGCCCTTTCCCAGTCCCCCCAGCAGTTCAAGCAGATCCTGATGGTCGCCGGGGTGGAGCGCTACTTCCAGATCGCGCGCTGCTTCCGCGACGAGGATCTCCGGGCGGACCGCCAGATGGAGTTCACCCAAGTGGACGTCGAGGCGTCCTTCATCACCCGCGAGGACGTCTACTCGCTTTTCGAGGGCATGCTCCAGCGCGTCTGGAAGGAAGTCCTCGGGGTCGACCTGCCGGCGCCTTTCCCGCGCATGGCCTTCGTCGACGCCATGAACCGCTACGGCGTCGACAAGCCCGACGTCCGGTTCGCGATGGAGTTGGTCGACTTCACGGACCTGTTCCGGAATTCGGCGTTCAAGGTCTTCCAGGCCACCGCGGCCGGCGGCGGCGTGATCAAGGCCCTCAATGCCAAGGGCCTCTCCGACCTGACGCAGGGCGAACTCAAGAGCCTCGAAGAGGTGGCGAGGTCCCTAGGTGCAAAGGGCCTGGCCTTCATCAAGGTGGAGCAGGGCGAGTGGAAGTCACCGATCGTGAAGTTCTTCTCCGACGCCGAGAAGCAGGCGCTGACCGAGCGCCTTGGGGTGGAGGAGGGGGACATGATCTTCTTCGCCGCGGCACCGTGGGAGAAGGCCTGCGCCATCCTCGGCCGCATCCGCTTGGAGGCGGCGGCGCTGCTGCAGAAGCGCGGGAAGCTGACGATTCGCCACGACGACTGGAAGTTCCTCTGGGTGGTCGATTTCCCGCTCATGAGCTTCGACGAAGCGGAGAACCGTTACGCCGCCACGCACCACCCGTTCACCGCCCCGGTGCCGGAGGACGCGGCATTGCTCGATTCCGACCCCAAGGCGGTCCGCGGCCAGCACTACGACGTGGTCCTGAACGGCATGGAACTGGGTGGCGGTTCGATCCGTATCCACCAGCCGGCCCTGCAGAAGAAGGTTTTTGAGGATGTGCTGAAGATCCCGGCCGACGTCGTGGAAAGCCGCTTCGGCTACATGCTGAAGGCGTTCACCTACGGGGCTCCCCCGCACGGCGGCATCGCCTTCGGCCTCGACCGCATGGTCGCCCTGCTCTGCGGCACCACCAGCATCCGCGACGTGATTGCCTTCCCCAAGACGCAGAAGGGGCAGGATCTCATGGCCCAGAGCCCGACTCCGGTGACGCCGAAGCAACTCAAGGAATTGCGCATCCAGACGGTCATGCCGGAGTAAGCCGGTTGCCATCGCCTTGCGTGGCACGGCTGGCCTGTCGCGTGCTCAGGGTAGGGCATCCGTCCTCGAGCGCGTCGGCGCGTCCGATCCGCCCCCGGTTCGCCCGCGCCCGGCGCTCGCCAAGGTCGTGACTAGGCTTGCCCCGCTCCCCGAACCGAAGTTATCCTCCTGCCTAATCCTTAACCCCGCCATCGCATGAAACTCATCATCGCCATCATCAAGCCGTTCAAGCTGGAGGAAGTGAAGGAGGGCCTTTCGTCGATCGGGATCGAGGGTATGACGGTGACGGAGGTCAAGGGCTTCGGCCGCCAGAAGGGGCACACCGAGATTTACCGCGGCAGCGAGTACACGGTCGACTTCCTGCCCAAGGTGAAGCTGGAGATCGTCGTGACTGACGAACTCGTCGCCAAGACCGTTGAGGCGATCGTCAAGGCCGCGAAGACCGGCAAGATCGGCGACGGCAAGGTCTTCGTCGTGGCGCTCGAGGAAGCCATCCGCATCCGCACCGACGAGCGCGGTGACGCCGCGATCTGACGGCAGCTTGATCACCGCAAGGCGCAGAAAAGGCGCGGGTGCCGGAGCACCGCGCGCCTGAGTCGGAAACCACGAGGCGACGCGAGTCGCCTCTTTTGCTAGGCGCGTTTCGCCGGAAGGGCGCGCGTCCGGATCTCGGTGACGAGACTTTCGAGGAACGCGGCGGCGGGCTTCACGCCCTCGTCCCCGCGGGCGCGGGAGCGGACGCTGACCGACGCGGCTTCGGCTTCCTTGGCTCCGATGACGAGGGTGTAGGGCACCTTGTCCAGTTCGGCGCGGCGCACCTTGGCGCCCAGCTTGTCGCTGTGCTCGTCGACGGACGCGCGGATGCCCGCGGCCTTGAACTGCGCCAGCAGATCCCGCGCGTAGTCGATCACCTTGTCGCTGATCGGCACGATGCGCGCCTGCTCGGGGGCGAGCCACGCCGGGAAGTCGCCGCCGAAGTGCTCGATGAGCACGCCGCAGAAGCGCTCCATCGAGCCGAACGGGGCGCGGTGGATCATGACCGGCCGGTGCGGCTGGTTGTCGGGTCCGATGTAGGAGAGATCGAAGCGGACGGGCAGGTTGTAGTCCACCTGCACCGTGCCCAGCTGCCATTCGCGGCCGATCACGTCCTTGATCACGAAGTCGATCTTTGGCCCGTAGAACGCGGCCTCGCCCGGCTCCTCGGTGAACGGCACGCCCAGCGTCTTCGCGGCCTCGCGGCAGGCGGACTCGGCTTTGTCCCAGTTCTCGGCGGTGCCGGTGTACTTGTTGGAATCGGGATCGCGAAGACCCACGCGCACGCGGTAATCGCTCATGCCGAGGGTCGTGAGCACGACCTTGACGAGCGAGAGACAGCCGAGGACCTCGGCCGGCACCTGACTCTCCGTGCAGAAAAGGTGGGCGTCGTCCTGGGTGAAGCCGCGGACGCGGGTCATGCCGTTCAATTCGCCGCTCTGCTCCCAGCGGTAGACCGTGCCGAATTCCGCCAGCCGGACCGGGAGGTCGCGGTAGCTGTGCGGCTGCGAGGCAAAGATCTTGATGTGATGCGGGCAGTTCATCGGCTTCAGCATGAAGCCGTCGAGCAGGCGATCCGCGCTGAGCACCCGATCCTGCGGGATGATTTCGCGACCAGCGCGGCGGTTGACGTCCTCGCGGAGCTTGGCCGAGACGCCGTCGAGGCGGGCCACCATGTCGGCGCAGGAGCAGCCCTCGCGCACGATCGCGGCGAGCGACTCATTTTCCACGACCGGAGTGAACTGCGACTCCTTGTAGTACGGGAAGTGGCCCGAGGTCTTGTAGAGCTCGAGCTTGCCGATGTGCGGCGTGAAGACCTGGTGATAGCCCTGCTTGCGCAGCTCCTCGCCGATGAAGGTCTGCAACTCCTGACGAATGATCGAGCCGTTGGGCGTCCAGAGGATGAGGCCTTGGCCCACATCCTCGTCGATCACGAACAGGCGCAGGTCCTTGCCGAGCTTGCGGTGGTCGCGGGCCTTGGCCTGCTCGAGCCGCTCCAGGTGCTGTTCGAGCTCCTCGCGGTTCGGGAAGGCGGTGCCGTAGATGCGCTGCAGCTGCTTGTTCCGCTCGTCGCCGCGGTGGTACGCACCGGCGATGGAGAGAAGCTTGAAGGCCTTGACCTTGGACGAGTAGCGCACGTGCGTGCCGGCGCACAGGTCCATGAACTCTCCGTTCTGGTAGAACGAGATCTTCTCGCCCTCAGGAATGTCCGCGAGGCGGCCGAGCTTGTAGCGCTCCTGCCCACGCTGGGTGATGATCGCAACGGCCTCCTCGCGCGAGACCTCGCGGCGGGTGAAGGGCTGGTTCTCGTCCACGACCTTCTTCATCTCCGCCTCGAGGCGGGTGAGATCGTCCTGGGTCAGCTTGTGCTCCAGATCGACGTCGTAATAGAAGCCCGTGTCGGTGGGCGGTCCGATGTCGAGCTTGGCGTCCGGGAAGATGCGGAGCAGGGCCGTCGCGAGGATGTGCGAGGCGGAGTGGCGGAGTTCCTCGAAGGGGGACATCGGCATGGGAAGGAGGGGGAGGTTGGGATCAGCGCTTGCTGGGTTCGAGGGAAAAGCCGTCCTTGCGGTCGAGCATGGTCCAGCCGGCCTGGGCGATTTCTGCGCGCAGGGCGTCGGCGCGGGCGAAGTCGCGGGCGGCCTTGGCGGCCCAGCGTTGGTCGGCCAGCGCCTTGACGGCCGCCGGGGCTTCCACCGTGGCGGGGGTGCTGGCGCGGAGATCGAAACCGAACAGGCCCATGACCTCAGCGAAGCCGGCCGCGTCGACCCCTTGGGTGCCGCGGTTGACCACGGTGAAGAGGGCGCCGAGGGCGGCGGGGGTGTTGAGATCGTCCTCGAGGGCCGCGATCACGGGCGCGAGCGTGGCGGGATCGCCGCCGCTCGCGGGAAGGCTGGCGGCGTAGGCGCGGAGGTGGCCCAGCGCCTTTTCCGCCGCGTGGAGGGAATCGAGCGTGAAGTTGAGCTGCTTGCGCGGGTGACCCGCCAGCAGCGCGTACCGCAGCGCCATCGGGGAGAAGCCCTTGGCGGTGAGGTCATCGAGCGTGTAGCAGTTGCCCAAACTCTTGCTCATCTTCTTCCCGTCCACCAGCAGGTGTTCGCTGTGGTACCAGTGCAGGGCGAAGGGCTGCTGGTTGCAGCACTGGCTCTGGGCGATCTCGTTCTCGTGGTGCGGGAAGAGCAGATCGACACCGCCGGTGTGGAGGTCGATGGTGTCGCCGAGGTGCTTCTTGCTCATCGCGCTGCACTCGATGTGCCAGCCGGGCCGGCCGGGGCCCCAGGGGCTCGGCCAGAACACGTCGCCATCGTCGGGCTTGTGGCCCTTCCAGAGCGCGAAATCGCTGCCGTCCTCCTTCTCGTCCGCGTCGGCCGCCGTGGCTTTGAGCGCGGAGCCGAGCTTCAGCTCGCGTTCCTTCAGCCGGGAGAGCGAGCCGTAGTCATCGAACGAGGAAACCTTGAAGTACACGGACCCGTCCTCGGTCCGGTATGCGTGCGCGCGGCGCTCCAGCGCGGCGATCATGTCGATCTGCTCGGCGATGTGCCCGGTCGCGGTGGGCTCGACGTGCGGCGAAAGGCAGTTCAGGGCGGCGCAGTCGCGGTGGAATTTCTCGGTCCACTGGCGCGTCACCTCCTCCAGCGGGCGACGCTCCTCGCGGGCGCGGCCGATCGTCTTGTCGTCCACGTCGGTCAGATTGCGCACGTGCTTCACCCGGCCGGGACCGAACTGGCGGTCGGCGAGACGGCGGATGAGGTCGTTGACCACGAAGGTCCGGAAGTTCCCGATGTGCGCCGCGGCATAGACGGTGGGTCCGCAATTGTAGAAACGGAAGACCCCGTCCGCCTGGCTGGCGGTCAGCGGGCGCGGTTCACGCCGGAGAGAATCGTAGAGGCGAAGGGCCATGCGGTGGTGAGGAAGAAAAAGCGAAGGTCGAGCCCTAACAGGGCCGGGGGCGGGTGGGAAACGTCAATTTCCGCCCTCGTTGAAGGGTGCCGGGGGACAGGAGGGCCGGCACCTGCAGCCGGTCGCGCGGCCGGGCAGCGACCACGGACTCAGGCGCCGGCGCGCGGCGTTCGACACGCCTCGGCGAGGCGGCAGACCGCGAAAAAACGTGTGGCGACCCGGGCCATGGCGTGATTGGATGGCAACAACGCGAATATGAGCTCCGACTTCAAGCTCGATCTCACCCACCGGCCCCGGCGGCTGCGCCGGACCGGCGCACTGCGCAGCCTCGTCGAGGAGACGATCCTGACCCCGGCGGACTTCATTGCCCCGCTGTTCGTGGTCGAGGGGAACGGGGCCCCGGAGCCGATAGCGTCCATGCCGGGCGTGTCCCGCCTGAGCATTGCCGACTTGGTCGAGGAGTGCCGCACCCTGTCGGGCTTGGGCGTTCCCGCCGTGGCGCTCTTCCCCAAGCTCGCGGACAGCCTGAAGGACGAACGCGGCACCCGGGCGCTCGATCCGAACGGCCTCGTCATCCGCGCGGTGCATGCCGTCAAGGCGGCGGTGCCGCAGATCAGCGTGATGACCGACATCGCCCTGGATCCCTACACGACGCACGGGCACGACGGGATTCTTCATGCCGACGGTGAAACTGTCGCGAACGATGAGACGGTCGGAGTCCTCGCCCGCATGGCGGTCCTGCATGCGCAGGCGGGCGTCGATTTCGTCGCCCCGTCCGACATGATGGACGGGCGGGTCGGGGCGATCCGCCGCGCGATGGATGCGGCGGGCTGCACGCACACGGCGATTATGGCGTACTCGGCCAAGTTCGCTTCGGCGTACTACGGTCCCTTCCGCGACGCGATCGGCAGCGCCAAGGCCGCCGGCACGCACTCGCTCGACAAGCGCGGCTACCAGGTCAGCCCGGCCAATCGCCGCGAGGCCCTGATCGAGGCCGCACTCGACGAGGCGGAGGGAGCGGACGTCCTGATGGTCAAGCCCGCCGGACCCTACCTCGACATCATCCGGGAGATCCGCAACGCCACCCAGCGGCCCGTCGCGGCCTACCAAGTCTCAGGCGAATACGCCCAACTCAAGGCGGCGGCCGAGCGCGGCTGGCTCGACCTGCCTCGGACCCGCCGGGAGTCGCTGTTGGCGATCAAGCGGGCGGGGGCGGACATGATCCTGACGTATTTCGCCAAGGACATGGCGACCGAGCTGTCCCTCTGACCCGGACTGCGGGCCGGGACTGCGGGTCGGGGCTCTGGGGCGGGTCTCCGGGCCAAGTCTCCGGGCCAAGGCTGCGGGCGCGAAAAAAGGACCGACGGTGGTCGGTCCTTGGCGCGGACATCCGGAGAAGCCTTCACTTGGCTTCCCCGGCGCTGGCCCTGCTTCCCCGGTGCGGTCTGACGCTCCCGGCGCGGGGTGCCTGAGCCGGCGGGCGGATCAGCGGCGGCGACGACCCTTGGCGGGTGGCTTGGACCCTTCGTCGTCGTCCTCTTCCTCTTCCTCGTCCTCCGAGTCGCCGTCCTCGCCGTCCTCGTCGTCCTCGTCTTCGTCATCGTCCCCGGAGGCGGGCTTCTCTTCGCCGTCCCCCTCGCCGCCCTCCTCGTCCTCGTCCCACTTCAGGGAAGAATCGCCCTCGAGGGCCTTCTCGTCCTCCTCGTCGATCTCGGGCAGGTCCTCGCCTTCGCCCTCGTCGACGCTCGGCTTCTCCTCGCCCTCTTCCTCGCCCTCCCAGCCGGCGGGGGCGTAGTCCAGGATGCCGCACAGCTCATTGAAGGAGTGGATGGCCTTGCCCTCCATGAATTCGGCGTTCTGGTCCTCGCGGATCTCGTCCTCGACCTCGTCGACGCTGAGCTTCTGCTCGAAGTCGAAGACGTCATTGAGCATCTTGACGCGGCAACGGGTGAGGTGGTCGAGCAGGTCGGCGAACGGGCCGTTCTCCTCATCGACGATGTCGGGCAGGGCGAAGAGCTTTTCCTCGGACTCGAAGATCGAGTCCTTGACCCGCTTGAGACGCACCTTGCCGCTGCCGAGGTCCTTTTCGATGCGGAAGGGGATGAAGGCGGACTCCATCACGTCCTGGTCGAAACCGTAGTCGCGCAGCGGCTCGACGGATTCGATGAGATGGGCGACTTGGCGGGGGTCGATGATGCTCAGGCCATCGACGTCCCAGCGCACGGGGTCGCTCACTTCGTCGACCCACCAGTTGTGGTCGTCGCCGAGCCGGACGTTGCACCAGTCGAGAGTGCCAGAGGATTTTGCCATGAGTGTGATTCCGCAGTGAGGGGAATTTCGGGAGCAAAAGCGCGGGGTTCGTCGCGAGTCAAACCGGGAAAATGCTTTTTTTGTCGGGTGGGAGTGACCCGGGGTGCTTGTTTTCGGCCGGGGTGGTTCCTAGGCTGGGGGTCGGCATGGATTCTCTCTACGAAAAGGCACTGCGGCCGTTGCTGTTCCGACTGGAGTCGGAGCGTGCTCACGAGCTGGGCGTGGAGGGGTTGGAACTGCTGGGGCGGCTGGGGCCGCTGCGGGTGCTGGCGGAGCGGATTTCGCGGCTGGACCCCTGCCGGTATGCACCGGTGCGGGCCTTTGGGCTGGATTTCCCGAACCGGGTGGGTCTGGCGGCGGGTTTCGACAAGAACGCGCGGGCCTGGCCGGGAGCGGCGGCGCTGGGATTCGGTCACGTGGAGGTGGGGACGGTGACGGCGCTGGGGCAGCCGGGGAACCCGGCGCCCCGCATGTTCCGGTTTCCCGCCGAGGAGGCGCTGATCAACCGGATGGGCTTCAACAACGCGGGTGCCGAGGCGGTGGCGCGGACGCTGGCGCGGCAGCCCCCGCGGGGTCGGCGGCCGATCCCGCTGGGCATCAACCTCGGCAAGTCGAAGGTGACGGCGATCGAGCAGGCGCCGGCCGACTACCTGGCCAGCTTCGAGCGCCTGGCGCCCTTCGCGGACTATCTCGTCCTGAACGTCTCAAGTCCGAACACGCCGGACCTCCGCAAGCTGCAGGATGAAGACCGCCTGCGGGAGTTGCTGGCGGCGGTGACCGGCGCGAACCGGGCGGCGGCGGCGCGTCCGGGTGGGAGGCGGGTACCGATCCTGCTCAAGATCGCGCCGGACCTTTCTTGGCCGCAGATCGACGCCGTGCTGGGCACGGTGGCGGAGTTCGGGCTCGACGGCCTGATTGCGACGAACACCACGCTGGCGCGCCCCGGGGCGTTCGCGCAGGTTGGCGAGGCCGGCGGCCTGAGCGGGGAGCCCCTGCGGCGGCGGGCGACGGAGATTGTACGGTACGTCGCGCTCCGCTCGCAGGGTCGCCTCCCGATCATCGCGGTGGGTGGCATCAGCGATCCGGCCAGTGCCGCCGAGAAGCTCGATGCCGGGGCGACGCTCGTGCAGGTGTACTCCGGGCTCGTCTTCCGTGGCCCCCGCCTCGCCGCCGTGCTGGCCCGTGCCCTCGCGGAACGCGATCGCCGCTGAAGCGTCGCCGGCCGCCGCTGCCCGCGGCACGGCCCGGGAGCCTCGGGGCGCCGCGCCTTCGTCAGATGACCCAGTCGCTGGCGGTCTCGTTCCCCGTCCCGCGGGGCTTGCGCGGGCGGATGATCGACGCCTGGTCGCCCTGGTAGTACGCGATCGTGTTCGGCGGCATGGACTCCATCAGCCAGACATTGGAACCGACCACGCAGTGTTCCCCGATGACCGTGTCGCCGCCGAGGATGGTCGCGCCCGGGTAGACGACCACATGGTCGTCGAGCCGGGGATGGCGCTGCACGCCCTTGACCGGCCGACCCTGGTCGTCGGTGACGAAGGATTTCGCGCCGAGCGTGACCCCCTGGTAGATCTTGACGTGGTTGCCGATGCGGGCGGTTTCGCCGATGACGACGCCGGTGCAGTGGTCGATGAAGAAGTGGGAGCCGATCCGGGCGCCTGGATGGATATCGGCGCCGGTGCGCTCATGCCCGTATTCGGTCATCATGCGCGGCAGCAGCGGCACCTCGCGCCGGTAGAGCGCGTGGGCGATGCGCTGGAGGGAGATCACGAGCACGCACGGGTAGGAAAGGATGATTTCCTCGACGCTGCGGGCGGCGGGATCGCCCTCGTAGGCGGCGACGACGTCGGTGTGGACGGCGCGGCGGATGTCGGGCAATTCGCCGAGGACGGCCATGGCGAGGGCGCTGGCGGCGGCGGCGGGATCCGGGTTGCGGGAGAACCGCAGGCACTTCTCGAGCTCGGTGACCAGCCGACGGTGGACCTCCTCGACGCGCCGGCCGGTGGTGGCGGGCACGGCGTCCCGGTGGAGCGGATCCTGGTCGAAGAAGCCCGGGAAGAGCAGCCGCATGAAGTCGGAGCACAGCCGGTTGACCGATTCCTCGGACGGCAGGTTGGTGCCGTCGAAGTGATTGATGCCGCCGTCCCGCTCGTAGGAGCGGAGCAGCGCGTCGGTGATGTCGGCGAGCGTCGAGGCCACGAGCCGGAATGACGCCCGGCGGGACCCGGAACGTCAAAGCGGATCTTGGGGGCCGTGAAAATGAGGCTTTACACCGGCGGGCCGATTTCGCTTAGTCGCCCTTCCTCGGTTTTCGAGTCGCTCAGGTGGTGGAATTGGTAGACACACACGTTTGAGGGGCGTGTGCCGTAAGGCGTAAGGGTTCGAGTCCCTTCCTGAGCACCATTTTCGAAGTGAGGGCCCCGTTAGGGGACACAAAGGGGACAAAACGCAACTCGCTGAGCGCCGGAGTCGGTCCTTTTGCTGGAAGCATCCCGCCCACCCAACGGACCCTTGCGCTAGTTGATCGGGATCTGAGGCCGCGAGCGCTTGAAGGGGTCCACAGGAAGGGTCGATCCGGACTCATCCCGGATCAATCCAGACCCGGGGGAGGGGATCGAAAAGCCGACGGCAAGGAATCATTTAGATAGGTGCTTCCGTTCCCCCAAATTTGCCCACAAAGGCGCTCCCGCAACCCTGCGGGAAACGGTTCACCGAAGGCCAATCGAGAGTTTCTGAAGGTCGCGAGAGGGAAGGCTGGTGCGAGGCACAACTAGCCCTCTCCGCCCGCTGCCCTTGTAGCGGTGTTTCCTTGGCCTCTGGCGGCGTTTGCTGCCCAGACTCCCGAAACCCCGTGCTTTGCCTTGATTCCAATTCCTAGGGGTGGAGACTCGGTCGCGATTGGGAAGAGTCAACGATGAGGGCTTTGCCTTGATTCCAATTCCTAGGGGTGGAGACTCCGCCCCCCGGAATTACTTTTTGGAGAACTGTTTGTGAGATTTCACCAGAGCTGAATCTGTTCGGGCATTTGCTCTGGGCAGACCTCTTTGGCGGGGGATCCGTAGATGACGAAGGCGCGTTCCCATTGGGCGCGGGTGACGAAGAAGGCCCGCACCTTGCCTTCGGGTGGGATGCTTTTTTTGGTCCGGTCCATATGCGTTTCCTGGCGGGCGAAACTTACACAGGGGCGCATATAGACGCTGAGTTGCATCATTTGAAAGCCGTCATCCAACAAAAAGTCCCGGAAGGCCGTGGCGGCTGACCGGCGGTGGCCTCGCGGTAGGAAGCGGGCATCGGAGGTTGAGACAGCGCCCACCAAAATTCCCTGACCTAACCCTCCTCGATCAGCCCGAGGTGCTCGACGATGTCGTTCGCCGACCAGCCCTTGGCGTCGAGGCGATGAAAGAATTGCCGCTCCGACAGCGGCTTGACCAAGTCGAGGAGATCCTTGCGGGTCGTCTGCAAGGCGGTCATCACTTCGTGCCGATCCTCGGCCGACCAGACCGCATTCGCAGGCTGAGCCTGAGCGGACGTAGCGCAGGCAAAGGCGGTGAGCAGGAGCAGCGTGAGAAAACGTCCCATCGTGGGTGGGCTGGCGGAACCGAAAGTCTCCTGCCGACCCGACTGCCGACCTGAGGCTCGGCAGAAACTGGCGGAGAGGGAGGGATTCGAACCCTCGGTACCCTTGCGGGCACGCCTGATTTCGAGTCAGGTACAATCGACCACTCTGCCACCTCTCCAGGCACAGGAAGGGAGACGGTACCGGCGGCGGTCGAAAACGGAAGTCGAAAATGAGCGGTCGCCCGCCCGCCCGCCGACGGCCCGCTCGGGCATCTACCCCATGCCGCCGACCGGTCCGGCGAGAACAAAGGACAAAGCTGACCCTCCCGGGATGCGGACGGCCGTCGCGAGTGGTGTCGCAAGCTAAGGCGCGTCCTCGTCCACGAGCCGCGTCCGCTGGATCCCGCTGCCGATCACGGTGCCGAGGGCAATGAGGAAGCTGAGCAGCGCGGCGGCGTTGGCGGCGAGCGCTTCGCGGACCTCCGTGGCGGGTGGCTCCGTGAACCGAAAGACCGACACGCCGGCGTAGAGCTGGGGAAGGTCTTCGGGGGGCGCTTCGGTGAGGTGAGCCTCGACGTGGGCCCGCAGGCCCTGCGCGAAGTCCCATGCCTGCTCCTGGAAGGCCACGGCGCGGGCGGCGTCCGTCCCGGCCAGGCGCTCGAGACTGTCCTGCACGGCGGTCGCGGGCGAGGCGAAGCGGAGATCATGGGCGAGGTTCCGGCGTGCGTGCTCCCTGGACCGGAAGGCGTCGCGGACCGGCGCGTAGGCCGCCATGTCCTCCGCGACCTGGGTGAGCGTGCGCCGCAGGGCGGCGTTGCGATCCTCGCGCTCGGCCGTGCTGCGGGCGGGCGGGGCCTGCTGGCGCCGCACGTCCTGGCGTTCCAGTTCAACCTCCCGCAGACGGTTCGAGTAGGCGGCGCTGGAAGGCGCCGGATGGGTGAAATCGACGGCGGCGGTGAGCAGGGCGGGCAGCAGGGCGGTGACCCCGAGCCAGATCGCGCCGCACGCGAGGGCGGCGCCGGCGGCGTGGCGCACCCAGACGTTGACCGCGAGGGCCACGGCGACCCAGAAGGCTCCGTAGAGCAGGACCGTCCCGCCCAGCGCGGCCAGCGCCGGCCCGCTGACCCCACCCGCTCCGCCGAAGGTCAGGAGGGCCAGTCCCACAAGCGCGGCGAGCCCCAGCAGCACGGTGCCGCCGAGAGCGATCGCCTTGCCCGCGAACAGCACCTGCGGTGGGACCGGTTGCGCGAGGAGCAGTCGCGCCGTGCCGCGGTCGCGCTCCCCGATCCAGAGGTCGTAGGTGAGGGCGAGAAGGAAGACCGGCAGGAGGTAGACGATGACGAAGGCCAGATCGAAGGATCCGGCCGCGAGGGCGGCCGGGTTGCTGAGACTCGCCTCCCGCGGCGCGAAGAGCGTCCGCGGACTGACCGGATGGAACCGGACGTCGAAGGGGTAGCCATCGGCCTGCCCGATGGCGAGCGGCGCGAGCGGCCGCAACGGCAGCGTCGGCTGGTACCACACGCTGGCGGAGACCGATCCCTGACTGAAGGTCCGCCCGGGTTGGGCGGCCGCGGCGGCGGCCGCGCGGGCGCGCGAGTCATCGCGCGACTCCTGCAGATCGATCCCGATCTGCCGCAGCGCCTCCCCGCGTTGACCGGCCCAGCGCTGCCCGTTCCACGCCGCGTAGACACAGATGGCGGCGAAGAGCAACGCGAGCACGGGCGTCGCCCGGTCCCGGACCAAGCGGCGGAGTTCGTGGCGGACGACGGTGAGCAACGCGTTCATGAGAGTCGGTGCAGGCGGCCGGCCGCCCAGAGGGCGAAGCCCACCGAGAAGCCGAGCCAGGTGAGGAGAAGGACGCCGTTGGACCACTGGCGTCGCCACGTTTCGCCGAGCGTGACGGAGTGACCGGCGGCGCGATCGACCTCCGCGGTGATGTCGGCGACCCGGACCGCGGCGCGCGGTTGTCCTGGGGTGGACCTGACCACCGCCTGGTTCAGCGCCTGCACGAACGCGTAGCGGTACTGCTCGGCGTCCTGGAGGAACGCCCGGTGCGCGGCGAAATCCGTCTCCGCGAGTCCCGCCGACCAACCCTGCAGCGGAAGCCGGGGCGACAGCGGACTCAGGGCCTGCAGCAAGCGCGACTGCCGTTCGTAGTTCGTGAAGAGCGCGTCGAAGTGCTGCTGATACGCCCGGGTGGTGGCCGCCTCGCCGTACTCCAGGGCGAGCCCGCCGAAGTTGACGGGAAGGTCCTCGATCCGGGTGACGCCGTACTGGGCCATGGCCCGCGCCCGCAGCCGATCCATCCGCGTGTGGCGGGGATCATGGCCGTCGAGGCCGTCGTCGATTGATTCGCTGACCTGGTTGGCGAAGACGGGGACGGATGGAACGGGATAGACCTGGGCGGAGAGCGAGGGACCGATCCGCGGCACCAGCAGGACCGTGGCGAGCCAGAAGGCGAGCAGGCCGGCGAGGGCGGGTCGGGCGGAGACGCAGAGCGCCGAAATCCCGAGGGTGAGGGCGAGGAACGTCAGGAGGTACGCCCCGTAGCCGACCAGCAGCAGACCCAGCCGGGCGAAGTCGGGTGCGGGTGCATCGGTCAGCCAGAGACCCACGGCGCCGGCGAGGCCGAACAGACCAAGGACGCCGGCGACGCCGCCCCCGAGGGCGAGGAAGCGCCCCATCAGGAGGACGCGCGGAGGGATCCCGGCGGCGAGTTCAAGCCGCAGGATCTGGCGGGCGGCCTCGCCGGAGAAAACCCCGAAGCCCGTGAGGATGATCAGCACCGGGGCGAAGATCTGCAGCGCCGACGCCGCAGTGAACGGCACGAACGCGGTGAGGGCGGTGCCGGCATCGCTGGGACGACCGCTGGCCACGTTCTGCTTGTGGGCCTCGAGGCGCACCAGGGAACCGATGTGGTCGAGCAGGCCCGGATCCAGGGCGGAGAGCAGCGAGATCGGCTTGAACGCCGTCCGCCCGAAGTGGGCGGCACCGTGGGGATCGACGACGCCCTGCCGGCTCCACGCCTCGGCGTCGGCGCGGATGGCCTCCGCGCGTTCGGCGGACAGCCGCTGCTGGCGGGCCAATCCGCTCAGGAGCGCCGCGAGTCCGGCGAGGATGAGGGCGATCGCGAGCCAGCGCACGCGCTGGTCGCGCAGCGCCTGCTGCCACTGATGACGCATGATCGTGCTGAGCATGGGTGTGGTCGGTCCGGACCCTGCGGCGCCGCTGGGCGGGGGACTGGGTTGGGTGGGGTTCGGGCTCACGCGCGCATGGCTTCGAGGTAGAGCCGCTCGAGGTCGGTTCCCCGGATTTCGCCGGCCGAGAGCTCGCGGACCAGCGTTCCCCGCCGCATGATTCCCACGCGTGTCGCGTCCTCCTTGGCCCGGAAGAGGTCATGCGTCGCCATCAGGATGGCCACCCCCTGGCCGCGCAGCCTGGCCAGCAACTGGCTGAATTCGTGGCTCGCGCTGGGGTCGAGCCCGCTGGTCGGCTCGTCGAGCAGCAGGGCCTTCGCCCGCTTCGCCAGCGCGATCGCGATCCCCACCTTCTGGCGCATGCCCTTTGAGAAGCCGCTGACCCGCCGTTCGTGGGCCTCGGGCTGCAGCCCGACCGCGGCGAGAAGCTCGCGCAGTTCCGCGGGGGCGTAGTGATGCCCGCCCAGCTGGGCGAAGTAGGCGAGGTTCTCCGCGGCGCTGAAGTGGCCGTAGAGGTTCACCTGCTCCGGGATGTAGGCGAGGCGCTGTTTCGTCTCCAAGGGGTGTTGGCCGACGTCAAGGCCGTCGATGGTCACGCGGCCACCATCGGGCGCAAGGAAGCCGAGGAAGCAGTTGATGGTCGTGGTCTTGCCGGCCCCGTTGGGACCGAGCAGGGCGTAGAGTTCGCCCGGGGCGACGGAGAGGTCGAGGGCGTGCAGCGCGACGGTTGAACCGTAGCGTTTATGGAGTTTTTCTGCGAAAAGCATGGGCGCGGTCGGTTGGGGGAGGCTCTGGCGGTTCGTTGTGCCGACCCGGACGGAGATCCGGCGGTCGGGTGAGGCGGCGGGAGCGCCCGCGCCTTGGCATGAGGTCGCGGCGTGGCCGGAGGCGAATCACGGCGGTCCCGGGCGGGGCTCGCCGAGCAGTCAGGGCAAACTCAAGCCCGCAGCGGGGGACCGCAGCTGGGGGCCGGCCACGCCAAGGGCATGCGATCCGGCTCCCGGTCAGCCGCTGGAGCCTGGACCCAGGGCGAGAACCGACGTGACGGTCCTGTCACGACCTGCGGCTGGAAGGGATCCGTGGCGCCGGCGGCAAATCGCAGCACCGCGCAGCCCGGGTCGTCGCACGCCCCATCCGTCCCCGCGCCGCCGTGGGTGTGGCCGGCGCCGGGTTGCCCGGGGTCGCCGGAGTGACCGGCGTGACCGCCGCCCGTGCCGAGATCGTGGTCGTGCCCGCAGGCTGCGGGAAGGTCGACGGACGCGGCGACGTGGAGCGAGCCGTGAGCGGTGCCATCGACGGCGAGCCAACTGAGCGCCAGCATCAAGCCCACCGCCCCGAGCGCGACGACCCGCCGCAGGTGGCGGAAGGCGCGCAGCGGGGAGGTCGCGAACGACATTATGCTGAACCCTCGTGCAATTGCTCCCGTCGTCAAGCCCCGCCTGCACCGCCGGCAGTGGGAGGGCTGCCGGACCGCCCGGCGACGCCGAGGATCGGAGCCGGCCCGGCCGGATTCTCCCCAAGACCGGTTCGGGTTGCAGTGAGGTGGCGTGGCAGCACCCTTGAGAGATGCCCCCAGCTTCCGGCCATCCTCTTTCCGCCGCGCGCGCGTGCCGGCTTGGTGCGGCGTTCGGCCTAGCGCTCCTCCCGAGCCTCGGCTTCGCCCAACTGCTTACGCTGGGGCCCTCGCCGCGGACCCTCGGACCGGACCGCACCAACCACGAAACGAGCAGCTACCGGGTCGGGAACTTCGGGTGGTTCGGCATTTCGATCACCGAGCGACACGGGTAAGTCTACTACCCGACGAGCAAGGACTACCACCCGGCGGGCGTGCTCGCCACGGACTTGGGCGACGTGGGGAGGGGCGACTTCAATGGCGACGGGCGCGAGGACTGGGTCGCGACGTTCCCGCTCTTTCCCCACACCATCCCGCGGCAGTCGCAGGAGCCCGTGGTGGTGTTCCTCAACGACGGCAAGGGGGGCTTCCGGGCCGCGCCCGACATCTGGGCCAACGGGGCACCGCCGGTGCGCACCGTCCATCAGGTGCGGCTCGCCGTGGCCGACTTCAACCGCGACGGCCGGCCGGACTTCGTGGTCGCCTGCGAGGAACTGAACCAGCGAAACCTGGGAGGACGAGTGCTTGACGAAAAGGCCAAGAACGCCGCGACGATCTACCTCGGCGGGGCGGATGGTGTCTTGCGCGCGCAGGACCGGGCGGTCCTGCCCTGGGTGCAGCCGTGGCAGCTGGAGGGTTACGCGATGACGAAGGGCTACGTGGACCGCGCGCTGTCGGCGGCGGTCCCGATGGATATCGACGGCGCCGGGCAGCTCGATTTCGTGGCGTGGGTCGACACGCCGTTCACGCAATGGCCGCAAGTCGAACCCACGCAGGCCTCGCTGTACTCGATCGTCTCGAAGGAAGCCGAGCCCGCGCGCCCGGCGAGCGTGCTGTACAACCTCTCGATCCGGACCGGCACGGGATCGGGCCTGATCGTGGGCTTCGTGGTCGGCGGCGGCGCGCGGGACGTGCTGATGCGAGGCATTGGGCCCAGCCTCGCGCAGTTCGGCGTCCCCGGAACGATCGCGGATCCCAAGCTGGAGGTCTATCAGGACGCGGTGCGGATTGCGGCGAATGATGACTGGGGCGCGAGCGGCGTGCTGGGACGCGACTTCACGAATGCCGGGGCCTTTCCCCTGACGGCGGGCACGCGCGACGCGGCGCTCCGGCTGGCGGTGCGGGGTGGCCGGACCATTCAGGTGGCCGGGGCCGACGGCGGCTCGGGGATCGCCTTGGTGGAATTGTACGATCTTGGCGCGGGCCGCGGCCGTCTGATCAACGTCTCCACCCGCGCGCAGGTTGGCACCGGAGCGGACGTGCTGGTCGCGGGCTTTTCGATCGTCGGCACCGCCTCGAAGCGCCTCCTGATCCGGGCGGTTGGGCCGTCGCTGGGGGCGTGCGGCGTGACGGGCACGCTGGCGGACCCGGTGGTGGAGGTGAAAGCCCTCGGGGCGACCTCGGTGACGGCGGCGAACGACAACTGGGGTGGGACGGCGGCGCTGAAGACGACGTTTGCGTCGGTCGGCGCCTTCGCCCTCGCGGGTGAAGCCAGTGCCGATGCGGTGGTGATCGTGGACGTGCCCCCTGGATCCTACACGGCGACGGTGTCGGGCAAGAACGGCACGACTGGCGTGGCGTTGGTGGAGATCTACGACCTGCCGTAGCGGGGGCACCGCCCCTCGCGCGCGGGTTCAGGCTCGCGTGCGCTTGCTCATGCTCTGGCTGGCTGGCTGGCTTAGCCCCGGGCGCGTTTGCGTATGCTCTGGCGAGCTGGCTCAGCCCCACGCGCGCATGCTCGTGCGCTGGCGGGCGGGTTCAATCCTTGGCTTGCAGGCGGGCGGGGCCTCGGCGGGCTGGGCCGGGAGCGTAAGCAGGATGCCGCTGCGCACGACGGCGGTGATGCGGCGGGAATGGCGGATGTCGTCGAGCGGGTTGGCGTCGAGCAGCACGAGGTCGGCGCACCGGCCGGGGGCGATTTCGCCGATCTCCGAGGAGAGATTGACCGATCGGGCGTTGTTGCGCGTCGCGGCCATGAGCACCGCGGCCGGCGGCACGCCGGATTCCACGAGCAGTTCGAGTTCCTGATGGAAGGAATAGCCGGGGGGCACGAACGGGAAGGGTGCGTCGGTGCCGACGAGGAGTTCGACGCCGGAGCGGTGGAGCAGGCCGGTGAGTTCCTGCAGCATTGCGAACCTCCGCCGGCGCAGGGCCTCGGTCTCGGGGACCGCGCCGGTGTTGTGGGTGAGGGTCCGCCAGTAGTCGAGGAGCTGATGGGGCGTGCGCTGCAGGTCCGGATGCTCCTGCACCTCGGGAATGTCGCTCAGGACCATCCAGTTTCGGTACACCACGAGGGTGGGATTGACCATCACGTGGTTCCGGGCGAACGCCGCGATCAGTTCGGTCGCACGCGGGTGCGAGAAATCCGTCTTCACCTCCTCTTCAAGAATCTTTTGGCGAAAGCCGGCGACGGCCATTGCGGACATGTGCATGCGCTCGTCGCGCAGAAGCCATTCCGGGACCTCGGGCGGCGTGAGGAAGTTGAAGACCGACTCGATGTGCTCGACGCTATTGATCCCATCCGCGATCGCGTCGAGCGGGCGGTACTTGCGCAGGTGCGCGGTGGCCCAGCGGTCGTGGCGGCGGGCCTCGCGGATGATCGCCGAACCGATGCGGCGGTCCATGCCGACGTAGATCTTGAACGTCTGCACGCCGAGTGCGGCCATCGAATCCACGAACGGCGGCACCTGCTCGGGGTCGGTGATGGCGAGGCTCACGCCCGCGTGGTAGGGCGGCGACTTGTCGAAGAGCGGGCTGGCCATGACCAGCCGCGGCGCGCGGTCAGGGTGGGCCTCGCTGTAGGCGCGGACCCGGAGTTGGACGTCGAGGGTGTCGCCGGTGGCGCGGAGCGTGGTGATGCCGTTCGCGAGGTAGTCGGGGAGGACGTCCTCGACCGGAACGCCGGCCTGCGGGAACAGGTGGGAGACGTGCGAGTGGCCATCGATGAAGCCGGGCAGGAGGAAGCGCCCGGTGCCGGCGACCTCGATCGCGCCGTCGGGAACGGGAACGGTGTCGCCGGGCGGCACGACGGCGACGATGCGGCCGTTCGCGGTGACGACGGCGGCGCTCGGGTGGAACGCGCCCTCCCGGAAGACGGCGGCGCCCCGGATCACCAAGGGCCGCGCCGCTTTTTCCGCGGGGGCGGGAGCGCGCGCGAGCGGACGAGATGTGGGGCTTGGCGCCGTGGCCCGGGCCGACGGCGGAAGCACTGCGACCAGCGTCGCGAGCGCGAGCGCGGCGAGGAATGGACACCGGCGGTGCGCCGCGCGAGTCATGGTGCAGGACTAAGACCAGAAGGAAGGCTCGATGTAAACTGCGATGGCCGCCGACCCGGGCGGGCGGCCCGGTCGGCTGACGCCGACGGGTGGCCTCGGGCGGGAACCGCGGTGGCATGCGGGAAACGCTCGTTCCGGCGAGACGGCAAAGGACAAAGCCTGACCCTCCCGGGGCTCCTTCGTCGCGCGGTCGGCGCCTTGGCGACGGCGATCCGCGGCGGGTTCGGTCGGCTGACGCGTCCGGTCCGCCGATCGCCCTTGCCCTTGGGTGGCGGCGACCGACGGTCGGTTGGGCGAGGCTCTCAGGGCCCCGTTCGGAATTGCCGCGCGGGTGTCTTCGGCGGTCGGAGTGCTGCAGGCTCGCGTCGGGGGAGCGGGTGGCTAGGGTTTCGGGGCAACACCATTGCGTTACCCCTTATGAATCTCCAACTCACCGGACAGACCGTGGCAGTGATGGGTGCGGCGCGCGGCATCGGACGTGCGATGGTGACCGCGTTCGCGGGTGAAGGCTGCCGGGTGTGCGGCTTCGACCGCGCCGAGCCCGCCGAACTCGCGGCGGGTGGAAAGGCGGGCGGGGTCGAGGCGACGCGGGCCGATGCGGTGCCCGTGGCGGGCGGGGCGGCGCGGCCGACCGGTCGGATCGCGGGCGCCAGCGACGCAACGCTGGCCGGTGGGGCGACGGGCGCTGGCGGGGCGACGCGGGCCGATGGCGCGTCCTCGCTGGGCGGGGGCGAAGTGGCCCGGGCCGACGCGGGGTCCTCGGCGGACGCGGCGGCGTGGCCGGCCGGTGCGACGTTTGTGCGCGGCGATGCGACGAAGCTCGACGAGGTCGCGCGGTTTGCGGAGGCGTGCGGGGAGACGGATCATTTGGTTTTCTGCATTGGCGCGGGCTCGGGCAAGGCGGGTTTCCCCTTCTGGAACCTCTCGCCGGCGGATTGGCCGCGGGTTTTGGAGTTGAACCTCGTGTCGGCGGTGAATGCGGCGCACGCCTTCGCGCCGAACTTCGTGCGGCGGCGGCGCGGATCGCTGCTGTTTCTCGTCTCGGTGGCGGGGCAGACCGGATCGCCGACCGACCCCCCGTACAGCGCGGCGAAGGCGGGGCTGATCAACTTCGTGCACTGCGCTGCGCGCGACTTCGCCGCGTACGGCGTGCGGGTGAACGCGCTCTCGCCGGGAATGGTCAAGACGGATCTCAACCAGTCGGTCTGGGAGGCGTTGCAGCGCACCCTGCCGCCGGCGGAGCGGCGCGACTATGCCACGTGGGCGGAGGAGAAGATCCGGCGCATTTCCCCGCTGGGGCGCTGGCAGACCGCGGAGGAGTGCGCTGCGCTCGCGGCCTTCATCGCGTCGGATCACGCCCGCAGCATCACCGGCCAGACCCTGAACGTGGACGGCGGCCAGGTGATGCACGCCTGAGCGGCGGCCCGCTTCGGCTCGAAGGCAACGCGGGGTGCTCCCGCGCCGATGCGAGGTAATGCACGCCCGAGCGGCAGCCCGCTTTGGGGCAAGGAGCCGGATTCGCTTCCGTCGCGTGAGCGGAGCCGGTTGCGTGTCGCCATGCACGGACGGCCTCGATCTCACGCCTTGCTCCCCGGCTTCGGTCAGTTTGTTGCGGTGAGCGGATGGTCGGAGCGGATGGCGGGAGCGCAAGAGAGCTCCCGTTCCGCGATGGCCGAGCGGCGGTCGTCGTCTTGGGGCGGGGCGACGACGTGGAAAGGGACGGTGCCGATGCGTCGGCAGGCGATTGAGGGTCAGGCTTTGCACCTTGCCCTTGGCCACCCCGGTCGGAGCTTCGTGTGGCGGTCGGAGGCGGTTTGCGGGACGCGAGGCGAGCGGGCGGGTGCCGCGGGGCGCGCCGGCTTGACGTGAGACTCGTGTGAGTCTTGGATGAGACTCATGAAGATGTTCAGGGTTTCGGAGGCGAAGCGGAACTTCGGGAAGCTCTTTTCGCGGGCGAAAAGAGGGGAAGTCGTCGTCATCCAGAACGGTTCCGACTTCATGCAACTGGTGCCCTTCGTCCTGCCCGAACCCGTGCCGCTCCGCCCGGTGGGATATTTCCAGCCGTCCGAGGAGGAGATCGCCCGGATCAACGCGGCACCCTCCGACTCCGGTCCTTTGCGATGAGCCGCCGCCGCCGGGCCGAACGGCGACCACACCTCTCCCTCTGATTCCGTCCCTCTGCGATGAAGTGCCGCCGTTTTCCCGGACATCGGATCGCTCCCCCCGCCGGCGCCAGCGCGGTGACGGAGTCCATGGGTGCGGCCGCCGACGGAGTCCGATGCGGGTCCCGATTGGGAGTGGGCAGGGTCAAGGCCTTGACGGAGGGCCGTGGGGCCGAGGCGTCCCGGGAGAGCGGCGGGGCCGAGGCAACGGCGGGCGGCGGCGGATCGCGATGAAGAATCGTCACGGCGTCGAGGTCCGTCCCTGGGCGGTCGTGTGGCTGCGGTTCCGTCCGACGGATCGCGACCTTCATCCGGCCGTCATTCTGTCCAACGAGGAGTACTGTGCGGACTCGCGGATCCTACGGGTGAACGTGCTGCACGGAACCAAGGTGTCGCCGGGCAGCCCCGCCCGGGCGCATCAGGTCCTGCTCAACGGCGCGGAGGGGCTGGAATTCCTGACTGCGGTTGACTGCGGGTATGTGTACGCGGTCAACAAGGACGACCTTGAGGCGGAGATCGGTACGGTGGGCGTGGAGAGGCGGCGGGCGCTGAAGCGGAAGATGATTGAGGTGTTTCGTCTCCTCTGAAGGCCGGCGGTTGCGGGTTGATGATGCCTGCGCGGAACGCGGCGGGCTCGGCGCACGAGCTTCGAAACATCGCGACTGGCCGGAACATCGACTGATCGGCGGGAAGGGGTGGTTCCGGGGCGACCGAGGGTCAGGCTGTGCACTTTGCTCTGGGACCGCGGTCGGCACCGCGGTGGAGGCCTCGGTCGGCGCTGCGGTCGGCGCGGCGGTGGACGCCGCCGTCGGCGGTCAGAGGCGATTTGCGCGTCAGGGGTCGACTCCGCCGCCTCCCGCTACGCGCTTAGGCGGCGGGTGCGGGCGACGACGGGCCAGACGGCGTCGACGCGGTTGGCGTGCGAGACGTGGACGAAGCTCTGCAGCGCCACCGTCGGGCAGATGTGCCAGGGAATCGCTCCGAGCACCGTGCCGACCGGGAGGTCCGCGGCGCGCGGGGTTTCCAGGACAAGGTGCTCCTCGCTGTGCACGACCGGCTTTGCGTCCGGCAGCGCCGGGAAGATCGCCCGAGGGTGGGGCATTTCACTCGCGACTGCCTTGTGGCCGAGGTCGAGGCAGAGGCGGTTCGGACCGGGCCGGCTGATCACGCGGGTGAGCAGGATCGCGGCCGGAACAAAGTCGAGGTCCGGGACCTTGTGCGCATAGCCGGCATCCCAGAGCACGCAGGTGCCGGGGCTGCATTCGACGTCGGGACGGCGGGCGTGGATCGGAAACGTGGGCGTGCCGCCGGCGACGATCACCGGCGCGGGCAGGCCGGCCGCGCGGAGGCGGTCGCGCAGGGTGACCACGGTGGCGAAGCCCGCATCGCAGGCGGCGGTGCGCTCGGCGAGATCGGACTGGCTGAGGTGGCCGTCGTACGCGTGCAACCCCGCGGGGCGCAGCCCGGGCGTGCGGGCAAGGCGCGCGTAGAGCGCGACGGCGGCATCGTCCGGTGCGATGCCGGTCCGTTGCATGCCGACATCGAGGTCGACGAATACCGGGAGTTCGAGATCCGCGCGATGGCAGGCCGCACCGAGCGCGTCGAGGGCCGCGGGGTCATCGACCAGCGCGGAAAACTGCACGGCGGGAAAGGCGCGCACCAGTTCGACGAGCCGCGGGACGGTCGGCCCGATCGCGGGAAACGCGAGCAGGACATCGCGCGCGCCGGCGGTCGCCGCCATTTCCGCCTCGGCGATGGTCGCGGCCTTGGCCTTGGTGACGCCCAGTTCGGCGAGCCGCGCGATGATTTGCGGCAGCTTGTGGGTCTTGAGATGCGGCCGCAGCCGGTCGGGCGAACCCACCCGCTCGATCATGCGGCGCAGGTTTTCCTCGACCGCCTCCCAGCGCAGGATCAGCGCGGGCGAGGGGATCTCATCGGCGTTGACCGGCAGAAGCGACAACTCCCGCCACGAGAGGGGTGGGGGAGTGGCGGAGGCGGTGGTGCTCATGGAAGAGGAACGCCGAAGAGCCGGACCCACAGCGCGAGCCTGCCGGGGACAGCACGTCGCGGGGGCGTCGTCAGCTGGCGGCCGGAACGATGGTCACCTTGGTGACCTCGATGCGGTCGACCGGCGTGCTGCGCTCGCCGCCGCCGCCCGCGCGGGTCGGGACGGATGCGATGCGCTCGAGCACGTCGTCACCGCCGACGAGCTGGCCGAAGGCGGTGTACTGGCGGTCGAGGAACGACGCGTTGCCATGGCAGATGAAGAACTGGCAGCCGGCCGAATCCGGATCGGAGGCGCGCGCCATGGAGATGACGCCGCGCTGGTGGGACTTGGCGTTGAACTCCGCCTTGAGCTTGTACCCCGGATCGCCGGTGCCGGGCATCCCACGGGCGCCGGCGCGCGTGTTCGGGCAGCCGCCCTGGATCATGAAACCCTTGATGATCCGGTGAAACGCCGTGCCATCGTAGAAACCCTCGCGGGCGAGTTTCTTGAAGTTCTCGACCGTCTTCGGGGCCACCTCGGGCCAGAAGGCGATGGTAAGGTCACCGTAGGAGGTGCTGATGACGGCGTTCTCTTTCGCGGGTGCAGTGCTCATGGGGCCGGAAGCCAACCCCGCCTTGCCGGTGGGGGCAAGCCGTCAATGCGCGCCCGGTGCGTTCGGTTCGACCCGGTTGGCTCGGAGGCCTGGCCCTCGGACTCCAGGCCCGGCTGAGCTCTCCGCGGGCGAACGGGATCGATGGGACGGAGACCGGGGAACTCGGCGCGGTCGGTGAATTCGCCGCGGGCGCGCGGGATCGGTGGCCGACGTGGTCCGACTACCCCGAGCCTGCGGCGCCGACGAACGAGCGCAGGTGCGGCGCGTCCGCGCTGGGGATCGGACTAGCCTCCGTCGCTGCTGCACGACCCCAGCGTGCCGCCGCGGATGAACTCCGGCACGACCGCGACGGGCGTTGGCCGCACGCCGGAGCGCACGAGCCGGATCAGCTGCCGGGCGAGGCGACGGACGAAGAGCGTCGGGTCGCACGCGTAGCGCGCGAGCGCCGGGGTCAACCGGGCGAGGTAGGGATCGTCGAAGAGGCAGATCAACGACAGGGCCTGCGGCACGGGCACCCCGCGCGCGTGCAGGTGCCCGAGCGCGCTGAGCGCGTCGCCGGGCAGCATCACGATGAGTGCGCTCGGCCGGGCCTGCGAGGCGAGCAACCCGGTGAGCGCCAGCCCCACGCCGTGAGTCGAGCTTTCATGCTCACGCACCGTCACCGCCATGCCCCGCTCGCGCAGCCAGGCCGTCGCTTCGGCGAGGCTCGCGGCGACCTCGCGCGTGCCGGCGAACGGCGTGCGCGGCAGGAGCAGGGCGATCTGCCGGTGCCCGTGACGTTGAAGGGAGGCGAGGGCGTGCCGCAGCGCGGCCCCGAGGTCGATGCGGAAGGCGGGCAGGCGCACGCCCGGGTGAGCCGAGCCGAGGACCAGCGCTGGTCGTCCGCCCTCCTCAAAGTGCCGCTGCACCGCCTCGGAGCACGACGCCAGCACCCAGGCGGTCGCGCCCGCGTGGGCCAGCAGTCGCCGCAGCGCCGCGCCGCCGCTGCGCGGGGAGCGCTGGGCTACTACGTGCGTCTGCAATTCCAGCCCGGCCCGCTGCAATTGGGCGCGCAGTTCGTCGCGGATCAGAATCGAGGACCACGACTGCTCGGCCGGCGGCAGGGACGAAATCATCGCCACGACGTCGGCCGACGGTGGCTGCGCCTGCGCCGACGCCGGCGGCGCGGAGTGCGTCCGCGCGGCGGCGACGGTCGACACCGTGGCGGGCGAGCCGGTCCCCGGGCGGATGCCTGAGGGCAGACGCGACCCGCGCGAGGAAGGAGCGGGGCGGCGGGGCTCGGACCGCCCGCGCGGTGGGGAGGCTGGGGTGGTCTGCGAGCGGCGGCCGGACCCTGATCCGGGGCGCGCGCCGTCGTCGGACGCAGGACGCCAGCGACTGCCGCGCCGCACGGCGAGCCGGCCCTCGCGGCGGAGGAGTTGCAGCGCCTGGCGCAGGGTCGAGCGGCTCACCTGCAGCTGGGCGGCAAGCTGGTGCTCGCCGGGCAGCTGGGTTGGCCAGCGCGACGCATCGAGCTCCATCCGGAGTGCCGCGGCGACCTGGTCGACGAGGCTGAGACGTCGGAGCGCAAGCGGCATGGCGGCGTTCTTGCGGGGCCGCGCCGGGCGGTCAATCCCCGTCCGGCAGAAGATGTGTGGGGAAAAGACAACTGTGGCATGCTTGCTCCGGGGTCCCGCCGCGCGCTCGATGCGGACAGGCACCCGCGATCGGTCCGGCGCCCGCGCGCTGGCCGGGCGGCGGGTGCAGCCGGAGACGACCGGGTCTCCGGACTTCTCCAGCCCGCTGCCGGTTCCCCTCCCGAGTTCGACTTTCCCCCCACACCCATGAATGCCGCCCTTGCCCCCTCCGCCGGTCCCCTCCGGCTCGACACCACCGATTGGTCCGCGCTGACCCTTGGCCAGCGCATCCGTCACCTCGAACTTGAAGGCTACGTCGTCCTCCCGGACCTCCTCTCGCCCGAGCAGGTGGCGAACTTCAAGCGCCAGTTGGCGCCGCTGGAGACCATCCCGGCGGATTACAGCGACAAGCAGCGCGGGCGCCGCGGCATCCAGTGGGAAGGACCGGACTTCATCAACCTCGTCGGGCATGCCCCCACCGTGGCGTTCCTCGAGGCCCTGCTCGGGCCGGACATCCTTTTCCTCGGCGGCGTGTATGCCCTCTCGCTGCCGGGTCACCCCGGCATCAGCCTGCACACGGATGGCCAGCCCTATGGCTCGCAGATCTTCGGCTGGGCGGGATCGTGTCCCGTGCAGGTGCGCGTGCTGTACTACCTGGATGACCTGACGGCGGACGTGTCGCCCTTCCTCGTCGTGCCGCGGTCGCACCTCTCGATGCACGCGGATGCCAATCCCTACACCCGGTACACCGGGCATCCCGAGCAGGTGGCGGTGCCCGCGAAGGCGGGCTCGGCGGTGCTGCTGAACCACAAGGTGTTTCACGGCAACTGCCCGAACGTCGGCACGCGCGAGCGCGGCATGCTGGCTTACTTGTATCGCCCGGCTTGGGCGGGTCCGGCGGAGGAGAAGATCCCGACGTGGCCGGCGGACAAGCTGGCGCAGGTGCCCCCGCACCTCGCCCGGTTCTTCGAAAACCCGAACGTCCGCCGCGGCTTCGACTTCAACCACCCGAACAAGCCGAAGAACATGCGCGGCGACGCCCCCGGCATTGCCCCGAGTCGCTGGGAACGCGTCTAGGCTCCAGCGCGGGTCGGCCGCGCCCCGGCGTTCGGTGCGGGCCGGCGCCGTTCGCCGATCCCAGCCGATTGGAGCCTGCTCTGGCGGCGCCCCTGAGTTCGATCGAGTCATGATCGCCCGGCAAGCCCCGGTGCGTTTGGCGCGTCCGAACCTAAATTGGGCGGACGTCGGGCCGCCTCCGCAATTGCCCGCAGCGCTGTCGCGCCGCAGGGGTTGCGCATGGAATCCGCGCTGTCCCCCTCGCAGGCCCTTTTGGTGCTGAATGCGCTCCCGCACGTCGGGCCGATCACGGCGAACCGACTGCTCGAAGCCTGCGGCGGTGATCCTGCGGCGGTGCTGGCGGCGGCGCCGGAAACGCTGCGGGCCGTTCGCGGAGTCGGGCCGGTGATCGCGGCGACACTCGCCACGTGGCGCGCGCACGTCGATCTGGCGGCGGAGGAGCGCGGACTCCAGGACTGCGGGGCGGCATTTGTGGCGGCGGCGGACGACGGCTATCCGCCGCTGCTGCGCGAGATTCACGATCCGCCGATCGGACTGTACTGCCGGGGCCGTTACGAGCCGGGGCGGACCTGTGTGGCGATCGTGGGGTCGCGCCGCACGACGCAGTACGGCCTCGCGACGGCGCGGCGGCTGGGCGGCGAACTGGCGCGGCGCGGTTTCTGCGTCGTCAGCGGACTTGCCCGGGGGATCGACACGGCTGCGCACGAAGGAGCGCTGGAGGCGGGCGGCGGCACCGCCGCGGTGCTCGGGACCGGAGTGGATCTCGTCTATCCGCCGGAGAACCGGGCGTTGACGGAACGGATCGCGCGCGAAGGAGCGTTGCTGTCGGAGTTCCGGCTGGGGCGGCCCGCGGATCGGCAGTCCTTCGCGATGCGCAACCGCATCGTGGCGGGCATGAGTGCGGCGATCGTGGTGGTGGAGAGCGACGTCGACGGCGGCTCGATGATCACCGCGCGCTTCGCAGCCGAGCAAGGGCGCGTCGTGCTGGCGGTGCCGGGCCGGATCGACCAACCGACCAGCGCCGGGTGCCACCAGCTGATCCGCGACGGGGCGGTGTTGCTGACCTCGGTCGAGGATGTGGTCGATGAACTCGGCTACCTTCGCGGTCTTCGCCCCGGACCGATTCCCGACAACGCCGCGCGTGGCGTGGTGCGCGGGGAACCGGCCGACGGCGACGGGCGCCCCCACCGGGAAGGCGAAGATGAGACTGCGGCGGACCGGCCGCCGGGTTCGAGTCTGATCCCTCCTCCAGCTTCGCCCGCCGAGGCGGCGGTGCTCGAACTCTTCCGCGGCGGGGCGATCCTTGCGACGGAGGACGTCGCCCTTGGATTGGGCTGGTCGGCGGAGCGGGCGATGGCGGTGATCCTCCGCCTCGAACTCGGCGGACGACTGGTCAAGCGAGCGGACGGTCGGCACGAGGAGGCGGCGGGGCGGTGAGGGTGGGCAACCGGAGCGGCAGGGGAAAATGCGGCGACGGATCGCAATCGCACGTAAAGGGCCTAAGGTGGTCAGAATGGTTCGCTTATTGCTCGTTCTCCTGACGCCCCTGTCGCTTGCCGCGTCGTCGATTCCCGAGTCCGCTGTGGTTGTGACCGCCACCGCGTCCGAGGCATGGTCCTCGCGTGCGCCGGCCGGTTGGTCCCGAGCGGATCAGATGGGCGAGGGAGCGGCGGAGGCGAACGTCGGAACGGCCGCGGCGAGCGGGGGAGCGCCGGAGACGAGCGGCGGAACGTCTGAGGCAGAGGCGGGATTAGCTCAGGAGGCCGCCGTCGCGGCCTCCCCGTGCGGGACGGCCGGTGGGACGGCCGGTGGGACGGCGACCGTGGCGCCAGCGCCGACGGTCGCCGGGACCCCTGCGGTCGTCACCCCCCGGCCGATCACGCACGAAGACGTGTGGCTGATGAAGCGCGTGGGCGGACCCGTGCTCAGTCCGGACGGCACGCGGGTGGTGTTTTCGGTGACGGATCCGGCGTACGACCCCAAGGAACAGTCGAGCGACCTGTGGCTCGTGATGACGGACGGATCATCGGCGCCGCGCCGGCTGACCCACAGTCGCGGCGCGGAGGCGGGCGCGACGTGGAGCCCGGACGGGAGCCGGCTGGCCTTTTCGGCGAAGCGGGATGGCGATGACGCGCCGCAGGTGTACGTGCTGAACCTGGAGACCGGCGGTGAGGCGGAGCGGATCACCCAGCTCTCCACGGGGGCCCGCGGACCGCAGTGGAGTCCGGATGGGCAACGCATTCTCTTTTCCAGCGACGTCTATCCCGGTGCGAAGGATGACGCAGCGAACAAACGCGCCGCGAAGGAACGCAAGGATCGTCCGTGGACGGCGCGCGTCTATGACGGTTTCCCCATCCGCTACTGGGATCAGTGGCTGGACGATCGCCGACCCTCGCTCTTCGTGCAAGAAGCCCGCGCCGGAGCGGTCGCGCGGGACATCCTCGCTGGCACGGAACTGGTGGCGAAACGCGGTTTTGCGGGACGGCTTTCGGATGCCGGACAGAGCCTCTCGGCGGCGTGGACCCCGGACGGCGAGGGTGTGGTCTTCGTCGCGACCATCGAGCGCGATCGCGCCGCGTATGCTGACACCAGCACGGACCTCTACCTGGTCGGCCTCAAGGGCATCGATCGCGTCGGACCGCACGGCGGCGAGCCGCAGGCGCTGACGGCGGGTCCGGATGATTTCGGCGGGCCGGTCTTCACGCCTGATGGCCGGCATCTCCTCCTCAGCTTCAGTCCTGGCGGTGACGGCAAGGTCTACCATCACAGCCGCGTCGTGTCGTTCCCGTGGCCGATGCAAGGGGCGTCGCGCGTGGACCTCACGGCGTCGCTGGACCTCTCGATTGCGGATTTCGTGTTGTTGGCGGACGGACGCACAGTGCTGCTGGCGGCGGAGGAAGGTGCGCACACCCGCCTCTTCAGTGTGCCCGTGACCGGTGGGCCGGTGACCCCGCGTCCCCTGCAGGGTGCCGGCGTGATCTCGTCGCTGGCGGCGGAGGCCGGTCGGATCGTCGCGTCCTCGGAGAGTGCGATGGGTCCGCCCGAGCTGGTGGAAATCGAACTCGCAACGGGCGCGCGCAAGCCCCTGACCCGCTTCAATGCCGACCGCCTCGCCCCGCTGGACCTGCGTCCGCTGGTGTCCTTCGTGGTGACGAGTGCCTTGGGACGTCCGGTCGAGACCCTGGTGCTGCGTCCGGCGGGGTTTGATCCGGCGCGACGCTATCCGGTGCTCGTGGTGATCCACGGGGGGCCGGCGCCGCAGTTCCGCGACGCGTGGAGCGTGCGCTGGAACTACCAGCTCCTCGCGGCGCCCGGTTACGTGCTGGTGATGACGAACTACTCCGGCTCACGCGGCTACACGGAGGCCTTTGGGCAGGCGATCCAGGGCGACCCCCTCAAAACCCCGGCGGATGAAATCAATCAAGGCCTCGATGAGGCGCTGCGCCGCTATCCCTTCCTCGACGGCAATCGCGTCGCGGCGGCGGGTGCCAGCTACGGTGGGCACCTCGTGAATTGGCTGCAGGCGACGACGACCCGGTACCGGGCGTTCGTGTCGCACGCCGGCCTCGTGAATCTGGAATCGCAGTGGGCGACCAGCGACGTGATCTACCACCGCGAAGTCGGCAACGGTGGTCCCGTGTGGGAGCAGGGACCGATCTGGCGGGAGCAGAACCCGGCGCGCCTTGCGGGCAATCACGCGAAAGGCACGGGCTGGCGGACCCCAATGCTGCTGACCGTGGGCGAGAACGACTTCCGGGTTCCCCTGAACAACACCCTTGAAAATTGGAGCTTCCACCAGCGCCTGCAGATCCCGAGCCGCTTGATCGTTTTCCCGGACGAGAATCACTGGATCCTCAAGGGGGAGAACGGGCGCTTCTGGTACCGCGAAGTGCAGGGTTGGCTCGCGCAGTGGCTCAAGTGAGCCGCCCGGCGAGAAGGCCCGCGATCACCTTCGTCGACCGGCGGGCAGGGATGGCGCTGCGATAAGTGGCGCTGGGCTGGGCGGCGCTGCGATGAGCGGCGCCTCGGCTCACGGGGCGGGCGACGCGGGCCGCCGTGCGCGCACGAGCAGGAAGTAAGGTGCGACCTCGCCGTCGCGGAGCGTTGGGCGCTCGGCGACGGCGGCGGCGGACGGGCGGGGTTCCGCACAGCGCTCGATCACGAGACCGGCGTCCACCAAGAGATTCATCCACTCGGCGAGTGTCCGGTGGAAGCGCGGGACCTGAAACTCGGCGTAGGTGCGTCGGAGGGATTCCGGTACGCTGCCAAACGTCCACGTGTCGATGCGCCCATCGGCGTCGAGGAAGTAGTCGCTGACCTCGACCGCCGTCGCATCGCCGGCCTCGTCACGCACGACCCGCCGGTGCGGTGGGTTGAAGCAGGGATGCAGGATGGAGAACTGGAGGAAGCCGCCGGGCCGGAGCACCCGGACGATTTCCCGCAGCACGACCTCCAGCTCCGGGATGTCGTGCAGGCTCATGAACCCGGTGACGAAATCGAAGACCCGGTCGGGAAAGGGCAGATGGACGGCGCTGGCGGTGACGTAGCTGATGCCCAACGGGGCGCGGGCCTCCTCGGCTTCGGCGTGCCGGATGAACGTCGGGGCAATGTCGAGCCCGGTCACCAAGGCGCCCTGCCGTGCGAGCAAGCGCGTGTGGTGTCCCTCGCCGCAGCCGAGGTCGAGACCGGCGAGACCCGTGACGGGCGGGAGCAGGGCGAAGAAGCCCGGTGTATTGACCTGATCGCGGAATACATCGTGTCCCGCGCGCGCGAGCTGCGTCCACGCCTCGGCGTTGCGCTCCCAGAAGGCTCCGGCTTCGGAGTGATTCATGGCCGGGCGTGGGGGAGACGTGGCGGGTCACTCACCGCCGGGAACGGTCGGACCGGACCCGGTCAGGCCCGCGCGGGCGCGAGCCTGACCCCGTGGACGCGGCTCAGACCTGCGCGAGGATGCGGTTGAACGTCGCGCTCGGGCGGAGGGCGGCGGACGCCTTGGCATCGTCGGGCCGGTAGTAGCCGCCGATGTCGACGGGCTTGCCCTGGACGGCGATGAGTTCGGCGACGATCTGTTTTTCGGCGGCGGCGAGGGCGGCGGCGATGGGCGTGAACGCAGCCTTCAGCTTCGCGTCGCCGTTCTGGGCGGCGAGGGCCTCGGCCCAGTAGAGAGCGAGGTAGAAGTGGCTGCCGCGATTGTCGATGCCGGCGCCGACCTTGCGGGCGGGCGACTTGTCGTTTTCGAGGAAGCGACCATTTGCCTGATCGAGCGTGTCGGCGAGGACCCGGGCGGCGCCGTGCTGCTGCGTGATGGCGAGATGCTCGAACGACGCGGCGAGGGCGAAGAATTCGCCGAGGCTGTCCCAGCGGAGGAAGTTCTCCTCGGTGAACTGCTGCACGTGCTTCGGGGCGGAGCCGCCGGCACCGGTCTCGAAGAGCCCGCCGCCGTTCATCAGCGGGACGATGGACAGCATCTTGGCGCTCGTGCCCACCTCGAGGATCGGGAACAAGTCGGTGAGATAGTCGCGGAGCACGTTACCCGTGACGGAGATCGTGTCGTGGCCGGCGCGCAGGCGCTCCAGCGTGTGGCGGCAGGCGTCGGCGGGGGCGAGGATGCGCAGGTCGAGCCCAGTGAGATCGTGCTGCTTCAGGTACGTATTGACCTTGGCGATCACCTGCGCGTCGTGGGCGCGTTGGGCATCGAGCCAGAACACGGCGGGCGTCTGCGAGAGACGGGCGCGGTTTACGGCCAGCTTCACCCAGTCCTGGATCGGCGCGTCCTTGGTCTGGCACGCGCGCCAGATGTCGCCGGATTCGACGGAGTGGGAGAGCAGCACCTCGGGCTGGATCCCGGCGGCATTGGCCTCGTCGGCGGGCAGCGTGACGACGCGGATCGTGCCATCGCCCGGGGCGGTGAACGTCTTGTTGTGCGAACCATACTCCTCGGCGGCCTGGGCCATCAGACCCACGTTCGGGACCGTGCCCATGGTGCGCGGATCGAAGGCGCCCTGTTCGCGGCAGAAGTCGATGACTGTTTGGTAGACCCCCGCGTAGCTGCGGTCGGGGATGAGGGCGAGCGTGTCCTCGAGCTTGCCGGCCGCGTTCCACATCTGGCCGGAGGAGCGGATCATTGCCGGCATGGACGCGTCGACGATCACGTCGCTCGGCACATGCAGGTTGGTGATGCCCTTGTCGGAGTTGACCATGGCGAGGGCGGGGCCCTTCGCCTGCGTGGCCTGCAAGTCGGCCTCGATCGCGGCGCGCGTCTCGGCCGGCAGCGCCTGGATCTTGGCGACGAGATCACCGAGACCATTGTTGAGGTCGACGTTGAGCGGCGCGAGCGTGGCGGCGTGCTTGGCGAGCACGTCCTTGAAGTAAGTGCGGACCGCGTGGCCGAAGAGGATGGGGTCGGAGACCTTCATCATCGTCGCCTTGAGGTGGAGCGACAGCAGCAGCCCCTCGCGGCGGGCGCGGTCGACCTGCGCCTCGTAGAAGGCGAGCAGGGCGCGGCGGCGCATGACGGTGGCGTCGAGGACTTCGCCGGCCTTGAGGGACGTCTTGTCCTTGAGGACGACGGGCGTGCCGTTGCCGCCGGGGAGGAACTCGATCCGCACGCTGACCGCCTTGGCCACGGTGACGGACGTCTCGTTGCCGAAGAAGTCATCGCCGCCCATGGAGGCGACGTTGGTGCGGGACGACTTGGACCAGGCGCCCATCGAATGCGGATGCTTGCGCGCGTAGTCCTTCACGGCCTTCGGCGCGCGGCGGTCGGAGTTGCCCTCGCGGAGGACCGGGTTGACGGCGGAGCCCATGACCTTGGCGTAGCGGGCGCGCGCGTCCTTCTCGGCCGGGGTGGTCGGCGTATCGGAGAAAGGCGGGAGCGCGTAGCCGCGGGCCTGCAACTCGGCGATGGCGGCCTTCATCTGCGGCACGGAGGCGCTGATGTTGGGCAGCTTGATGATGTTGGCCTCCGGCTTGAGCGTGAGGGCGCCGAGCTCGGCGAGCGCGTCGGACGTGCGCTGGGCCGCCGGCAGCACATCGGCGAAGGTCGCGATGATGCGGCCGGAGAGCGAAATGTCGCGCGTCTCGACGGCGATGCCGGCGTGCTTGGTGAACGCCTGGACGATGGGCAGCAGCGAATACGTGGCGAGGGCCGGCGCTTCGTCAGTCTGCGTGTAGATGATGGTCGGGGTCGCGGACATGGAATGAAAAGAAGGGAGAGGTTGCCAGCACCTGGGGACCAAGGCACGACGAAAACGGCGCCTTGGAGCGGCCTCAAAGCGAGGTTCTACGACCCATAAGACGGCCGACGGACTGGACTTGCGTCAGGGCGGCGTCGGCGGCGATGGCTGCGGACGAAGATCGTCGGAAAAGTCGTTTTTGATCCCCGGATGGGGCCGGTCCTGCTTGTAGATCTGCAGGATCCGGGCGTGCTCGTAATCGGACGTCGGGAACACGCGCGGCGGCTCCCCCGGGAGGAAGATCGCGGTGTAGGCGCGTTCGCGGTCGATTTGCCGACGGATCAGGATCATCGCGGGGAAACGTCCTAAGCAACGCGTCCGGCCCGTGACTGCAACCGGGGGGCGTTCTTTAATCGCGGATGACTGACAAAAAGGGGGCCGCCGGTGCGACCCC
>VHCJ01000001.1 GCA_016871755.1 Verrucomicrobiota bacterium | reverse complement strand
TTGGGTGGGGGGGGGGGGGGGGGGGGGGGGTGGGGGGGGGGGGGGGGGGGAGATCGCGCAGGACGTTTTGGCGCTGGGGTGTAGGTGGCGGCCGCGGCTCAGGCTGGGACCAAGGCGGCGCGGTCCTTTTCCGTGCGCAGGCGCAGTTGACCGCAGGCGGCGTCGATGTCGTGCCCCTTCTCGCGCCGCAGCGTCACCGGAATCCGCGCGGCCCGAAGCACGTCGGCAAAGCGCTCCTGGCGGGCGATGCTGGGCCGCTTCCATGGCAGACCCTCGACGCGGTTGTAGGGGATGAGGTTGACGTGCGCGTGGAGGTCGCGGGCGATGTCGCGCAGGTGCTCGGCCTGCTCGAGGGAGTCGTTGATCTCCTCGATGAGGATGAATTCCAGCGTGACCATGCGGCCGTGCTTTTCGGAGAAGGTGCGGATGGCGGGCAGCAGCTTGGCGAGGGGAAAGGCCTTGTTGACCGGCATGATCTTCTCGCGGACCTCGTCGGTGGCGCCGTGGAGGGAGATGGCGAGGCGGAAACCGAGGGGTTCGTCGGCGAGCTTGAGGATCTTGGGGACGAGCCCGCTGGTGGAGACGGTGATGCGGCGGGCGCCGAAGCCGAGGCCCCAATCGGCGTTCAGGATGGTGAGGGCGCGGATGAGGTTGTCGTAGTTGGCGAGCGGCTCGCCCATGCCCATGACGACGATGTTGTCGAAGGACGCCAGTTCGCGGTCGGCGCGGGCGGTGAGCGGATCCTCGCGGTAGCAGACGTGAAGGAGTTGGGCGACGATCTCGCCGGCGGAGAGGTCGCGCTTGAGGCCGGCGAGACCGGAGGCGCAGAACGCGCAGGCCATGGCGCAACCGACCTGCGTGGAAATGCAGATGGTCTTGCGCGAGTGTTCCAGCCCCACGCCCTCCTGCGGGGCGCGGATGATGACGGTCTCGATGAGGGACTGGTCGCGGAGTTCCAGCAGCAGCTTGTCGGTGACGTCGGTGGACTGCTTGCCGTGGAGGAGGGAGGCGGGGAGCAGGTCGAAGGTCTGCGCGAGCCAAGCGCGGAGGTCCTTCGAGAGGTTGGTCATCTCATCCCAGGAGCGGGCTCGCTTCTTGTAGACCCAGTCGAGGATCTGACGGGCGCGGAACGGGGGTTCGCCGCGCTCGCGCAGGCGCTCGCTGAGGGACTCGAGGGTCTCTCCGGTGAGCGGGGGGAGGGTGGGAACGAACCGCATGAAGCCTGAAGTATCGTCGACTGAGGGCGCTGCGTCTAGAGCCAACCGCGGATCGGGTCCCGAGCGGACGAGGCGTGGGGAGCGGTGTTGGCTGGGTGGTCGCCGGCGCGACAGCGCGATAGGGCGGCGGGGCGGCGGGACGGGGGGACCGAGCGGGAGCGTTCGAACGCGACCGTGGCGGCCGGGGTAGGCGGCGTTGGGGGGAAGCGGGCCGGCCGCGCGGGATGGTGAGAGGGATTGACCTCGGGGGACGAATGGAACGCTGTGGGAGGGTAGGCAGACCCGCGGATGTCGCTGCTCCACCGTCACCTCTTCTTCAGTGTGCTGATCGCCTGCGCGGGTGCGGTCGGGTTGTTCGGGTTCGTGCTCGTGCTGGGCAACGCCCTGAAGGACCTGTTGCCGTTGGTCTTGAGCGGTCAGTTGGAGGCGGAAACGGCGCTGACCCTGCTGGCGTTGCTGGGGCCGTTCGTGGCGGCGTACGCGTTGCCGATGGGCATCCTGACCGGGGTGCTGCTGGTGTTGGGCCGGATGTCGGCGCAGCATGAGATCACGGCGATGCGGGCGGCGGGGCTCAGCCTCCTTTACGTGGCCCGCCCCATTCTGTTTCTGGGCGCGCTTGCGGCGGCGCTTTCGGCGGCGGTCAATTACGAGTACATGCCGCGGGCACGGGCGCTCTACAAGGAGACGCTGGCGAAGGCGGTGCAGCGGAACCCGTTGAGCTTCATTGTCCCCAAGACTTTCATCCGCGACTTCCCGGGCGTCGTGCTCTACGTCGGGGAGAAGAAAGGAAACGAACTCAGCGACGTGTGGATGTGGGAGCTGGACCGCGAGAGCCGCGTCAAGCGGTCGGGCCGGGCGGCCTCCGGGGTGGTGGAGTACCGGGAGGACGACGGCCTGCTCGTGCTGCGGCTGCGGCGGGTGAACATCGAGGCGCGCAAGTCGGATCGCCCGGAGGACTTTTCCGTGCCGGTCTCGCCGCTTTTCGCGGAGGAATTCCCCATTGAGCTGCATCTTGAGACGCTCTTTGGTCGGCGCAGCGTGCAGAAGAAGCTGGCGTGGATGACGTTGTCGGAGCTCCGGGCGGAAGAGGCTCGCTTGGCGGCCGTGGCGGCGGAGCCGGGAGTGGATCCCGTGGCGACCCGGAAGAGCCAGATGAAGGTGGCCTTCGCCCTCAGCGAAAAGGGCTCCACCGCGCTCGCGGTGTTTGCGTTCGCGTTCCTCGCGGTTCCGTTGGGCATCAAGGTCTCGCGCAAGGAAACCTCGGCGAACCTCGGCGTCGCGCTCGTCCTCGTGATGGGCTACTACTTCCTCAGCGTCTGCGTGGGCTGGCTGGAGGGCCGACCCGAGCTGCGGCCGGACCTCCTGCTGTGGGCGCCTTCGCTGATGTTCCTCGGACTAGCCGGTTGGCTCTTCAGCCGTCTCGGCCGGGTCTGATCAGCCGGCGAGCGAACGATTAAGGGCGCTGACGATCGCCTTGATCGATGCCAGCTCGATGTTCGTGTCGATCCCGGCGCCGAAGAACGCATGGCCCGATGCTGCCTTGATCTGGATGTAGCTGACCGCGCGCGCCTGCGCCCCGCTGCCAAGCGAGTGCTCGGAGTAGCTCAGCAGTTCGAACGGAGGCAGCCCGGCCTCGCGGAGCGCGTGGACGAAGGCGTCGATCGGCCCGTTGCCGGTGCCGGACACCACATGCGAGCGACCGCTCACGGTGAGCTCGGCCTGGCAGGTGACGCTGCTCCCGCGCTCGATGGTGCGGAATTCGCCGAGCGCCACCGGTGAGGTGCGCTCGATGTAGTCGCGCGCGAAGGCGGCGTGGATTTCCTGCGGCGTGAGCTCCCGGCCGGTGGAGTCGGCGAGCGTGTTGATGGTGCGGCCGATCTCCTTGTGCATGAGCTTCGGGAGTTGGTAGCCGAATTCCTGCTCGAGCACGTAGGCGACGCCTCCCTTGCCCGACTGCGAATTGATCCGGATGATCGCCTTGTAGCTGCGCCCGATGTCGGCGGGATCGATCGGGATGTAGAGGACGTCCCACGGGGCATCCGGCGGCTGCAGCGCCCACGACTTCTTGATCGCGTCCTGATGGGAACCCGAGAAGGCGGTGAAGACGAGGTCGCCGGCGTAGGGATGGCGCGGATGCACCTCCATGCGCGTGGTGCGCTCGTAGACCTCGCGGATCCGCGGCAGGTCGCCGAAATCGAGGCCGGGATGAACCCCCTGCGTGTACAGGTTCAGGGCGAGGGTCACGATGTCGAGGTTGCCCGTGCGTTCGCCGTTGCCGAAGAGCGTGCCCTCAACCCGGTCGGCGCCGGCCAGCAGCGCCAGCTCGCTCGCCGCGACGCCGGTGCCGCGATCATTGTGGGTGTGCAGCGAGACGATCGTCAGGTCGCGCCGCGTCAGGTGCGTGCACATCCATTCGATCTGGTCGGCGTGGACGTTCGGGCTGGCGTACTCGACGGTGGCGGGGAGGTTGAGGATGATCTTCGATGCGGGCGTCGGTCCCCATGCGTCGGTCACCGCCTCGCAGATTTCAAGGGCGAATTCGAGTTCGGTGCTGGTGAAGCTCTCCGGGGAGTACTCCAGCCGCAGGTCGGTGCCGGCGTCGATCAGGGACTGGCCGTGCTGCTTCAGCCAGCCGATGCCGCGGGTGGCGATGCGGATGATGTCTTCGCGGCTGGCGTTGAAGACGTACTTCCGCTGCGCCGGCGACGTGGAATTGTAGAGGTGGAAGATGACGCGGCGGGCGCCGCGCAGCGCCTCGAGCGAACGCACGATCAGGTCCTCACGGCACTGGCAGAGGATCTGGAGCGTCACGTCCTCCGGGATCCGATTTTCCTCGATGAGCCGGCGGCAGAAATCGAATTCGATCTGCGAGGCGGAGGGAAAGCCGACCTCGATCTCCTTGAAGCCGATGCCGACCAGCAACTCGAACATCTCGAGCTTTTCCTCGACGCTCATCGGTTGTGCGAGGGCTTGGTTGCCGTCGCGGAGGTCGACGCTGCACCAACGCGGCGGTTGGGACAGCACCCGGCTGGGCCACTGCCGCTGGGGCAGCGAGGCGACCGGGAACGGACGGTACTTGGTGACGGGGGCGGACTGCATGGACGAAGGTGGATTCAGGCTAACGGGGAACGTAATGGGGGGAAGATGCGAAAAACGGCGCGTGGAACACGCGAACGCGGCGGGGAGACGGAACTCCAAACGGCGGGCGGACGGGGGCGGGTAGGCAGGACGCACGATCAGGCCCTCACGGGGCCCGTGGGACCGTGCGTCTAGGTAAGTCGAAGCGCCTGCCCGAGGTGTCGCATCTGAAAGGGTTATCGGTCCGCGTCCGCGGGAAGTCAAGTGGCTCCTCCGGCTGAGATCGCGGCTCCTTCCGCCCAAGCTCTTGTTTTCCATTGCTTTATCCCGCTGAAAACCGGGCGAAGGGCACCGGATGGCTGTAACCAGGGGGCGGGGAGCGTCGTCTTGCCCTCGGTGCGCTTCAACCCTTCGATCGCGGCATGTCCGACCCTGCTGAACCCGACTTCGACCTGTCGGGCTGCTTGGTCCGTGTCCGGGCGGGGGATCAGCGGGCGGCCCGGGAATTGGTGGAGCATCTTTACCCCTTGGTATTGCGCATCATCCGCGGGCGTCTGCCCCGGCGGATGGCGGAGGAAGACTTGGCGCAGGAGGTTTTCCTGAAGATGTTCACGCGGATGGACCAGTTTCAAGGGGCGGTGCCCTTTACGCATTGGGTCTCGCGGATTGCGCTGACGACCTGCATCGACCACCTACGCCAGCAGCAGCGGCGGCCGGAGTTCCGTTGGGCGGACCTCTCGGAGCAGGAGGCGGATGTTTTGGATGCAGTGCTGGCGAACGAGCGGGAGGCGACGCCGGATGATGCGCTGGCGGCGCGGGAGTTGGTGGAGCGGCTCCTGGGCGAGCTCAAGCCGGAGGATCAACTGGTGATCCGCCTGCTGGATTTGGAGCAGAAATCGATTGCAGAGATTGCGGCCCAGACGGGCTGGAACGCCCCGCTGATCAAGGTTCGGGCTTTCCGGGCCCGGCGGAAACTGCAGAAATTGTTCAAGCAGCTGGAAAAGTCGGAACGTCGATGAGCACACACAAACGAGAAGAGTCGTGGCAGCGATTGGTGGCCTTGGCGCGGCGGGCGCCGGAGGCACCGTCGGGCCGTGGGTGGGAAGCGCCGCCGGGCTTTGCGACCCGGGTGGTGGCCCTGGCCGGGGTGGTTCCCGGCCGCGAGCGCGGCCTGATCGCGTCGCTGGATGCCTTCTCCCTCCGGGCCCTCGGCGCGGCGTCGTTGCTGGCGGTGGGGACGGTGCTGGCCACGGCCAACCCGGTGCTCCAGTCGTTGCACGACGAGATTGCGGTCGTCGAGGTGGAAGGCGTGACGGACCTGACGGAATGAGGACGGGACGTTGACGATGAAGATCTCGTGGAAAGTCGGGTTGGTCTTTGCCGGCGTCTTCCTTGCCGGAGCGGTGGTCGGAGGATTCGCCTCGCTGCGCTTCGCCCGGAGTTTCGTGCAGGCGCGGGGTGCGCCGGGGGACCAGTTCGTGACCTCGAACCTCAAGCGCCTGCAGGACCGCCTGCAGCTCTCGGCGGAGCAGTCGGCGAAGATTGAGCGCATCGTCGCCAGCAGCGGTGAGGAACTGAAGCGCACGCGTCAGGAGTCGTTGCGCGTCCTGCGCCAGATGGACGCCCGGATCGAGGCGGAACTCGACGCGCGTCAGAAGGCGGAATTCACCGAGATGCGTCGGCGCTGGAGGGAGCGGATGGGCGGCCGTGGCGGTCCGCCCCGGCCCGACGGCGAGCGTCCCCCGCCGCCGGGTGCCCAACCGGAGAGGGCAGCGCCGCCGCGCGCTCCCTGAGCGTCGGCAAGAAACCAGTTGCGCTGCCCGCCGGGGTGGGCACCGTTGGTCTTGGCCAGGCGCCATGCATGGGCAGGCGCGTGAACCCCGCCAGGACCGGAAGGTAGCAACGGTAACGACGACCTCCTAGTGCCGTGGAGTGCCTGGCCACCTTTTTTCTTCGCCTTGGGCAACCCGCCCCAAGCCTTGCGCCGCGAACGATCCCGCGGTTGGGGTACGAGGGCGGAGGCGCCCACAGTCGGGCTCAGATTTCCTTCCCGGTCGGAGCCTGGGTCGGTGAGAGGAACGTCCTCACCAGCCTCCCGCGGCCGCACACGATCAGGGTGGGCAACCGCTTGAACCAGTCCCCGGTCGGCACCTCCGGATGAGTGTCCAGCCAGGCGGCCAGAGCCTCAAGGCCCGCCGCGCTGATGTGGCGCTCTTGGATGCGCAGCAACAGGTGGGCGAGGAGTGCACGCGGGATACCCGTGCGCTGAACCTGGGGCATCAGGCACCGCCGTAAAAGCCGTGCGTGATTCGCGTCTTCAGGTCGATCACCTCGTCCCGACTCCTGCTCTTGGCCAGCCGCTGGGCGAGTCGGCCGAGTTCGGCGGGCGAAGCGGGCTCGGCGGTGAGCTTGATGCGCAGGCCCACGGCGGCCGCGACCCGGCTCATCGAGCGGAAGGTGATCGACGTGTTGGTCGCATCGAGGATGCGGCGCACGGCCGTGCGACCCGTGCCCATCCGATTGGCCAAAGCGGTGATCGAAAGTCCGTCCTCTGACATCTTCCGGCGAATCGAGTTCGTCAGCGACCGCTTGATCTCAAGGTCGTCGCGGGAAGCGGAGCGCCGGGGCATTCCAGTCCACATGGTACAAAGTTGAACCACTGTCAATTTCTCGCGCTTAGGGGTGTCGGGCGCCACGGTGTGGCGCCTTGCGGATCGGTTTTCCGCCGTTCCGGCAGATCGGGTGCGACGGACCGGATGGTTGGGTTTCGGCTTGGGTGCATCATGAGTCTGCTTCGGTGGGGGAGAGGCAATGGAGTTCCACCGCGTTGTCCGGCGAAAACGATCGAGCGCCCCGATTTGGGCGACTCCGTAACGTACCCCGCCGGTGGGCGCCGCCGACTGAGTCGGCGCTCGCGTGCGGACGGCATGCTGGGCACCTTCATCGACAGGCCACCGCGTGAGTGTCCGGGTCCCGGCCGCTTCGATGAAGGCGCGGCGATCGGAGACGTCGCTTGGAGGCGTGATGGATTGGATCGGAGGTGGGCTCCGCGGGTGGCTTTGCAAGAGGGGCTTGACCGCGTCGTCGGGCTTGAAGTGCGACCTCGCGGGCGCAGCGTGGGGGGAATGACGACGCTGCTGATGTCTCGCCGGGTCGGCCTTCTCGCCCTGCTGGTTGCCCCGCTGCTCATGGCCTTGAGTCCGCTGAGGGCGGGTACGGGCGCGTATTTCCCGCCGCAGGGTGAGTGGGCGCGCCGGGCCCCGGCGGAACTGGGGATGGACCCGGTCCGGCTCGCCGAGGCCATCGCCTTCGCGCAGGGCCACGAGTCGACGCGCGAGATGGATTTCTCCGATCAGGAGCGCATTTTCGGCGCTCTGCTCGGATCGGTGCCGACCCGGCGTGCCGCGACCAACGGGATCGTCATCTACAAGGGCTACGTCGTGGCGGAGTTTGGCGAGACGACGGCGGTGGATCCGACCTACTCCGCGGCCAAGAGCATGCTTGCGACGGTGGCGGGGGTCGCCGTGCGGGACCGGTTGCTCGCCGTGGACGAACGCGTGGGCGACCGCGTGCGGGACGGCGGGTACGATTCGGCGCAGAACCGCGAGGTGACGTGGCGGATGCACCTCCAGCAGGAGAGCGAGTGGGAGGGGGAGATGTTCGGCAAGAAGCACGATTTCGTCGGGCGCGAAGCCTTCGGCGAGGGTGCCCGCCCGCCGCGCGCGTTGCAGCGTCCAGGATCCTTCTACGAGTACAATGACGTGCGCATGAACCGCTTTGGGCTTTCGCTGCTGCGGGTCCTCCGCAAGCCGGTGCCGGATGTGTTCCGCGACGAGATCATAGTGCCGATCGGGGCTTCCTCGGATTGGAAGTGGGTGCCCTACCACAACAGCTACGTCCAACAGGACGGTCGGCGGATGGCGTCGGTCAGCGGCGGCACCCGCTGGGGCGGCGGCGTCTGGATCCACGCGTGGGATCTCGCGCGTTTTGGCTACCTCTGGCTGCGGGGAGGCCGGTGGAATGACCGCGCGTTGCTGCCGCCCGACTTCGTCAAGGCCGCGCTGTCACCCAGCGCGCACGGCCCGGACTACGGTTACCTCTGGTGGCTGAATACGCAGGGGAAGAACTACCCCGGTCTGCCGACGACGGTGTTCGGTGCGCGTGGCGCCGGCAGCAACACGATCACGATCTCGCCCGAGCACGACCTCGTCGTGGTGTGGCGCTGGCACCGCGGCAACGAAGCCGAGTTCGTGCAGCGCGTGATCGCGGCGATCCCGCGCTGAGTCCTCCGGCCCGATGGCCGCGTTGGTGGTTGGGCGCGCGGAGGGAGGGCGGAAAACGGAACGGGCCGCGAGGGGAATCGCGGCCCGGGTGGCCTCGCGAGAGGCGTGGGCGAGGGACCGCGCGTGCGTCTTCGCGACGGCGGTCCGGGAGAGCGGGATCGCTGACGCAGGCGTCAGGTCAGGGTCACACCCTTGGCCTGCGCGGCGCGGAGGAGGGCGTGGGCCATGTCTGAAGGCGTCGCGGCGACTTCGATGCCGCACTCGCGGAAGACGGCGATCTTCGCCGCCGCGGTGTCCTCGGCGCCGCCGACGATCGCGCCGGCGTGGCCCATGCGGCGGCCCGCCGGAGCGGTGGCGCCAGCGATGAAGCCGGCGACCGGCTTGCGGACGTTCGCCTTGATCCAGCGCGCGGCTTCGACCTCGGCGTTGCCGCCGATTTCGCCGATCAGGATGATGCCGTGCGTGTCCGGGTCATCGTTGAACATCCGGATCACATCGAGGTGCGACGTGCCGTTGACCGGGTCGCCGCCGATGCCCACGCAGGTGGACTGGCCGATGTTCTTCGACGTCAGCTGGTACACCGCCTCGTAGGTGAGGGTGCCCGAGCGGGAGACCACGCCCACGTGGCCCTGCTTGTGAATGTAGCCCGGAGCGATGCCGATGCGGCAGCCGCCGTGGCTTTGCGGACCGGAGCCCGGCGTCACGACTCCGGGGCAGTTCGGGCCGATGAGGCGGGTCTTGCGGCCGGCGATCGCGCGCTTCACGCGCACCATGTCGCGCACCGGGATGCCCTCGGTGATGGCGACGACGAGATCGAGGCCGGCGTCGACGCCCTCAAGGATTGCGTCAGCGGCGAACGGGGGCGGCACGAAGACCACGGAAACCGTGGCACCGGTGGCGGCGACGGCGTCGTGGACGGAGTTGAAGATCGGAACCTTGTGCTCCTTGTGCTCGAAGAACTGTCCGCCCTTGCCGGGCGTCACGCCGCCGGCGACGTGCGTGCCGTAGTCGAGCGAGAGCTTGGCGTGGCGACCCCCGAAGTCGCCGGTGATGCCTTGGACGAGGATCTTGGTGTCGGGCTGGATGAGAATGGACATGGAGGCGAGAGGATGAGGGGAACGTGCGGAGGGGCTCAGGCGACGAGCTGGACGATCTTGCGGGCGGCGTCGGCCATGGTGTCGCCGCTGACGATGGGAAGTCCGCTGCCCGCAAGGGTGGCCTTGCCGGCGGTGACGTTGTTGCCCTCGAGTCGGACGACGAGCGGAAGCTTCAGTCCGACCTCGCGCACCGCCTCGATGATGCCGGTGGCGATCACGTTGCAGTCCATGATGCCGCCGAAGATGTTGACGAAGATCCCCTTCACGTTGGCGTCGCCGAGGATGATCTTGAACGCGGCCACGACCTGTTCCTTGGTGGCGCCGCCGCCGACATCGAGGAAGTTGGCCGGGCTGCCGCCGAAGTGCTTGATGATGTCCATCGTGCTCATGGCGAGACCGGCGCCGTTGACGAGGCACGCGATGTTGCCGTCGAGCGCGATGTAGGAGAGATTGTACTTCGACGCCTCGATTTCCTTCGGGTCCTCCTCGTTGAGATCGCGCAGCGCGGTGATCTCGGGGTGGCGGTAAAGAGCGTTGGAGTCGAAGGAGACCTTGGCGTCGAGGGCGAGCGCCTCGCCGGTGGGCGTGGTGATGAGCGGGTTGATCTCCACCATCGAGGCGTCGGTCTCCCAGAACATCGTGTAGAGATTGCGGATGAGTTTTGCCGCTCCCTTGGCCTCCGCGCCGGTGAAGCCGAGGCCGGCGATGAGTTGGCGGACCTGAAAGTCGGCGAGACCGTAGGCCGGATCGACGAAGACCTTGAAGATCTTCTCGGGCGTCTCGTGGGCGACCTTCTCGATCTCGACGCCGCCCTCGGTGGAGGCGACGATCACGGGGCGCGAGGTCCCGCGGTCGAGCAGGATGGCGAGGTAGTACTCCTTCTTGATGTCGCTCGCGACGGTGAAGTAGACGGTCTGAACCTTGCGACCGGCGGGGCCGGTCTGGAGCGTGATCAGCGTGTTGTTGAGCATGCGGCCGGCGATCTCCTTCGCGTCGGCCTTGGTCTTGCAGAACTTCACGCCGCCCTTGAAGCCATCCGTGAACGTGCCCTTGCCGCGCCCGCCGGCGTGGATTTGGGACTTCACCATCGTGGGACCCTCGGGGAGTTGCGCGAGGGCGGCGTCGAATTCGGACGCGGCCTTGGCCGCGACGCCCTTCGGAACCGGCACCCCGAACGTTTCGAAGAGGGCCTTGGCCTGATACTCGTGAATGTTCATGGAAAACGCCGAAGCTGCCAGAAACCGTAGGCGGAAGACACCTCAAATGTGTGTCGAGAGACTGGCAGTCGGGATTGCCATTGCCCCTAGCAGGTGGCTTGATGGCTTCATGCAATCGCACGAGGTGCTCCGGGAGGTGCTGAAGAAGACCAGCGCGAAGCAGATCGCGGCTGAAATGGGGTTGTCGCTCTCGCTGATCTACAAGTGGGCCGAGCCTCCCAGCGATGCCACCGGCAGCGGCGCCCACAATCCCCTCGATCGCGTCGATCAACTCCTCCAGATCACCAAGGACGCACGCATCGCGCAGTGGGTTTGCGAGAGGGCGGGCGGTTTTTTTATCACGAATCCGCAGACGCCGACGCCGCACACGTATTCGCTCATCCCGACGACCAACGCGATCGTGCAGGAGTTCGCGGACATGCTGGCGGTCATCGCCACCGCGGCGGCGGACAATTCGGTGACCAAGGACGAGGCGCGGCAGATTCGGCGGCGGTGGGAGGATCTGAAGAGCGTGACCGAGGGATTCCTTCGGGCGGCGGAGGACGGCAACTTCACCGCAGTCCGGGACGCTCTTCCGGTCAAGCCGAAGGCCTGAGCCGGGCGTTTGGCACGGTTCCCGGCGCAGTCGCAGGTCGCGCGGCGATCGCGAGGGCAACGATCGCGCGGACCTACCGCGGATGCAGGACCGCCGTGCGCTTGAGGCTCGGTTCTCGAGCAGGCGCACGCTCTCGTGGGAGTGCGCGGGTCGGGCGAGGACCGCCGTGCGCTTCAGGCGCCCTTCCCGAGCAGGGCCTTGAGCAGGAACGCGGTTTGCAGGCAGTGAATTTCCGCTAGGCCGGTGCGGGCGAGATCGAGGAGGGAAATGAACTGGTCGTGCGAGAACGTCGACTCTTCGCCGGCCCCCTGCACCTCCACGAAGCGACCCTGGCCGGTCATGACGACGTTGCAGTCGACCTCGGCGTCGCGGTCCTCGACGTAGGGCAGATCGAGCAGGGAGCGTCCGCCGAGGATGCCCACGCTGACGGCGGCGACGGAGTCGGAGAGTGGATTCTCGCTGAGTTTCTGGGCGTCAATCAGCCGCTGAACTGCGAGTCGACAGGCGAGGTAGGCGCCGGTGATGGAGGCGGTGCGCGTGCCCCCGTCCGCCTGCAGCACGTCGCAGTCGACCCAGAGGGTGTTGGCTCCGAGCTTTTCCAGATCGATCACCGCCCGGAGCGAACGTCCGATCAGGCGCTGGATCTCCACAGTCCGTCCATCCACCTTGCCACGGCTGGAGTCGCGTGTCTTGCGCTCGTGGGTGGCGTAAGGGAGCATGGAGTACTCGGCCGTGAGCCAGCCACCCTGGACGCCCTGCTGCTTCATCCAAGAAGGTACGCCCGGCTCGATGGTGGCCGCGCAGATCACGCGCGTGGAACCGAAGGACACGAGCACCGAGCCGGTCGCGTGCGGGGCGATGTTGGGCTCGAAGGAGATCGGGCGGAGTTGGTCGGGTCGGCGGCCGTCCGCGCGGGAGGGGGAAGTCATGGCGAGGGAGAGGACGGCAGCCGTCTCAGGCGTCTGGGGACGAGCCATCGACCGGCTCGGTGGTTCGCACGTTCAGTTTCTTCGCCGGGGCGGGCGCGGCGTTCATGAAGGCGATCAGTCGGTCGTTGAAGTCCTTGGCCGGGTCGTGGCCCATGCGTTTGAGGGCCTGGGTGAGGGCGGCGACCTCGACGAGCCGGGCGATGTCGCGGCCGAGGCGCACGTAGATCTCGATGTGCGGCACCTTGAGGCCGAGGATTTCATAATGGTTTTCCTCAAGACCGGTGCGTTCTTCGATCGCGTCGGGATGCCATTCGTGCAGGGAAACGACCATGTCGATGCGCTTCTCGAGGCGGATCGACTTCACGCCGAACATGTCGGCGACGTTGATGATGCCGATGCCCCGACACTCCATGTAGCCCCGGTTGAGCGGCCGGCTGGAGGCCATCAGCTCACGTTCGTCGAGCAGCCGGATGACGGTGAGATCATCGGCGACCAGCGAGTGGCCGCGTTCGATGAGCGCCAGCGCACACTCGCTCTTGCCGACGCCCGACTGGCCGCGGAGCATCACGCCGACGCCGCGGATGTCGAGGGTGGTGGCATGCTCGGTGCCGGATGGGGCGAATTCGTTGTCGATGCAGAGCGTACCGAGGTTCACCCAGTTCATGGTGATCATCGGGGTCTTGAACAGCGGCAGCTTCTTCTCCTGCGCCACCTCCAGCATCGCGCGGGTGGGGTTGTAGTTGCGCGTGAGGACGAGGCAGGGAATCTGGCGCTCGGCCATCTCCGTGAAGATCTCTTTCTGCCGCTCCGGACTCAGGCTCTTCAGGTAAGTCATCTCCGCCGCCCCGAGAACCTGGATGCGCTTGTGGGCAAAGTAGCGAAAGAAGCCGGTCAGGGCGAGGGCCGGGCGGTTGATCGAGCCCTCGCGGATCAGGCGGTGGAGGCCGTGTTCGCCCGTGAGCAGTTCAAGGCGGAGCTTCTCGCGGTAGGTCTCGAAGAAGTGCGAGACGGAAATGCCATGGATCGCTTTAGGCATGGGCAGGAGTGGGGAGGGACGGAGGAGCGGACCGGCGGTCGAGTAAACGGGGCGGGAGCGAGGGCCGTGATCGCGGTGGCTGCGGCGGAGGCCGTGTGCGGGCGGGATGGCGTGCTCAGAGATTGAAATCCTTGCCGAGGTAGAACTCCCGGGCCTGGGGATCGTGGATCAGGAAGTCCGCCGAGCCTTCCGTGAGCACCCGGCCCTGGTGGATCAGGTAGGCGCGGTCAACGATGCGGAGGGTTTCCCGGACATTGTGGTCGGTGATCAGCACCCCGATGCTCTGGGACTTCAGGGTGCGGATGATCCGCTGCACTTCGGCGACCGAGATCGGGTCAATCGCCGCGAAAGGCTCATCCATCAGAAGGAACTTCGGCCGCGTCACGAGGGCGCGGGCGATCTCCAGACGACGGCGCTCGCCACCGGAGAGCGTGTAGGCCTTTTGCCGCGCGACGTGCACGAGGTTGAGGTCCCGAAGGTGCCGCTCGACGCAGTCGGCCCGCTCGCGGCGCGGAATCCCGGTCGCCTCCGCGATCGCGAGGATGTTGTCCTCCACCGAAAGCTTGCGGAACACCGACGCCTCCTGCGGCAGGTAACCCAGCCCGAGTCGCGCCCGCTGGTGCATTCCCAGCCGGGTGAGATCCCTCTCACCCAGAGCCACGCGCCCGGCCGTGGCGGGCACGAGGCCGACGATCATGTAGAAGGTCGTGGTCTTGCCGGCGCCGTTCGGCCCGAGGAGACCGACCACTTCGCCGGCACCGACGTGCACGTTCACGCCGTTCACGACGGTCCGCGTACCGTAGACCTTGACGAGGCCTTCGGTGCGGATCTCCGTCGGGGATGGGGAGGCGGAGGAACTCACGCGTGCAGGTCGGCTGGGGAGAACTCAGGGTTTCGGGGTGGGCGTGGGAACGGGCGCTTCGATTGCGGCCCCGTCCGTGGTCGGCTTGCCTCCCGCCGCCGGCTCCTTGCGATCAAAACCCAGATCGACGATCGGCGGACCCTGGAAAACGCTGTTCTCCACGATCACGCGACGCTGGCCCCGCAGCAGGATGATTCGCGTGCCGCGTTCCGTGTACGGACCCGAGTGGTCGATCACGACCGGAGATTCGGTCAGGATGATCTTTTCCTCCAGCGGCAGCACCTCGGCACGCCCGCAGGTCACTTCGCGGTCGCCTTGGACGATGCGGACGCGGCCGGTGGCGACGAGGCTCTTGAACTGGTCCAGCTTGGCCACCGTGGCGGAGGCGTCGCCGACGCGGCTGGCGACGACCTCTAGGTGATCGCAGGTCAGGCGGAGATTCGTGCCGGTCACGACCACATTCTGGTCGAAGATCGCGATCGTCTCCTTCTCGGTGCTGCGCATCTCCAGCGAGCGGCTCTCGATCACGGTCGGCTGCGCGGGAGCGGTCGCGGTTGCAGCCGCGGGTGCCGGTTTCCCGGCCGCCGGACCGGCGATCGCGGCCCCGCTGGGTGGAGCGGGGGAAATGGCGCCCGGAGCCGGAGCCGACGTGGGCTCGGCAAGGCCCCGGGCCGTCGGCCCGGCGATGGTGCAGGCAAGGACAGCGGGAACGAGGAGGGCGAAGGAAAGGCGTTTCATCGCAGGAGGTCGCGGATCTCGGTTTGGAAGACAACGCGGGCACCGTTCCGGATCAGGATGCGGCGGGCATCGTGCTCGTAGCGCCAGTCGTTGCCGAGGAGTTCGAAGCGATCGTTGACCACGCGAACGGATTCCTCGCCGAAGACGACGCGTTCGTCCAGCCGGACCGTGGCGGCTGGGCTGACAAACACCGTCTCAACCCGGGCTGCGGCGTCGCCGGAAAAGACGGTCAGCGTCATGTCGCGCAGCCGTGCCTCGGTCTTGCTGGCCACAACCGCCTCCCGGCCCCGGACGAGCATGGTGCGGAAGCCCTGGGCGTTGAATGACGGCAGCGAGAAGTTCAGGATGGGGGCATTGGCCTGTACCTGCGGTCCCGCAGCGCGCAGGGGGAGAGCAGCGAGAAGACCACCGGCGAGCAGGAGTCGGAGCCTCGGCGTCATGGGCGGCGGGCGCTCGGGCGTGGGGTGGCGGAGCGCTGGGCGAGGATGAGGTCGCAGACTTCGCGGACCGCTCCGGCACCGGCGGGGCGTCGCGCCACGTAGTCCGCGACCGCGAGGGCGGCCGGCATGGCGGTGCGCACCGTGGCGCCGATCCCGGCCCAGGCGATCGCCGGAGCGTCGATGTCGTCGTCACCCATGTAGCAGCACGCTGCCGCGTCGAGGCCCAGCCGCTCGGCCAGCTCGGTGAGCGCCTCGCGCTTGTCGGACCGGCCTTGGATCAGCTGCGGGATGCGGAGCTCCTCGGCGCGGCGCGTCGTGGCGCCGGAGGGTCGGCCGCTGATCCATGCGACCGTGAGCCCCGCCTTCAGCAGGCGGGTCATTCCCATGCCATCCAGAACCGAGAATCCCTTGGCTTCCGAACCATCGGACGACACCAGGATCGTCCCATCCGTCAGGATGCCGTCGACGTCGAGCGCGAGCAGGCGGATGCCGGCCCAGGCCCGGGGCGATGGGGAACGGCTCCGCGAGGCGGGGCGACGGGGGTTGCGCGGCGAAGCCATGGGAGGGGTGGATGCTCAGCCCATCCAGTCGACGATGCGCGCGATGACCCGGTCCCGGTGGGGCCGGAACTCCGCCTCGAGCTCCGGGGCGAAGGGCACCGGGGTATCGAGGGCCCCGATCCGGAGCGGTGGGGCCTCCAATTCGAAGAACAGTGCCTCGGTCAGACGCGAAACCAGCTCGGCCCCGAAGCCATGGGTGGTGCGACCCTCGTGGAGCACGATGAGTCGGTGCGTGCGCCGGACGGAGTCAGCGATCGCGTCGAGCCGCAGCGGCGAAAGGGCGCGGAGATCCCAGACCTCGAGGGAGCGCTCGTACTCGGAACGCAGGTAGTCCGCTGCCTCCAACGCGGTCAGGGTCATCTCGCCATAGGTCACCACGGTGGCGTAATCGCCGGCGACCAGCCGTCGGGGCTCCCACACCGTGCGGTAGTGCGGGTTCCAGCGGACCGGCTGCTTGCGGCGCCGGTAGAGCCCCTTGTGCTCGAAGAGCAGCACCGGATTGTCGTCCTCGTAGGCGGCGAGCAGCGCGTCGAAGGCGTCCTGCGGCGTGGACGGGTAGAGCGCCTTGAGGCCCGGCATGCTGAGGAAGAGCGATTCCAGTTCCTGGGAATGGAACGAACCGAAGGTCAGGCCGCCACCGCAGGGCAGCCGGAGCACGAGGGGAACGCGGGCCCCGGAGCGGAAGTGGTAGGTGGCGGCGTTGAGGGTGATTTGCGTGGTGGCCTCGGTCGCGAAATCGGCGAACTGGAATTCCTCGATGGGGCGAAACCCGCCGAGGGCGAGGCCGATCGCGTAGCCCGTGCTGGCGCTCTCGGCGAGCGGGGTGTTGAGGACCCGGCCGCGACCGAAGTCGCTGATCAGGCCCTCGGTGACCTTGAACGCGCCGCCGTACGTCCCGATGTCCTGTCCGAGGACGACGGACTCGGGGCGCTCGGTGAGGATTTTCCGGAGCGCGGCGTTGAGGGCTTGGGCCTGATTGAGTGGCGCGGCGGCTGGATCCTCCGGTTTCCATGGCGGGGAAACGGCCTCCGGGGCGAAGACATCGGCAACCAAGGAGGCGGCGGAGGGAGAAGGCCGGGCGACCCCGAGGGCCTGCCGGATGCACGATTCGATGTAGGGCCGAAGTGCGGCCTCCATGGCCTCGAGCGGGGCGCCGAGCCCCTGCCGAACGAGTGCGTCGCGGAAGCGGGGCAGGGCATCCCGGGCTTGGATGGCTTCGTTTTCCGCCGCGCTGAGGTAGTCGCACGTGTCGTAAGCTGCGTGGCCGCGGAGGCGCGCGCAGTGGGCCTCGATGAGGAGGGGTCGGGAGGTCGCACGGACCTCACCGATGGCGACGGCGAGTTCCTGGGCGACCCGGCCGACATCGCCATCGGTGGTGTCGATGCGCAGGCCCTCGATGCCGTAGCCGGCGGCGCGCTGCCAGAGCTCTGAACGGCCGGAGAACTGTTCGCGGACCGGCGTCGAGTAGGCGTAGCCGTTGTTCTCGACGATGAAGATGACCGGCAGGGACAGCACCGAGGCGAGGTTGAGCGACTCGTGGACATCGCCGGTGGAGGAGCCGCCGTCACCGAAGAAGGTGAAGCCGACGGCGGGAATGCCCTGGCGTCGTTGTGCGTCGGTGAGCCCGGCGACGTTGGAGATCATGGCGCCCAAGTGGCTGATCATGGGCAGTGACCGGTTGCCCGGGTCGCCGTGATGGACATTGCCCTCGCGCGCGTGGGTGGGGCTCTGGGCGTTGGCGCAGTACTGGTTCAGGTGGTCGACGAGGTCTGAACTCCAGATCAGGTGGCCGCCCAGGCCCCGGTGGGTGAACGAGATGACGTCGATGTCCTTGCGGGCCAGCAAGGTGAGCGGCGTGATGAGAGCCTCGTGGCCTTGGCCACCGGTGACGGTGCCCTTGATGAGACCCTGGCGGAAGAGGTCGAGGATGCGATTGTCGACCGTGCGGGCGTAGAACATCCACGCGTACAGCCGCAGCAGGACCGGGGCGGGATCGCCGGAAGTCAGTTCAGCCGGATCGAGATCGCGATCGCGGAGGAATGCCGGAGCTTCGGGAAGAGCCATCGCCGGACACGGTGGGGCGGCGGCGCGGTCGGCGCAAGCGTGGGGCGAGGGGTTTGGGGGCGGAAAACGAAGCGGCCCCGGAGGTTGTCCGGGGCCGCTGGGGCAGAAAACTCAGAGAGGAAAGGTCCGTCAGGGAGCCTTGGCGACAGCGGGCGGGGGAGGCGGCTGGGCGGCCGAACTCTCGGCGGCGCGCTTGGCGACCATCGAATGGAGACGCTGGATTTCGAGCTCGGCGTTGCGCTTGTCGATGCGGGCGAGTTCGACCCGCTTGACGAGTTCGAACGCCTCGCGACCGGCGGCTTCCTTCTGCTTCCGAAGAGCCACCAGTTGGGCCTCAAGGTCAGTGACTTGCTTGGCCGAAGCCTCGGCTTGGGCCGTGTACTTCTTGGTAGCGTCGGCGATCTCCTGGCCTTGGGCGTCCCACTTGGCCCGGCGATCGGCGTCCTTCTTGGCGGTTTCCTCTTCGCGCTTGCGGGTCCGCTCGTCGGCGTCGGCGCGGGCCTTGGCCTCGGTCTCGTCCTTCTTGCGCTTCTCCTCGGCGATCTTGGCGGCGACTTCCTTTTTCTTTGCCGCCTCCGTGATCTGTTGTTCCTCGGCGAATTGGAAATAGTAGACGCCGAACAGCGCGCAGAGCACGAGGGGCGGGATGACGTAGGACTTGTTCATGTCGGCAGAGGTTCGGGGAGATCAGCTCTTGGATTTGGCGGCGGCCGCGGCGGCGGCCGCGGCAGCGGCTTCGGCGCGGGCCTTGTCGGCGGCGTCGATCTTGTCAATCACTTCACCCAGGCGCTTCACGTTCGACTCGGCCTGCTTGACGAACTGGCGCAGGAAGGTCTCCTCGTCGCGATTCAGCTTCTTGGTATCCTCAATTTTCGCGATGCCCTCGCGCTCAACGGTGATTTCCTTGGCGAGACGGTCGACCTGTCTGGCGAGCTTCTCCTGATCGCGGTAAGCCTTGTCACGGGCGTCGATGGCGTTTTGGCGAGCCTCCTTCTCCAGGCGATCCTTCTCGTCGCGCTCAATCTTTTCCTTTTTGCGCTGCTCTTGGAGACGGATGGCATCCTCCACGGCAACGCGGCGAGCCTGTTGCTCCTCCTTGATCTTGTCCTCTTTCGCCTTTCGGATGGCGACATCCTTCGCCTTTTGCTTTTCGGCGTACTTCGTGGCGAAGTTCCAGTAGAAGCCTCCGAAGATCAGGAGGCCGACGAGTGGGAAGATGACGTAAGGTTTATTCATGACGGGTGTCTTAAGCGGCGGGTGAGTTGGCGAGCGCTTCGCGCTCCTTGATGGCATCCTCGATGGCCTTCTTGAGGCGCTCGGCATCCTTGGCGCCCTCTGGGTATTGTGCAGTGGCATTGATGGCCTCGAGGGCCTCGGGAAGCTTCTTCAACTCGTAGCAGATGTAGGCGAGGAAGGTCAGGGCCTGCCAGGGCTTGTCCAGCTTATGGGTGATGGCCTGGGAGGCGTACGTGTAGGACTCGTTCAGCTTGTCGAGGGAGTAGTAAATCTGCGCGATCGTCAGGTACAGGGATCCCGAGTCCGGGTAGCTCTTGATGGCTTCCTTCAGAACATCGATGGCGCGAGCTTCCCGGCGCACCTGCTGGAGCGAGGCGGCCAGAAGCTCCCAGTTGCGCTGTTCGTTGTCGATCGATCCATCGCGCAGTCCCTTCTCCAGCAGATTGATCGCTTGATCGTACTGCTGCATGTTGAAGTAGATGCCGACCAAGTTGAAGTTGTCCTTGGGCGTGTTCATCGCCTCGTGGACTTGGGCGCGCTCAATCGTCAGGGCGGAACGGAGATCCTGCTGGAGGTTGAGGTACGTCGACGCCAGCTGGGCCCAGTAGGTCTTGTTCTTCGGCGCCATCTTGACCAGCAGTTCGAGGATCTCTGCGGAGCGGGCGGTCTGGTTCTGCTGCTGGAGCGTCGCGAGCAGGAGGATGTAGAAAGCGTCCTTCGGCCGCACGGACATCTCCAGTCCCTTCTCAACCTCCTCCTGGGAGCGCTTGATCAGGGCCATGTCGACGTTGTTCGGGTCGATCTGCGCCTGATTGTAAAGGAGAGACGCGAAGAAGAGCTGAGCATCCGGGTTCGGCTTGGTGTTGGCCTTGGACCACTGAGCCATGTACTGGGACGCCTTGGCGTAGTTCCGCTGCAGCGCATCGCGGGTCTTTGCGTTCGCCGCCTCCTGGTAGTACAGCTGGGCGAGGAAGTAGCGCAGCTCCTGAAGCACCTTCGGCTCGAAGTAATTGTTTCGCTCCGAAACAAGAACGGCGGTTTCAAGCGGGTCGATCGCCTTGGTGTATTCGGCCTGAGTCAGAAGGATCTGCGCTTTGACTTGGGAAAGCACCGCAATGTCGTAGCTCTGCGGAGCGGCGCCCTTCAGCAGGCGATCGATGATCGAGAGCGCCTCGGCGTAGTTCTTCAAATCCGTGGCGGTCTTGATCTTGCCGAGGTCCTCGGAGACCTTCTCGCTGAGTTCCTTCTTGGGAGCGGCGGCGGGCTGAGCCCAAACCGTCGCGGCGGTGCAACCGAGCAGCACGGCGAGGCCGAGCGTGGCCGTGGCGCGACGGAGCGGGGAGAAAAGTGAGGGCAAAGTCATGGGGGAGGCTTATTCCTCGGTGATGCTGAACACGATCGGGACCTGCATCTTCGTATTGACGTTGCGGCCGCCCTTCTTGCCGGGGCGGAACTTCCACTTAGACACCGCCTGCACGGCGGCCGCCTCGAATTCACGCTGCGTGGAGCGGATCGCATAGGCCTCGCGGACGTCACCATTCGAATCAACGATGAAGCCCACCAGCACGTCGCCGGTGATGCCGGCACGCCGCATCTCAAACGGGTAGACGGGCTTGGCTTGGAAACGGGGGGACGGAATCTGGTCGAGGTTCGCCAGATCGAAGAGGTCCTTCATGCCCTTGCCGATATTGCCGGTGTTCGGGCGACCGGTCGGGATCGAAATCACGCCGGTGGGGCGGTTCAGGCCCGGAGGGGGCGGGGGCTGGAGCTTCTGGACAAAGGACTCGATCGTGACCTGAGAGGGCACGTCGGCGGCCATCGGGGGCACCAGCTCAACGACCTCCTCCGGTGGTTCGTCCGTCTCCGTCACCTCAATCTCTTCAGGCTCGGGTGGCGGCATCTGCATGAGTTCGATGGTGGCGTCTTCCTCGACCACCTTCTTGGTCACGGCCTTGTTTTTTGGGAACAGTTGTTCGCCGAACAGGAAACCGCCGTGAAGAATACCGGAGAGCAGCAGACCGATGATCAGATCGCGATGCATGTCGGGAGTAGGTTCGGGTTACTTGCCGGTGGCTCGCCAAATGGTCTCCACAGAGACCTGCTTGATGCCGGCCTTACGGACTTCATCAAGGACCTGAATGGTGGCACCGTACTTAGCACGGTCGTCGGAGGCGATCAGCACCCGCGGGACCGCCACACTCGTGGCGTAGTTGGCCAAGCGAGGTCCCACCTCGTTCATGCCAATAAGCTCCTTGTTCCAGAAGAGCGTGCCCCCGTCGGAAACCTGCAGGGTGACGTTGTCATCGGTGTCCGGCGGATTGGCGGACGGCGGAGCGGCGACAGGAAGGTTGACGGGCAGGGACTGAATCTTGTTCAGCGAAAGCGTAAAGAGGACGAACGTGGCGAGAAGGAAGAAGATCACATCGATCAGAGGAATGATCTCGATGCGGGCCTTCTTGGCACTTGAGCCAGACGGGGAGGGAGCTCCGGACATGGTGTTGGTTTCCAGCGGGCTGGCCGGGTGATGGGTTCAGCGGACTTGGGTCTCTACTGGGCGGGCCGCATCCGAGTCTCAATGAGGACTTTCTGGATACCGGCCTTTCGGACTTCGTCGAAGACATAACGCGCCTGACTGAAGAACGCATTCTCGTCACCGTTGATGAGAATTCGGGCATCCGGTCCCATCGCCTGCTTGTACGCCTGCAGCCGGACGAGGAATTCGTCGAGGGTGATGGGGTCCTTGTCCCAAGCGATCGTGCCTTCCTGGGTGACGGTGATCGTTACGCCCGACGGATCGCGGGGCTCGCTCGTCGACGTGCTGGGAAGGCTCACCGGGAGTCCGCCGGACTTGTTCAGCGAGAGCGTGAAGAGAACGAAGGTAGCCAGCAGGAAGAAGATGACGTCAATGAGAGGAATGATCTCAATGCGCGCCTTCTTGGAACCGCTTGAGCCGCCACCGCCGGAAGAGGAGCCTGCCATGGAAGTCCGAGGAGAGGAGGGTTGCAGAGTCGGGCGGGGGATCCCCCCGGCCGGAGGGCTTCGGTTAGACCGTAGCCTCGGACTTCTTGATGATCAGCTCGATCGCGTTGGAAGCATCCGAGATGTCGTGCTTCGCGTCTTCGATCTTCGAGTTGATGAAGTTGTACGGCAGCAGGCCGAGAATGGCGATGGCAAGGCCGGCTGCGGTCGCGATCAGCGCCTCAGCCACACCGCCCGTGATCTGGCCGGCGGCGGCGGCGATGTCACCTCCGGAGAGAGCTCCGAAGGTGTTCATCATGCCCGTCACGGTACCGAGCAGACCGAGGAGGGGCGCCGCCGTGATGCAGGTATCCAAGGTCGACATGCCCTGCTGAAAGCGCGTGAGTTCCTGATTCGAGGCCCGCACGAAGGCGTTGTGCATCGAGTACTCCTTGTGCGTGAGGGCGTATACGAGAATGCGGGCTACATAGTCCTTGCTCTTGCGACCGAGAGCCACCGCACCGTCGATGTCGCGGGCTTCGACCTTCTCCAGCATCTTTTCCACCACTTCGCGCTCCCGCGTAGCCGCCTCGCGGATCGCGAAGATGACGCGTTCAACCGCGACGGTGAGACAGAGGAATGAGACGATGATGATCGGCCACATGATGTACCCTCCATGCTTGAAGAGCTCCATCGGAGTCTGGCCCATGAGGAACGCGAACGTGAGGCTGGTCGTAGTCATGATTTTTTCAGAGGTCGGGTGAAGGAAGGGGGGATGAGACTGAAACTAAGGGAGGAAAGAGACGGTGGGTGGGGTTTTGACGGTGGGCGGGGCGTTTCGCTCAAAACTCGTCAGAGCATCGCCCTGATGAGCAGGCCCGGGGCCAAAGGAAAGCAAAAGGAACGAACAAGAAGAGGCTATTAGTTCAGTTGCGGGGTTCAACTTCAAGTCTGCTGGAGTGGTTCTGGCTACGGGGTGGGTGGGGTAGTCGAAGAGGAGCCAGAAAGTCTGAAAATCAATGAAAAAAGGCGCAAAAGTCGACTAACGCGCCGCACCGTTCGCCCTGTCAACGGTTCTTTGACCTCCCTATCCGCGTAATCCGAAACGTTTGGGTCACGCTGGCTGCCCGGCTAGGACTCGAACCTAGACAAGCAGAGTCAGAATCTGCTGTGCTACCATTACACCACCAGGCAGTGGAAAGAGAGGGGCGTCCGGGTTGCGGGAGCGGGCGGGCGGAAAGAAGTCTCTGTCGAAGGTGGAGCCGGCGACGGGAGTTGAACCTGCAACCACCTGTTTACAAAACAGGTGCTCTGCCATTGAGCTACGCCGGCAAAAGGGGTACGGAAAAGTCACCGTAACCTGCGGACAGCCAAGAGTTAATGAAAAGAACGGCCTGGGGAGGCGAGGGAAGAGAGGCGCTTGGTGGCTCCCCGGGGACTCGAACCCCGAACCAACTGATTAAGAGTCAGCTGCTCTACCATTGAGCTAGGAAGCCAGCGAAGCGGAGGGGCGAAAAGTCATAAAGTGGGCCGGGGTGTCAACAGGATTTCGTTGGGCAGGATGCTCCCCGCGGGCGCGGCTGAGCGGGGCGCTTGGGGTCGCAACCGCATGAAGTCGCCGCCGCCCGATGCTGGCCTGCAGGAGGTCGTCGCCGCTCCCCGTTCCCAGCGGGCCGGTGTGTCCGGGTGTCAGGCCTCGGTCTGCGCTGGTCTTTCCGCCCGCTCCACTCGAGGCTGGTCCGATGTCCCTTCCGTCCTCTCCCACGTTTGCCGATGTGCAGGAGGCCGCCGCGCGGTTGCGCGGGAGGGTGCACCGCACCCCGGTGCTGCGTTCGTCGACGTTCGACCGCCTTTGCGGGGGTGAGTTCTGGTTCAAGTGCGAGAACTTTCAGCGGGCAGGTGCTTTCAAGGCTCGCGGCGCTTTCAACGCCGTGTTCTCGCTGCCCGATGAAGCCGCCCGGGCCGGGATCGTTACCCACTCCTCCGGCAATCATGGTGCCGCCGTCGCCCTTGCCGCCCGCGAGCGGGGAGTGCGCGCCGACATCGTCATCCCCGAGGGCACCGTGGCGATCAAGCGTGCGGCGATCGAGCGCTACGGGGCCACGATTCATGTCTGCGAGCCCACCCTCGCCGCGCGGGAGGCGCGGGCGTCGGCGCTCCTGCAGGAGCGGGGCGGTACGCTGGTGCACCCCTTCGACGACGTCCGGGTGATCGCCGGTCAGGGCACGGCCGCGCTGGAATTGATGGAGGAGGTCGGTCGGCTCGACGCTGTCCTGGCTCCCGTCAGCGGCGGGGGCTTGCTTTCCGGGACCGCGCTGGCCGCCGCCGGGATGGGCACCGGCATCGCGGTCTTCGGGGCCGAGCCGGCTGCCGCCGACGATGCGGCTCGTTCCTTCCGCGCCGGCCATCTCATCGATCAGGGGAACGGCTTCACGATCGCCGACGGGCTCCGGGCGACGCTTTCGGAGCGAACCTTCGCCTTGATCCAGCGCCACGTCACCGGGATCGCCACGGTGTCGGAGGCGGAGATCGTCTCCGCGATGCGTCTCGCCTGGGACGTCCTCAAGCTGGTCATCGAGCCTTCCTGCGCCGTTCCGCTCGCCGTCCTGCTCTCCGGGCGGGAACCGCGGCTGCAGGGTCGGCGGGTCGGGATCATCATTTCAGGCGGGAATGTGGATCTGGACCGCCTGTCGTGGCTGCCGGCGGGCTGAGTCCGCGGCCGGTGCGCAAATGAGGGGCTGGCGCACGCGATTTACGACCCGCGACAGGCCGTCCTCCCCCGCGCGTCGCGTGGCCGGGAGTGGATTTTGCCCTTGCCAAGGGAATCCGGGGCCTCTGTTTTCTGCCGTTCTCCATGCAAAAGACCAAAAAGTCCGTCGCCAAGCGCTTCAAGCTGAGCGCCCGGGGCAAGCTCATCCGGCGCACCCCTGGCTTTCGGCACCTCCTGGCCTCCAAGAGCACGAAGTCAAAGCGTCGTGCTACGAAGGACAAGCTCGTCGCCGAGGGGCATGCCGCTCCTCTGAAGCGCTGCCTCCCGTTCGGTCTGTAAGCCTCACCGCTCCCAGCCGACAACCTCCCACCGCGCCAGGCGGGTGAATCATTCAAGCCGACCCGCCGGCCACATAAAATAAAGGAAAACCAACATGGCTCGTGCAACGAACGCCCCGGCCTCGCGCCGCCGCCGCAAGAAAGTGCTGAAGTACGCCAAGGGCTACTACAGCAGCAAATCGAAGCTGTTCCGCTACGCTAAGGAAGCGGTCCAGCACGCCTGGCAGTACGCTTACCGCGACCGCCGCAAGAAGAAGGCCGAATTCCGCGGCCTCTGGATCGTCCGCCTCAACGCGGCCTGCCGCAACGCCGGCATCACCTACAGCCGCTTCGTCGAGGGCCTCAAGGCCGCGAACATCGAACTCGACCGCAAGGTCCTGTCCGACATCGCCATCCGCGACGAGGCCGCGTTCAACGCCTTGGTCAAGCAGGCGCAGGACGCGTTGAAGGCCAAGGCCACCGCCGCCAAGGCGAAGGCCTGATTCCACCCCAACGCGAGCCGGGCTGGCTCGCCCCACCTCTCGGTCCCGGTCACCCCGGGGTCGAGTCTCACGAGGACGGGCCCCTCCCCGGGGCACCGTCCTTTTTCTTTCCCGCCCGCCCGCCGTCGTCCTTCCTTCTTCCCGCCGCTCGGTTCGTCCCACGCGGACTCGCCCGGGTCGGCGCTCCTCTCCGCTCTTCCTTCCCCCGTCGTCTCCATGGAATCGCTTCTCTCCGCCCTGCAGGAAAAGGCGCAGGCCGATCTCGCCGCCATCCGCACCCGCCCCGAACTGGAGGCCGCCAAGGCGCGCCTCGTCGGCCCCAATGGCGAACTCACCGCGCTCATGAAGCAGATGGGCTCCGTGCCCAAGGAGCAGCGCCCCGCCCTGGGCAAGCGCATCAACGAGGCCAAGGCTCTTGTGCAGGCGTTGCTCGACGCCGCCCTCCAGCGGGTCGTCGATGGCGAGATCGCCGCCCAGGTCGGCCCGGCCATCGATGTCTCTTTGCCTTCGCCCGACGCGGGCCCGGGCACGTTCCACCCGCTCACCCAAGTGCGCGAGGAAATGTGCCGCATCCTGCGCAAGGTGGGTTTCACCGTCGCCGACGGCCCGGAGGTCGAAACCGAGTACTATTGCTTCGACGCCCTCAACACGCCGGCCGACCACCCGGCCCGCGATGCCCAGGACACGTTCTACCTGCCGCGCGACGCCGCCTTCGCGAATGTCTCCAAGCACCGCGCCGACGAGCGCTATCTGCTGCGCACGCACACGTCGTCCGTCCAGATCCGCACGTTGCTCAAGGGGCCGCCGCCGATCCGCATCGTCTCGCCGGGCCGCGTCTACCGCCGCGACACCACCGACGCCACGCACTCCGCCAATTTCCACCAGCTGGAGTGTCTCTACGTCGATCGCAATGTCACCGTCCGCGATCTCAAGGCACTGCTCGATTACATCTTCACGTCCTTGCTGGGCAAGGACACCAAGACGCGTTTCCGTCCGCACTACTTCGGCTACACCGAACCGAGTTTCGAGGTCGATCTCAGCGCCCGCCATCTGCCGAAGGTGAACAAGGAGTGGATCGAGATCGGTGGCTGCGGCATGGTCGACCCCATCGTCCTCGACGGGGTGGGTCACGACTCCCGGGTCTGGTCCGGCTACGCCTTCGGCATGGGTCTCGAGCGTCTCGCCATGCTGCTCTACGGGATCGATGACATCCGCTACTTCTACCAGAACGATCTGCGCTTCCTGCGGCAGTTCGCCTGACGCGGTCCTGCTTCCTTCCGCCCCCGCTCCGCTTCCGCGAACCTCCTTCCCGCCGTGAAAGTCTCCCGCAACTGGCTCCAGTCGTACGTCAATTTGGCCGGCCGTTCCTCCGACGAAATTTCCCGCGCCATCACGTTCCTCGGCTTCGAGGTCGAGTCGGTCCACACCACCGGCGCTCCGGCGTTGTCGTCCGTCTTCGTCGGCGAGGTGCTGACGCGCGATCGCCATCCGAACGCCGACAAGCTGTCCGTCTGCACCGTCGATGTCGGCCCCGCCCACGGGGTGAAGACGATCGTGTGCGGCGCCCAGAACTACAAGGTCGGCGACCGCGTGCCGGTCGCGCTGCCGGGTGCCGTCCTGCCGGGCGACTTCGTCATCAAGCAATCCAAGATCCGCGGCCATGCCTCCGATGGCATGATGTGCTCCGGTCGCGAACTGGGCGTGGGCGAGGATCACTCGGGTCTGCTTGTCCTCAGCGATCGCCCTGAGCTCGGCCGCCCGATCAACGAGGTGCTGCCGGCCGGCGATGTGGTGTTCGACATCGAGATCACGCCGAATCGCCCCGATTGCCTTTCCCACCTCGGCATCGCCCGCGAGCTCGCGGCCTGGTTCCGCGAACCGCTGCGCTACCCGTCGGTCCCCGACGAGGGCGCGCTCTTCGCCGGAGCCCCCGCCCGTCCGGACCTACTCGGCTCGGTGCGCGTCGATGCCGCCGAGGATTGTCCGCTATACCAAGCCACGATCATCACCGGCGTGCGCGTCGGCCCCAGCCCAGCGTGGCTGCAGGAGCGTCTCACCGCCGTCGGGCTGCGCCCGATCAACAACGTCGTCGATGTCGGCAATTTCGTGATGCTGGAGTACGGTCAGCCTCTGCACGCCTTCGATGCCCGCAAGCTGGGCGGCGCCGAAATCGTCGTGCGCCGCGCCGCTGCCGGCGAGTCGCTCGTCACGCTCGACACCAAGGAACGCGCGTTGTCCGCCGAGACGCTGGTCATCGCCGACCAGCAGCGCCCCGTCGTCATCGCCGGCATCATGGGCGGCAGCAACTCCGGGGTCGATGAATCCACGACGGATCTGGTGCTGGAGGCCGCGTACTTCCGTCGCCAGGGAATCCGCGCCACGTCCCGCCGTCTGGGCCTCGCGAGCGATTCGTCCTACCGCTACGAACGCGGGGTCGATCCGCACAGTCTCGCCGAGGCGTCGCGCCGCGCAGTCGCTCTCATCCTCGAAACCGCCGGTGGAAAGGTCGCCGGCCCGGCGTATCGGGTCGGTGGAGACAAACCGTGGCTGCGCGAGATCGTGGTCACGCCGGCCTACATCAACGAGCGTCTCGGCTTCACCATTCCGTCGTCCGACATGCGCTCGGCGCTTGAATCGCTGGAGCTGCGGATCGTGCGCGAGGACCGCGCCGAGGACGGCGGCGAGCGCTGGACGGTGCGCGTGCCGAGCTGGCGCGACGACCTCGACCGGCCGATCGATCTGGTGGAGGAGGTGCTGCGCATCTTCGGCACCGAGCGCATTCCGGCGACGACCGTCACGGGCCCCGGTCTGGCCGAGGACGATGATCCGGTGGTCGAGTACCAGCGGCGCGCCCTGCGGTTCCTCGTTGGCCAAGACTGCCACGAGTGCGTCAACTACACGCTGCGTTCCGCCACCGAGGTGGCAGGCACCGCCTCCGAGTCTCTGGCCCCGCGTCTCGCGCTCGCCAATCCGTTCGTCGAGGATCAGTCGCACCTGCGGCCGACGCTGATCGATGGGTTGGTCGAGACGCTGCGTCTGAACCGCGCGCGCGGGGTTTCGGTCACTCGCCTCGCTGAGGCGGGCCGCGTCTTCCGCGAGCGAGACGGCCAGTTGCTCGAGTGCGTGGCGGTGAGCTTCGTCCTCGCCGAGGATCCGGATTCCCGGACATGGCTCCGTCGTTCGGCGCCGGATTTCTACGCCGCCCGCCACCTGATCGAGGCCGTGGCCTCTTTCGCGGGACTCGACCTCGCGCGTCAGATCCGCCCGGTCGCCGAGGGCGATCGCTCCTGGCAATCCGGCCATGCGGCTTCCGCCGGTGACCTCGCCCACGGCTGGTCCGCCTCCTTCGGCCTGCTCAATGTCGCGTCGCTGAAGACGCGCGACGTGACGGGCCGCGTTTACGCCGGCGAGTTCGTGATCCTGCCCGCGAATCTCGCGGCGCCGGCGACCCGTTCGCGTTATCGTCCGTTCGCGCTCTTCCCCGCCGCCCTGCGGGACGTGGCGCTGGTGGTCGAAGAGACCGTGCCCGCTGCCGACGTGCGCAAGGCGATGACCAAGGCGGCGCGCGCCGCCGTCGGGACCGCGTTCGCGTTGGAGTCAATGGAGATCTTCGACGTCTACCGCGGCGAGGGCCTGCCGGCCGGGCACAAGAGCCTCGCCTTCTCGCTGGTTTTCCGCGCCGAGGACCGCACCCTCACCGACGAGGAGGTCAACCGCGTCTTCACCGCCGTGCAGGACGCCCTCGTGTCCGGCCACGGCTACACCCTCCGCAAATGAGTTCCCCGTCGTCCCCCACCGACCTGAACATCGATCACGTCGCCGCGCTGGCCCGTCTGGCGTTGACGCCGGAGGAGAAGGCGCACTTCGCGAGCCAGCTCGGCGACGTGCTGGCGGCGATCGAGAAGCTGAAGCAGGTGGATGTGACGGGCGTCGAGCCGACGGCGCATGCGTTTCCGCTCTTCAACGTCTGGGAGGCCGATGCGGCTCGCCCGGGCCTGCCGGTCCAGGAGGCGCTGCGCAATGCTCCCGCGCAGCGTGATCACATGATCGTGGTCCCCAAGGTGGTGGAGTGAGTCACCGTCCCGAGAGTCCTCCCGCCATGTCTGACGCGCTTCACTATCAGTCGATCGCCGAGCTTTCCGCCGCGCTGCAGGCGCGCCGGATCTCCGCGGTGGACCTCATGCAGGCGGTGATTGCCCGCACCCGAGCGGTCGAGGACCGCGTGCACGCCTTCAATTCGTACGACTTCGAGGACGCGCTGGCCCAGGCGCGCGCCTCGGACGAGCGCCGGGCGCGCGGCGAGGCGCGGGGACCGCTGGACGGCATTCCGATCGGCTTGAAGGACGTGATCGCGGTCACCGGGCAGCCACTGACGGCGTCGAGCCGGATGTTGCAGACCTTCGTGTCGCCCTACGACGCGACGGTCACCCAGCGACTGCGCGAGGCGGGGGCGATCTGCTGGGGTCGGTTGAACATGGACGAGTTCGCGATGGGCTCGTCGACGGAAAATTCCGCCTTTGGCCCGACCGCGAATCCCTATGCGCTGGACTGCGTGCCCGGCGGTTCCTCGGGCGGCAGCGCGGCGGCGGTGGCGGCGGGCGAGACGATCGTCTCGCTCGGCTCGGACACCGGTGGCTCGATCCGCCAGCCGGCCTCGTTCTGCAACGTCGTCGGCCTCAAGCCGACCTACGGGCTCGTCTCGCGTTACGGACTGATCGCCTTTGCCTCCTCGCTCGATCAGATCGGCCCGTTCGGCCGCTCGGTCGAGGACACGGCGATCGTGCTCGGTGCGATCGCGGGGCACGACCCGCGGGATTCGACCTCATGGCGGGCCGACGTGCCCGATTACCGGGCGGCCCTGCAGTCCCGGCGCGGCCCGTGGCGGATCGGCATCCCGCGCGAATACTTTGGCGAGGGATTGGATCCCGAGGTGGCGGCATCCGTGCAGGCTGCGGTGCGCTTCTACGAGTCGCAGGGCTGCACGGTGAAGGACGTGTCGCTCCCGCACACTGAGTACGGGATTGGCGTCTACTACATCATCGCGACGGCGGAGTGCTCCTCCAACCTCGCGCGCTTCGATGGCATCCGCTATGGACACCGCTCCAAGGACGCGAAGGACGCGGTGGAAATTTACGCCGAGTCGCGGGCCGAAGGCTTCGGGCCCGAGGTGAAGCGACGCATCATTCTGGGGACGTACGTGCTCTCGAGCGGGTACTACGACGCGTACTACCTGCGGGCGCAGAAAGTGCGAACGCTGATCCGGCAGGACTTCCTGAACGCCTACCGGGATGTGGACGTGATCCTCACTCCGACGGCGCCGACGCCGGCGTTCCGGCGCGGAGCGAAGGCGGATCCGCTCGCGATGTACCTCTGCGACATCTACACGATCGGCGTGAACCTCGCTGGTTTGCCGGCGGTGAGCGTGCCGTGTGGTTTCAGTGCCGACGGTCGCCCGATCGGCATGCAGCTCATCGGCCAGCCCTTCGGCGAGGCCGAGTTGCTCGCGATGGCCCACACCTACGAGCGCGCCCATGCCTGGGGCCAACGCCGACCCACGCTCTGAACCGGACCCGCCATGAACTACGAAGCCGTGATCGGTCTGGAAGTGCACATCCAGATCAAGACCAAGTCCAAGATGTTCACCCGCGTGGCGACCGGCTACGGGCAGGAACCGAATACGCTCACCGACCCCGTCGTGCTCGCGCTGCCGGGCGTGCTCCCGGTGATGAACAAGGCGGCGCTGGATGCGATCATCCGCGCCGGCCTGATGCTCGGCTGCGAGATCGCGCCCGTCTGCAAGTGGGACCGGAAAAACTACTTCTACCCGGACTCGCCGAAGAACTACCAGATCTCCCAGTACGACCAGCCCATCTGCCTCGGTGGCTCGGTGGAGATCGAGTTGCCGGCCCCGGCCCGCAACATTCAGGGCGAGCACAAGCGCATTCCCCTGACCCGCATTCACCTCGAGGAAGATGTGGGCAAGCTGAACCACACGGCGAGCGACTCGCTGGTCGACTACAACCGCGCCGGTACCCCGCTGATGGAAGTGGTGTCTGAACCGGCGATGCAGTCTGCCGACGAAGCCTTCGCTTACCTGACGGCCCTGCGCACGGCGATGGTGTACGCGGGCATTTCCGACTGTGACATGGAGAAGGGGCAGCTGCGCTGCGATGCGAACATCTCGGTGCGGCCGGTCGGTGAGACCAAGCTCGGCACGAAGGTCGAGCTCAAGAACCTCAATTCCATTTCCTTCGTCCGCGACGGCATCGCCCATGAGATCAAGCGCCAGCTGGCGGTGATCGCGGCCGGCGGAACGATCCGGCAGGAGACGCGCGATTACGACGGCCAGACCGGCACCTCGCAGTCCCTGCGCTCGAAGGAAATGGCGCATGACTACCGCTATTTTCCGGACCCCGACCTCATGCCCGTGAAGGTGGATGCCGCCTGGAAGGCGCGCTTGCAGGCGGAGTGTCCCGAGCTGCCGTTCGACAAGCAGCGTCGGTTCTACGAGCGGTACCAGATCCCGTACACGATCACGTCGGTCCTCGTGCCGGATCGCGCGCTGAGTGATTTCTTCGAGGAGACGGTCGCGCTGGCGGGAGTGGACAAGGCTCAGGCGGTTGGCAACTGGATCGTCAACGACCTCCTCCGCGAACTCGGCACGGTGAAGATCGGCTTGGAGGCGTCGCGCGTGCGTCCGGCGCACATCGCGGAACTGGTGCGGCTGATCGAGGCCGGCACGCTTCTGATGAACGCCGCCAAGGAAGCGTTCGTCGACATGTTCGCAACGGGCGAGATGCCGGCGGCGGTGGTGGAGCGCAAGGGCCTCAAGGCCGAGACGAACGTCGCGGAGCTGGAGCAGTGGTGCCGCGACGCGATCGCGGGCAACGCAAAGTCGGCGGCGGATTTCCGGGCCGGCAAGGAAAGCGCGCTCAACGCCTTCAAGGGCCCGGTGATGAAGGCCGCCAAGGGCAAGGCCAACCCCAGGCTCGTGGACGAAACCCTCCGCCGCCTGCTCGCGGGTGGTTGAGCGCGGACGGACGTCCGGCCCGGGCTCAGACCGTGCAGAGCTGCACGGCTTCGCGGAGTGAGGTGAGCGGATCGCGCTTCGGGATGAACTCCTGGCCGACGAAGCCGCGGTAACCGGTGGCCCGGATGGCGCGCATGATTGCCGGGTAGTTCAGTTCCTGGGAGTCATCGATTTCCGCCCGGCCCGGATTGCCGCCGGTGTGGTAGTGACCGAAGTAGGCGTGGTGCGTCTGGATGGTGCGGATGATGTCACCCTCCATGATCTGCATGTGGTAAATGTCGTAGAGCAGTTTGAACCGCTCTGAACCCACCCGCTTGCACAGCTCCACGCCCCACTCCGTGCGGTCGCACTGGTAGTCCTTGTGGTTCACGCGGCTGTTGAGCAGCTCCATGCAAAGAGTCACGCCGTGTTTCTCGGCGGCGCCGACGATCTGCTTGATGCCCTCGGCGCAGATTTCCAGGCCCTCGCTGTCACTCTGCCCCCGACGATTGCCCGAGAAAAGAATGAGGCTGGGAATCCCGGCATGGGCGCATTCCTCGATGCGCTTCAGGTAGGCCGGAATGAGCGTCACCTGATTTTCGCGGCGGTTGAACCCGTCGTTGATGCGAGCCGGACCGTTCGCGATCGCGCACGTCAGGCCAAAGGCCTGCACCACCGGCCACTCCTCGGGATTCAGCAACTCGATGGATTCCATCCCGAAGGACTTCGCCGCCTTGGCAAGGTCCGCCAAGGCTGTCTTCGCGTAGCACCATTTGCACGCCGAGTGACGGATCGGATGGGTGTCCGGCTGCCCCATCGCGCCGGCGCTCTCCTTTGCGCCCTGGGGTTGGGGGGAGGTGGCGGTGGCGGGCGCCGCGCTCTGGCTGGCGGCGTGGGTGCTTCCAGCGAGGACGGCGCCGGTGAGGGTGGCGAGAGCCTGACGACGGGTAACGGGAGAAGGCATGCCCGAAGTGTGGAAGCGGGCGGCGCTGCGGCAAGCCTTCGGACGATTCCCGCCCCGAGGGACCGCGCAACGGCATCCGGGAGTGCGGTGGCGCGCGGAGCGGCCGGGAGCGGCGGAGCGCCTGGGCCCCGCACCTCGGCCAGCGGGGCCGGCCGGGGAGGCGGAACTCCGCGGGACGGCATGGACGCGTCACACACGGGGAGGGAGCCGGCATCTCTCGGCGTGGCTTGCGCGGGGCAGGGAACCGGATAGGGAAGTGGCATGGCACACGTTCCCCCGACCCCCTCGTCTCCCTCCGCCATTTCCCGCCGCGACGCCCTTCGCCTGCTTGGAGGCTGGGGAGCCGCTGCGGCGGTTGCTGCCACGGCATCTGCGCCGTTGCTCGCAGCGCCCGCAGGGGCGAAGGCGGCGTCCGGCAGCACCTCCGGCACGATGCAGCCGTTCACGCTGGCCCCGCTGGGGTACGCGGTGGACGCGCTGGAGCCCCATTTCGATCGTCTCACCATGGAAATCCACCATGGGCGGCATCACCGTGCCTATGTGGACAACGCCAACCGCGCGCTGCAGGCCCATCCGGAACTCCAAGCCCTGAGTGCTGAGGCCCTGATGGCGAACCTCTCCGCCGTCCCGGAGTCCATCCGCAACGCTGTTCGCAACAACGTCGGCGGCCACCTCAACCACGCCCTTTTCTGGCGCCTGATGACCCCGAGCGGCGCGTCGGCGCCGTCAGGTGCGTTCGCGGCGGCGCTGACGGACGCATTCGGCTCGATCGACGCATTCAAGGCGCGCTTTACCGAGGCGGCGATGGGTCGCTTCGGGAGCGGTTGGGCCTGGCTGGCGCTCAAGCACGGCAAGCTTTCGGTGATGTCCACCCCCAACCAAGATACGCCCGGCATGGACGGCTACGTGTCCATCATCGGGCTGGATGTCTGGGAGCACGCGTACTACCTGAAGTTCCAGAACCGGCGCGCGGACTACGCGAAGACGTTCTGGAGCGTGCTCAACTGGGACGTGGCGGCTGCCGAGTGGCAGGCCGCCCGCGGTTGACGCTCTCCCCGGTCGTTGGCGGACGCCGGGTCCCGTCAGCCTAGATCGACGGGGCTGCCCCGGCGCCTGGGCTGACGCCGAAGAACTCCACCATGTGCGAGAGGTCCTTGTAACCCCGCGACTTAAGCACGTCCTCGACCCGCTTGATCGCCGCGGCCAACTCGGCCGAGGTCTGCGGATCAAGCTGCTCCATCGTATTGGAGGCCTTGCCAACGATGTGGTAGGACGTTTCCCCGGCGAGGTTGATTTGCCACAGGCTGGTGCCGTTGTGGAAGAAGCAGCGGCGGACCAGCCCGAGATTTTCGAAGGCGGCGAGGCAGCGATAGACCGTCACCAGATCGCAAAATGTGTTTCCCTTCAGATCATTGTGAATCTGCTCGATGCTCGCCGGCCGATCCCGGCGGATCAGGGCATTGAGGATCGCAATGCGCGGCTGAGTGATGCGGAGCCCGGCTTGGCGGAGCCGCTTCACGGCGACTTCAATGGGAGCATTGGCCGGCTCGGCACCGGTGGCGGTTCCAGGATGGGTTTCGGCGGAATCAGTCATGGTGAATTCTGGGAGTCAATGGATTGAAGAACTGCGAGGCAAATGCAAAGATGCGACGTCGGGGAAGAGAAGAGTCAGTTTGCGATAGCAAAGATGCAACCGTTGCTAAGTAAATGCCAAATTGCACCTGATTCAAGCCTGAGATTGCACGATGCTCGAGGACGCCCCGGACTGCGTTTCTCACCTCCCGGGGCCACCACCGGGGCGAATCCGGCGATCGCGGCGGCGCTGGGCGAGCAAGGGCGCATTCCGCGACTCCCGCGGCCGGTGACTGGGCCTCGTCTCCTCAACCTTGAGATTGCAGAACGCCTAGGCGTGTGCAGGCTCGAGGCGTTTTCGCATGCAGGACCTCGATTTCGACGCGATCGTCGAGCTGATTTGCAAGGAAGACCCGCGGTTCGACCGGCGGGCCTACGCGTTCACCCGCCAAGGCCTCGACCATGCCGTCAAGGAACTGCGGAAGCGCGACTCTGGCCGGGCGCAGCGCTCCATCCACGTGAGTGGACCTGAACTGTTGCAAGGCATTCGGGAGTATGCACTTGATCAGTTTGGTCCGCTGGCGATCACGGTGCTCCATGGCTGGGGAATTCGGCGCTGCGCCGACTTCGGCGACATCGTGTTCAGCCTGATCGATTACAACATCTTCTCCAAGACCGAGAGCGATCGTCGCGAGGACTTTTCGGAGGTGTTTTCGTTCGAGGATGCCTTCGTGAAACCGTTCCTGCCGAAGGGGCCGCGGCCAAAGCACTGGCCCAAGGCGGTCTTGACGGAGGCGCCCTGAAGGCGCGCCCCACCTCGGTCGTCGAGCCCGCCCGGGCAACGCTGGTGGCACCCGGCAACCGCTCTCTCCATGGCCAAGTCCTCCTCCCTCACGACCGGTGATCTCGCGCTCCTCCGCCCCTTCTGGGAGGAACCAGTCCACCGCGAGGTGCTGCCCAACGGCGCCACCCTGATCGTGCGGCAGGACCGGTCGGCGCCCCTCGCGTCCGTCCAGATCTGGGTCAAGACCGGCAGCGTCCACGAGGACACGCTCCAGGGTTCCGGGGTGTCGCACTATCTGGAGCACCTGCTCTTCAAGGGCACCGAGCGTCGCGCGGGACGGGAGATCAGCGCGACCGTTCAAGCGCACGGCGGGATGATCAACGCCTACACCACGTTCGACCGCACCGTCTACTACATCGACCTGCCCAGCGAGCACGTTGGCATCGCGGTCGACCTGCTCGCCGACATGGTCCTGCACTCGACGCTCCCGGCCGACGAGGTGGCGCGGGAGAAGGACGTCATCCTCCGCGAGATCGACATGGTGAAGGATGATCCGGACCAGCGTCTCGGTGAGACGCTCTTTGCGACCGCCTTTCGCTCCCATCCCTACCGCTTTCCGGTCATCGGCCACCGCGAGGTGTTCTCGTCGCTCACGCGCGAGGACCTCGTCGCCTACTACCGGGCGCGCTACGTGCCCAACAACCTCGTCATCGTGGTGGTTGGCGACGTCGATCCCGCCGCCGTGCGCGCCGAGGTTCTGAAGCAGTTCGGCCCCGCGCCCCGCGCCCGGCTCGCGCCGCTGACGATCCTGCCGGAGCCGGTGGCGCTGGGTCCGCGCGAGGACCACCGCTACGAAGAGGTTGACGTCGTCCGGGCCGATCTCTCCTGGCCCATCCCCGGCTTGGGTCACCCGGATGCGCCCGGCTTGGAACTTCTCGCGATGATCCTCGGCGGCGGCGACAGCTCGATTCTCTGGAGCGAACTGCGGGAGAAGGCGCGGCTGGTCCACTCGATCGATGCCAATTGCTGGAATCCCGGCATGGGCGGCCTGCTGTCGATTTCGTTCACCTGCGATGCCGGTGGCCGGGAGCGGGCCACGGCGAGGATCCTGGCCCTGCTGCAGGCACTCGGGACCAAGGGGTTCACGGCCGATCGGCTCCGCAAGGCGATGCGGCAACTGGTAGTCGGGGAGATCAACGCCCGTAAAACCATGTCCGGCCAGGCCTCCCGGCTCGGCGCCGCCGAGGTCGTCGTCGGCGATCTCAGCTTCACGCGCTCGTACTTCGAGAGTCTCGCCGGGGTGGATTCCGCGGTGCTGACCCGGCTGGTGCGGACCTACCTCGTGCCGCGGACGCTGACGGCGGTTTCGCTGAACCCGGTCGGCGACCGGCCCACGGCGGTGGCGGGTGGGGCGGCGGTGGCGGGCCCGGCGGAGTTTGAGGAACTGCGGCTTCCCAATGGCGCGAGGCTGCTGCTGCGCCCGGATCCGCGTCTCCCCAATCTCCATCTCCGCTTCGTGCTCCGGGCCGGGCCGGCCCAGGAAGCGCCCGGGCTCCGGGGCTCATCGGCGCTCCTAGCCACGCTGCTCACCAAGGACACCCAGCGCCGCACGGCGGCCGAGGTGGCGCGCCGGATCGAGGAGGTGGGAGGTTCGTTCTCCGCCTTCACCGGGAACAACGCCCTCGCTCTCGCCCTGGAGGTGCTTCCGGGTGATTCCGCTCTCGTCCTCGAGACGCTGTCAGACGCGGTCTTCCGCCCCGCTTTCCGCAAGGACACGCTGGGGCGCGAGAAGGAGGCGCAGATCGCCGATCTCAAGTTGGACGAGGACGACGTCGTCACTCATGGCCGGAAGCTGCTCCGGCGCCTGTTCTTCGGCGGCCACCCGCTGGCCTGCGACGCGTTCGGCGATGCGGCGGAGGTCGCGGCGGTGACGCCTGCGGATCTCCGGGCGCTGCACGCCGGCGTGCTGACGGCGGAGAACGCGGTGCTGGCGGTTTCGGGCGACTTTTCGCGCGCACGGCTGCTGCCGGCGTTGCGCCGCTTCCTCGCCCGCCTGCCGCGGGCGGCGGTGCCTGCGGTCGCTCCCGCCTTCGTCGGCCCCGTCTCGCCCGGTGCGCGGGAGGAAATCCAGCCCCGGGCGCAGGCCGTGGTGTTCCAGGCCTTCCCGGGCCCCGGCGCGGCGTCCAAGGATCGCGTCGTGGCCGACGTGATGGATGAGTTCTTCAGCGGGATGTCGTCCGGGCTCTTCGAGCGGGTGCGCGAGGAAAAGGGGCTCGCGTACTTCGTGCGCTCAAGCCGCATTCTCGGAATCGATTCCGGCATGTTCTACCTCTACGCCGGCACGGCTCCCGCGCACGTGGCGCAGGTCCTCAAGGAGTTCGAGGCCGAAATCCGGCGCGTCGCCACCGGCGGCGCCAAGATCGAAGAACTGCATCGCTGTCAGACCCGCCTCAAGGCGGCCCGCCGGCAGGCGCTCCAAACCAACGCGTCGCGCGCCCTCCATGCGTCGCTGCAATCCCTCTACGGCCTGACCGTCAACGATGCGCATGAGATGGACTCCGCCATCGACGCCGTGACGCTCGCCGATCTGGCTGACTTCGCGGACCGCTACCTCCGCCCGGAACGGCGACTGCAACTGGTGGTGCGCCCCGAGTCGGCCAAAGGCTGAGCGACTCGGCCGCACTGGCACGCGGGAGGGACCTGGCCGAGTTCCCCCTGTTTCCTTCCGGCGGTCCTCCCATGGCCAAGGATGGCCCTATTTCGGTCGTGTTTGCGTAAGCAATCTATTTGCTCTAATGCGCTTAGCGGCGCTTCCTCCTCGGCGCATGAACACATTATTCTGCAATCGGATCATTACTCGCGGCAGACGGGCTCTGCTGGCTTTCCCCCTCCTGACCGTTGCCGTCGTCGCCGCCGAGGAGGCGACGCCGGAGAAGACGAAGACCCTGCCGGCGCCCATTTTGCGCAAGTACGACGCCGACCGCGATGGGCGCCTGAGCGAGTCGGAGCGCGCCGCGTGGAAGGAGGACGTGCAGCGCGGGCGCGCCGAGGCGCAGGCCAGGCGGCTGGAACGCTTCGATGCGAACCACGATGGCAAGCTGGACAAGGCCGAGAAGGCCGAGGCGGCCAAGGCCGGCAACGGGAAGTCGGACGGCGCGAAGGGCGCGAGTGATAAGTCCGACTCCGCCAAGACCGGCATGGACAAGGCGGACACCGCGAAGACGGGGGGTGGCCGCTCCGATCCGGCACAGGCGGGCATGGCGAAGGCCGATGGCGCGAGGGCGGGCACTGGAAAGTCCGGCCTCGTCAAGGCGCCTGCTTCCGGGTCGGCCTCCTCCTTCGACGGCGAACCGTAGCATCCGCCCCGCCGCGAGTCTGCGCCTGCGCCTGCGCCGGCGGCGGAGGCGCAGGCGGACGCGGCGACACGCGAGCTGACCTTGTGAGCGGATCGCACGTGCGACGGCGTCGACAGGCGGTCACCTCCGCCGATCGCCTCCGCTGGACAGCGAGTACGGCAGCGAGTACGGCAGCGAGTACTTGCGTAGTCCGGGGGTAGTCCCGGGGCAGTCCGGGGGCAAGCCCGGCCGTCGCGCCGTCGCGTCATCGCGCCGGGCCTCGGCCCGGCGCCTGGTACCGGCGCCTCAGGCGTGGCGCTCGGCGTCGCCGCCGCTCCACTTCAGCTTGGTCCGCACGACTGCGAAGTGCGAGTAGTCGGGGCGCTGGGCGAGCAGCAGGGTGTGTCGCGAGATCGAAACCGTCACGGGTGAGGTCTCGCAACTCACGAGGTTGCGCTGCCCGTCCATCGCCACGAGGAGGCGCGCGTTGCTGCCGCGGTTGAAGATCTCCAGCCGCACGTCGTGCCGGAAGATGATCGAGCGGTTGCTCAGCGTGTGGGGACAGATTGGCGTGAGCGCAATCACCTCCGCCGACGGGTGGATCAGCGGTCCGCCCGCCGAGAGGTTGTACGCCGTCGATCCCGTCGGGGTCGAAAAGATGAGGCCGTCGCAGTAGTACTCGGTCACGAGCTTCCCGTCCGCGTGCACTTCGAGGTGCGCGAGGCGTGAATTCGCCTCGGCCTTGATGAGCACGTCATTCAAGGCGAGGTCGTGCGCGCCCGCACCGGTGGAACAATCGAGCAGCGAGCGGCGAGCCACCGTGAACTCGCCGCGCAGGAGGCCGGCGAACTGGCTGCGCGCCTCATCGGCCGAGAAGGTCGTGAGAAACCCGAGGCTGCCGCGGTTCACGCCGATGACCGGGATCTGCCGGGGCGCGGCGGCGCGGACGACGCTCAGGAGCGTGCCGTCCCCGCCAATCACGCAGCAGGCGTCGCAGCCGTCGAGGTCGCTCTCCTCGATCGGGAACTTGGTCGTCGACCGCACTGCCGCCCCTTCGCCGCGCGCAATGGCCACGAGCGCCTCCGCCAGCTCCGGCGCGCCGGACTTGCCCTCATTGATCACGAAGAGGAGCGAACGGAGGGGTGACATGGGGAGCATCCTGCGGTTTGACGAGGGGAAGTGGAGCGGGAAATCACCCGCGCGCAACCGGCTTGCCCCCGGTGGTCACCGGTTGCCGCACCAGTCCGAGGAGGAATTCCCGGTTGCCGTCCGTCCCGGTGATGGGCGAATCCATCGCGCCGATCAGCGCCGCGCCCGGCAGGGCCAGCGCGAAGGTCCGCACGTCGTCGAGCACCGCCTGCTGCACCGCTGCATCGCGGATCACGCCGCGGCCTTTGTCGACTGCCTCGCGTCCGGCTTCGAACTGGGGTTTGACCAGCGCGATCAGCCGGCCGCCGGGAGTCACGAAGGGCCAGACCGCCGGCAGGATCGTGCGGAGCGAAATGAACGAGACGTCGATCACCACGAGGTCGAAGGCGTCGCGGGGCAACTGCCCGGGCTGCAGGTGCCGGGCGTTGATCTGCTCCAGATTGGTCACGCGGGGGTCACCGCGCAGCTTGGCGTGGAGCTGGGCGCGGCCAACGTCGAGACAAACGACGTCCGCGGCGCCGGCTTGCAGCAGGCAGTCGGTGAATCCTCCCGTCGACGCGCCGACGTCCAAGGCGTGGAGGCCGCGGCAGTCGATGGCGTGGCGCTCAAGGAAGGCGGCGAGTTTTTCGCCGCCGCGCGAGACGAAGCGCGGGGGTTGGTCGACGATGATGTCATCCGTCTCCACCGCGATCTCCCGGCCGGGCTTTTCCAGCCGTTCGGTGCCGCGGCGGACGCGCCCGGCCATGATCAGCGCCTTCGCTTGGGCCCGGCTGGCGGCGAGGCCGCGCTGGACGAGCCATTCGTCGAGCCGGAGCCGGGAGGGTGAGGAGTTCATCGGCGCAGGCGTTGCCGGGCCGGCGACCAGCAGGTGGTGCGGCCGCCAATGGCGTCGCGCTCGAGCGGGCGACGGGTGCGCGGGCAGGTGCCGCCGTCACGCCAGCGGTGCGGGAAAAGCCATGTTCGCGGGGGATCGGCGAACGTTTCACCGATCGTCGCCAGGGCGCGCTGGCAGACCCAGCGGATTTCGCGGAGCAGCGTGCGCTGCTCCGCGGCCGAGAGGCTGCCCGCGGGCTGGCGGGGATGGATCGCGGCGCGCCAGAGGATTTCGTCGGCCATCCAGTTGCCGATCCCGGGAAAACGCTCCTGCATGAGCAGGACCGCCTTGATCGGGGCGCGGCGCCGCTGGTGCAGGAAGGTCGTCAGCTCCGCGAGCCCGAACGCCGGCGAGGTCAGTGCGGGCGGGATCCGTGTCCACCACTCCGGTGCCGACTCCCCGCGGGTGAAACGCACCTGGCCGAACATCCGGGGGTCGGAGAAGACGAGGGTGTGCTCCGGCACGCGGAGCACGAGGTGATCGGCGCGGCGCGGTGCGTAGTCCGCAGGTTGCCGGCTCAGTTCGCCGGTCATGCCAAGGTGGATCCCGAGCCAGCCTCCGGCCTCCGCCTCGAACAGCATCTGCTTCGCCGCCGCGGCGGAGCGGAGCAGGCGGCGCCCGGTGAGATGACGCTGGAGCTCGGCGAGGTCGGCGTCGCGGAAGATGCGCGCCTGCGGGTGGACCTCGACCGCGACGACGGTTTCGCCCAGTCCCGGGTTCCAGCGCTTGCGGTAGTACTCGACCTCGGCGAGCTCGGGCATGGCGGCGAGGGCGTCGGCGCGGCCGGCTCAGGCGCGCTGCGACACGTAGGCGACGAGCTCGTCGGGGCTGACCGTAGCCGTGCCGAGTTTTCCAACCACGACACCGGCCGCCGCGTTGGCGAAGTGGGCGGCCGTCTCCAGATCCGCTCCGGCCGTCAGCGCGAGCACGATGGCGGCCAGCGATGTGTCGCCGGCTCCCGACGTATCCGCCACCTCGCGCGCCGCGGTCGGAATCTGGCGCAGGACGCGGCCTTCGCGGCTGAGCAGCAAGCCGTCCTCGCTCAGGGTGACGACGAGGTGCTGGACGCGATGGCGCTCGTGGATGCGACGGCAGATTTCCTCGCTGGGGAAGGGTCGGCCCGGCCGCCAGTCGACCCCGGCGAGCTGCGCGGCTTCGCCGCGGTTGGGCGTGATCAGGCCGAGGTCGGCGAAGTGCATCGCGCGCTTCGGCTTGGGGTCCAGCGCGGTGAGGCAGCCGGCGGCCCGCGCGAGCGCGGAGAGCTCCGCGATCAGCTCATCGGAGATCAGCCCCTTCGCATAATCGGAAAAGATCACGGCATCGCATGCCGCCACGGCGGCCCGCAGCCGCCGCGCCACCGCCTTCGCCTCCAGCCGGTAGGCCTCGGGCTGGGCCTCCCGGTCGAGTCGGCACAGTTGCTGGTGCTGCAGGATCACGCGGGACTTGATGATCGTGGGGGCCTTGGCTTTGAGCGGCACCGAAGCGACGCCCCGCGCGCGCAGTTCGGCGCGAAGGTGCGCACCGGCGGAGTCGTCGCCGATGATCCCCGCCAGCGTGGTGGTGGCGCCGAGGGAGGTGCAGTTGACCGCGACGTTGGCGGCGCCGCCCGGGACGTAGGTGTCGCGGGCGACCTCCACCACCGGCACCGGAGCCTCCGGGGAAATCCGCGTCGCGTTGCCCCAGATGTAGTGGTCGAGCATGACGTCGCCGACCACGAGGATGCGCTTTTTCCGGATGCGCTGGAGCAGGCTGCGGATCTTGGCGGCGGAGATGGCCATGCGGGGAAGGGCGGGGTGAGCTGAAGCGGGCGACGGTCGCCGTCTAGCGCAGTTCCCACTCGTAGGAGTAGGACGACAGGGCGCGGGGACGGCCGGCGGTGACTTGGACGACGTCCTCGATGCGGCAGGCGCCCAGGCCGGGGTAGTAGAGGCCGGGTTCGACGGTGACGACGGCGCCGGCCTTCAGGGTGTAGTCAACCGCGCCGCTCATGCGGGGAAGCTCGTGGACATCGAGCCCAAGCCCGTGGCCCGTGCCGTGGAAGAAGCCAACGGAGCCCTTCGGGGTGGCCTTGGTCTCGTAGCCGCGGGCGGCGAACACCGCGGTGCAGGCGTGATGGACGTCGCGGCCGTTGGCTCCGTCGCGGATCTTCGCCAACGCGGCGAGCTGAGCCGTGCGCACGGCGTCGACGAGCGCGTGCTGGGCGTCGCTGGCGCGGCCGCGCAGGAAGGCGCGCGTCATGTCCCCGTGGTAGCCTGACTTCTGGGCGCGGGGGAAGACGTCGACGATGATGAGCTGATTGGGCCGGAGCGGACCGGTGCCCCGGTGGTGGGGATCGCAGCCCTGATCGCCGCCGGCGGCGATGGTGTCGAGCGACACCCCGCCGGCTTCTAGGCAGGCGGTCTCGATCGCGAACTTCAGGCGCTCGCTGGTGAGGACATCGCCGTCGTGGTGCAGGCGGTTCGCGCGGATCTTGCTCTGGGCGAGGACCCGGTGGGCGGCGGCGATGCCGACGGCGGCGATGCGATTGCCCTCGCGGATGGCGCGGGCTTCGGCCGGGGTCTTGAATTCGCGCTCCGGCAGGATCGGCCCCTCGGCGACCTCGATGGTGAGGCCCCGGCGCCGCAGGCGTTCGAACAGGCCGGCGGGAAAGTCCTGCGGCACGGTGAGGCGGTCGACGACGTGGCGCTCGGCGATGAGGAGGATGATCTCGGCCGGACCGGGCGGCGAACTGGGCCAGCGCTCCCGGGCCTGGTCGCGGAGCGGCTCAAGGGCCAGCACCTCGTCGAGGGCCGCTTCCTTGCGCGCCCGCCCGAATTCCAGGGCGTTGAAGACGCCGATCTTCCGGCCGCCGATCCGCAGGGCAATGAACGGGTCCGGCACGTGCAGGCCGGAGAAGTAGCGCATGTCTCCGTTGCGGGCGGAATCGGCGTAGAGGAGGATGGCTTGATCGGAGGAAATGCTCACGACGCAGGAAAGGAGGTTTGTCTCGGGAAGAAGCCTCATTTGTTATCGGAGCCGTGAAGAACGCAAACCCCCTTTCGCCGCGGCGGGGTCCGCGGCGGCCGCGTCTTCGGGTTCTCGCTGGCCTGACCCTGCTCTTGGGGCTCGCCCTGCTTTCGGGCGGGATCCTCCAAGGCAAGACGGCCGCCCCGGTGAAGGGCGCGGCCGAGTTTTTTCCCATTGCCGTCGGCGACAAGGTGCTGCGGTTGCAGCTGGCGGTCACGGGTCCGGAAATGGAGCGTGGATTGATGGGGCGGCGCACGCTGGCGGCCGACGAGGGCATGGTGTTCCTCTTCCCCAAACCGCAGCGCCTCTCCTTCTGGATGCGGAACACCCCGCTGCCCCTCGACATCGGGTACTTCGACGCGGCGGGTCGGCTGCGGGAGCACTATCCCTTGCACCCCTTCGACGAAACCTCGGTCGCATCGCGGGCCGACGACCTTCAGTTCGCCGTGGAGGTCAATCAGGGCTGGTTCCGCGCCAATCAGTTCAAGCGGGATGCACTCCTCGACCTGAAGGCACTGGCCGAGGCCTTGCGCCAGCGGGGTTTCGACCCCGCCGCGTACGGGCTGAAGCCGAAGTCCTCGCCGTAGCGGCGAAGCCGCCGCGGTGGAGCGCGGTCCGGACCCGGGTCCTGCCCTCGTCCGCCGGCACCGTGCGCCCGGCCCGGGACGGAGCCGGCGCGGAACCAGGGCGTTGGGGTCGAATCCGGACCCCGGCTCCGGTGGCCCGCGCCCGGCTCAATCGAGCCGGTGCCGCCGCGCGTTCTTCGTCGAATCGCCGTCCTTCGGGATCACGTTGTCGGTCCGCAGCATCAGGACGGGTGTCTTGGTCTTCACCCAGAGTTCGACCTCCTTGAAGTGCTTGGCCGGGATGCTCTCCATCGCCTCGCCGACGGTCTTCACGGGGAGGAGGCGGCCTTTCTTGGACGCGTTGAAGTCGTAGGCCGCCTTGAAGATGCGCTCCTGGGCGGTGATCACACTCTCGTTCTCCGGCAACTGCATCACCCAGCCGGCAAAATCGTTCTCGGGCAGGCGTCCCTCCGGATCGCTGATCAGGATGACGAACTGCTTCTTTACGGGAGGCGGCTTGTCTTCGTCCGCATTGGCCGCCGCTTGGGCGAGGAGGTTCATTTCCTCGACGACCTGGCGCAGGAGCGCGGGGTCCACCTGGTTCCGCTTCAGGATTTCGGCGACTTGATTGACATCGATTTTCGGCATGAGTTGGCGGAGGGTGGGGTTGAAAGGAAGTTGCCCATGCGACAGAAAGACAAGCCTCCGTCGGCCCAGAACCTGCACGAGCGCTTCGATGTCGTGAACGAGCGCGACGAAGTCGTGGGTCAGGCGACCCGGGGTGAGGTGCACGCGCGGGGACTCTGGCACCGCGTCGTGCATGTGTTCGTCTTCGACCGGCACGGGCGTCTCTTCCTGCAGAAACGCTCCCTCGCCAAGGACAAGTCACCCGGCCTCTGGGATGCCTCGTGCTCGGGTCACGTCGACGCCGGCGAGAGCTACGACGTGGCGGCGCAACGGGAGTTGCGGGAGGAGTTGGGGCTGGAGCGGGGCGGGCCGCCGACCCGCTGGCTGCGCGTGGGGGCGAGCGAGGCGACGGGCTGGGAATTCATCTGGGTTTACCGACTGCGGGATGATGGACCTTTCATCCTGAACCCGCATGAGATCGACCACGGGGAATGGCATGCGATCGCACAGATCCGCTCCCTCATGGTGACCGATCCGGAACGCTTCACCTGCCCTTTCCGCGAAATCTGGTCCCTCGTCGCCCCGGAACTCTGACCGCCGCGTCCCCGGGGTCGGGCGCGGCCGCGTGCGCCCGGCTACCGCGCGGCCTCGCGCAGTTGCTCGATGACGGCGAACTGCTTGGGGGACAGCAACCGTCGCGGCACGCGGCGGCGGGCCTCCTCGATGAGGCGGTCCCAGTCGTCCGGCGACGGCGGATGCGTCTCCCACGGGGCGTGGTGGCCCTGTTTGCGGGTCCAGCTGACGTTCCCGCCGTGGACGTCGGCGACGACCTGGAACTTGCGTCCCTCGTCGTCCTTGTTCCACCAGCCGAACTCGGTGCTCATGGGGAGGCGATAGCGCGGAACAGGGAGGGGGCGCCAGCGGAAAACGCGTCCCGGGGGAAAGCTTGCCAGCGGGGAGGGCGCGGGTTGCGCTCGGGCGCATGGCGATGATCGGTGTTCATTCCACCCCGCAGACCCACGACTCACGGCGACCCGCCGGGGACGTGCCGGTGGCGCGGGGCGGGTGGGGGCGGGCGGAGGGAGTTCCGGGGCGGTGAACTACCGGCATCATTTCCACGCGGGCAACTTCGCGGACGTCTGCAAGCACGTCGTGCTCGGCCGCTTGGTTGACGCGCTAGCGCGCAAGGAGAAGGGCTTCCTGTACCTCGACACCCACGCGGGCCGTGGCCGATACGATCTGACCGCGGCGGCGCAGGGCGACTCACTGGCGCGGGCTCCGGAGTGGCCGGACGGGATCGGGCGGGTGCTGACGCGGACCGACGCACCCCCGGCGGTGCAGACCTATGTCGCTCGTGTGCGCGAGTTTGACCGAAGATCGGGTCACTTGGGTGACGGACTGCGCTTCTACCCGGGGTCGCCCTGGCTGGTGAAGGCGGCGCTCCGCCCACAGGACCGGATGGTGCTCTGCGAACTGCACCCGGCCGAGAAGGCGGCGCTGGCGGCGGAGTTCCACCGGGTGCCGCGGGTATCGGTGCTGGAACTCGACGGCTACACCGCCGTCCGCGCCCAGTTGCCGTGCCCGGAGCGCCGGGCGTTGGTCCTGCTCGACCCTCCCTTTGAAAGCCCCGAGGAGTGGCGTCGTCTGTTCGATGCCGTCACCGTGGGCCTGGAACGCATGCCCGGGGCGACGTTCGCCGTGTGGTATCCGCTGACCCAGCGGGCGCGGGTCGATGCGTTTCTCGCGGAGATGGAGCAGCATCCCCTGCCGCCGACGTGGTGCGCGGAGGTGGCGATCGCCGGCGAGGCCGCGGGCCTCAAGATGCGCGGCTCCGGACTCGTCGTCGTGAATCCCCCGTGGCAGCTCGATCAGGAGCTTGCCCCGGTGCTTCCGTGGCTGGCCGACGCCTTGGGCCGGGCACCGGGTGCCGAGGGGCGGCTCACGTGGCGCGTCCGCGAACGGTGACGCCGACGGATCGGCGCGAGGACGGCAGACGGCAAGCCGCGTTCAGCGGGCGCGCTGAGTCCGCGGGCGCGTGGGGGTGATGCGCATCGCGGTGAACGGGATCTCGCCGTGAATCTGCGCTGGCGTCGGGAGCGAAGGGGCGCGGAACACCGGGCGAGCCCATTGCACGTCGTAGTGCGGCACGACCACGACCGAGTCGCTGGGCCGCGGGGGCGGGAGCGGTACGGGTTGGAAGAGCATGGGTCGGGTGGGGTTGGAGAGGAGAGTCGTCACGCCACGGCGCGGACTTGAGAACCGTCGGCGGAGCCGGGGGATCAACCCCAGTCCGCGCCTAGGCCACGTGTTGGAGAGCGGCGGCGGCCACGGGTTCCGTCGCGCGCCGCTTTTTTGGTAACTTAATTGTCAGAACCCCGGCTTGGAGCGTCGCCGCGACGCGGTCGAAATCCACGCCCGAGCCGAGGCGCAGGGCGAGTTCGTAGTCGCGCTGCGCACCTTCCAGATGCAGCGCCTGCCAGTTCACGCGCACGAAGTGCGCCTTGCGCGCCGTGAGCAGCAGGTCGCGGCCGTCAAACGACAGGTCCACCCCCGATGCGTCCACTCCGGGCACGTACACCACGAGTTCGAGCCGGTCTCCCTGCTCGGTGAGCTCGTAGTGCGGTTTGCGATGATCGACCGCAGCGCGCTGGGCAACCCGGGTGCGGCGAAGGCGACTCGGGGACTTGAGCGGATGGATGATCGTCGTGTGCATGGGAGGAAAAAGGCGGGAAAACCAGGGAGAGGGAAAACGGGGGAGGAAAAGCAGTGGCGTCCTCAGGTCGGGTGACCGGGGGCTTCTTCAGGTTGTCTAAGGGTTTCCGAAGGTCGGAAGGTTAGGCCTGAGAGCCCGCGCCGGTGTGGATTTTATTCCAGGACGTGGCGACCGGTCGCATCTGGACGCAGCACGTCTGCACGGCCTTCGTAAACGAAGCGCCGGCTTGGCTGCGGGGATGCTGGAGGGACCGGGACATGCTTTGGAACGGAGGTTGATCTAACATAAGCAGGAGGCGCGCCAAGCACGAAGTTTTCGAAATCCGATAAAAATGCGCTGACGTAGGCCGGCCCGCCCGCCCAGTTTCGGGGTCCATGCAACGCGTCCTCGCCCTGATGACCAACGCTTTCCCGATCTGGGTGGTGGCCGGTGCCGGTCTCGCCTTGGTCGAGCCGACGTGGTTCACGTGGTTCAGCGGGAATGCGATCGTGCTGACGCTGGCGTTGGTGATGCTGGGGATGGGGGTGACGTTGACCGTGGATGACTTTCGGCGGATCGCGCAGCGGCCGCGGTTGGTGACGATCGGGTTCTTTGCGCAGTACGTGATCATGCCGTTGATGGGCTGGTCGGTCGCGCATCTGCTCGGCCTCCCGCCGGCGTTTGCGGTGGGCCTGATCCTTGTCGCCTGCTGTCCGGGCGGAACGGCCTCGAACGTGGTCACGTACATCGCCCGTGCGGATGTTGCGTTGTCGGTGGTGATGACGCTGTGCTCGACGCTCCTCGCGGTGGTGATGACCCCGTTGCTCACGCAGTGGCTCGCGGGGGCGATCGTGGATGTGGATGCGTGGGGGCTGCTGCGCAGCACGGTGCAGGTCGTGCTCCTGCCGGTGATGGCGGGTGTGGCGCTGAACCGGTTCGCGCCGCGCCTCGTGGCCGCCACCTCCTCGTGGGCGCCGCTGGCGTCGGTCCTCGGGATCACCTTGATCGTGGCGAGCATCGTGGGCCAGAACGCCACGGCGGTGAAGACCAGCGGCGGCATTCTTCTGCTCGCCGTGGTGCTGCTGCACGCGGGTGGGTTCGCCTTGGGTTACGTCGTGGCGCGGCTGCTGCGCTGCGAGGCGATGGTGGCGCGGACGATCTCGATCGAGGTCGGAATGCAGAACTCCGGCCTCGGCGTGGTGCTGGCGCGGCGCCACTTTGTCGATCCGTTGACGGCGGTGCCGTGCGCGATTTCCAGCGTGGTGCATTCCGTGATCGGCAGCCTGCTGGCGGGCCTGTGGCGGCTGCGCGACCGGGGGAAGTGATCCCCCCTTCGAAGTGATTGCCCCGTGGGTCGGCGGGCGCCAGCCTGCGGGCATGTCTTCCTTGTCGGATGCGAGCACGACGGTGGCGGAACTGAAGTCGCGGATCCTGGCCTTCGCCCGCGAGCGGGAGTGGGAGCAGTTTCACGCGCCCAAGAACCTGAGCATGGCGCTCGCCGCCGAGGCGGGGGAACTGATGGAGCATTTTCTCTGGGCCACCCCCGAGGCCTCCGCCGACCTCGCCCGCCAGCCTGCGAAGCGCGCTGCGATCGAGTCCGAACTCGCCGACGTGGTGATCTACGCCCTCGAATTCGCCAACATCACCGGGATCGACGTCGCCGCCGCCATCGAGCGCAAGATGGCCGCCAACGCCGCCCGCTATCCCGTCGAGAAGGCTCGCGGGCGCTCCGACAAGTGCGATGCGCTCTGACGCGGCGCGAGGAGTGTCAGCGCTCCGGATCGCCGTAAAGTCGGCGTTCAGGATCAGCCTGCCGCAGCCCTCGTCGGCCTGGGCGTGCCGGCTCGCTAGGATCTAGGTTTGAATGTTTTCGGCCGTGCTTGGGCCGCGGTGGACAAGCAGAAGGTGTTCGCAGGCGAGCACGGTTTCGCCTCGTTGGTTGATCGCCTCGACAAGCTCCACGACCACGCCAAATCCTGGTTTCCGGTGCTCCCGCTTTTCCTTGATCGTCGCGCGTGCGTGGAGCGTGTCGCCAACGAAGACGGGTTTGATGAAGCGGACCCGGTCATACCCGTACGAGAAAGCGGCTGGGTTAATCTCGCCCGCCGTGAGGCCGACCGCCACGCTGAAAACGAGGGTTCCGTGCGCAATGCGCTGGCCGAACTCCTGCGTCTTGCACCACTCGGCATCCATGTGGTGCGGGTAGAAGTCGCCGGTCTGACCCGCGTGCAGAACGATGTCCGTCTCCGTGATCGTGCGGCCGAAGGAGACTCTCAGCGAGCCGATGGCGTAGGCTTCGAAATGGACGGGTTTCATGAGAGTCCCAGCTGCGCGGTGATCTCAGCGGCGGTGGCGCGCAGGGCGGCGTGCAGCTCCGCCTTCGGCGGACCGCCGCGCGCGGGTTCGAGGACCGGCAAGGCGAGCGCGGCGGTTACCACACCCGGCCGGCCAACCAGAGCCGAGGCATCGCGCACGCCCTGATGGGTTTCGTCGATTGCCAGCGAGAGCCCGCAGCGTACGATCGACGCCAGTTCCTTTTCGAGCGCCGCGCGCGCCCGCGCGCTGGCGCGCTGCCAGGCCGGCGAGCGGGCAAGCGCGGCGGCGCGGGCGAGGTCTGCCAGGTGGGCGAGCAGGAGCCGGCCCGAGGCCGTCTCCACGGCATCGAATGCCGCGCCCACCGCCACGGAAATCCGGACCGGCCGCGGGCTCTCCTCCTGCGCGATCACCAGCAACCGGCCTTGTTGCAACACGCCGAGGTGACATGATTCGCCGGTGCGCTCGACGAGTCGGCGCATTGGCACGAGCGCGGCGCGGAGGAGCTGGTCCACCGGCGAATGCGCGTGCGCCAGCGCGAAGAGCCTGAGCGTCAGCGTGTATCTCCCGCCGACGGGCTCGCGCGCGACGTAGCCGCGGCGTTCGACACAGTTGAGCATCCGGAATAGTTCGCTGCTGCTCCGATTGAGCGCCGCGGCGAGCTCGCCGAGCGACTGCGGCACAGTGGCGGCGGAAAGCGCCTCCAGAACATCCAGCCCCTTATCCAGAGCTGGCACGGCATAGGCGGCGGTTTTGGGCATGGTGACCGGTTCAGCTTGATTTCGTTAATGAAACGTTGTTTTGTAAATGAAATTATGATCCTGCCCCTGGTCCAGTCTCTGTCGCGTTCGCGCGTCTCGCGACCGATCGTCGCGCATCGCGCCTGGGCCATCGCGTGCGGCATGGCCGACGGCGCGGCTTGCAAATCCGAAGCCCGCCGGGTCGCTTCGATCCTCCCATGGCCGCGGTGAACGTTCTGCGCGGGATTACTTGGGGCCATAGCCGCGGTTACCTTCCCCTCGTGGCGGCGGCGCAGCGCTTCGCGGAGCTGCACCCCGGCGTGGAGATTGCCTGGGAGAAACGCTCGTTGAAGGCTTTCGAGGAGTTTCCCGTCGAGCAACTCGCCGCCACCTATGACCTGCTGGTGATCGATCATCCCTTTGTGGGCTACGCGGCCCGGCACGATGTGTTTCTGCCGCTCGATGAGCACCTGAGCCGAGGGTTTCTGGACGATCAGGCGGCAAACGCCGTCGGCCTCTCTCACGCCAGCTACGAGTGGAAGGGGCATCATTGGGCGCTCGCGATCGACGCGGCCACCCCGGTCGCGTGCTGGCGTCCCGATCTGCTGGCGCGACACGGTCTTGAAAGGCCCGCGACGTGGGATCAGTTGCTGTTGCTGGCACGGGACGGCTGGGTGGAACTGCCGGCGGCGCCGATCAACTGCCTGATGAACTTCTATTCGCTGTGCCGGGCGTGTGGCGAGGAACCTTTCCTCGGGCCCGAGCGCGTGGTGGGTCACGAGGCGGGGGCGGCCGCCCTCGCCGCGCTCGGCGCACTGGTAAGCGCCTGCGACCCGGATGGCCTCGGCCGCAACCCGATCGACAGCTACGAACGCATGAGCCGCGCCGGCGAGCAGCGCGCGGCTTACTGCCCGCTGACCTACGGATACTCAAACTACGCGCGCGACGGTTATGCGGAGGCGCGGCTGGAGTTCGGTGACGTGGTGAGCTTCGGTGACCGGGGTCTGCTCGCGACCACGCTGGGCGGCACCGGGCTCGCGGTGTCTGCCCGCAGCCTACGCCGTCGGGAGGCGGTTGCGTTCGCGGAGTTTGCCGCGAGTGGCACCGTGCAGCGGACGCTCGCCTGTCACGCGGGCGGGCAGCCGGGGCATCGATCCGCGTGGACCGATCCGGAGAACAACCGAATCGCGCACAATTACTTTCGGTCCACGCTGCCTACGCTCGATCGAGCATGGCTGCGCCCCCGGTTCTCCGGTTATCTTCACTTCCAGGAGTGCGGCGGAACGCTGGTGCATGACGTCGTCGCGGGTCGCCGGTCGGCGCGCGAGGCGCTGCTCGGACTCGATGGGCTCTATCGCGAGGCGCTCTCCCATGCCTGACTCCGACGCGCGCCCGCTCGATGGGCTTCTGGTTCTCGACTTCAGCCAGTTCCTTGCCGGACCGGCGGCGGCGCTGCGGCTCGCCGATCTCGGTGCCCGGGTCATCAAGATCGAGCGACCTGGCACCGGCGACATCTGCCGCCAGCTTTATGTTTCGAACCTGGAACTCGACGGCGACAGCACGCTGTTCCACTCGATCAATCGCAACAAGGAGAGCTTCGCGGCGGACCTGAAATCCCCGGCGGATCGCGCTGCGGTCGAGCGGCTGATCACGCGCGCCGATGTGCTCATCGAGAATTTCCGACCGGGCGTGATGGAACGGCTCGGGTTCTCGTCGGCGCGCTGCACGGAACTCAATCCGCGGCTCGTTTACGCGAGCGTGACTGGCTACGGCGCGGAAGGGCCGTGGGTCGACAAGCCCGGTCAGGACTTGCTGGCACAATCTGTTTCGGGCCTGGTGTGGCTCAACGGCAACGCGGACCAGCCGCCGCTCCCGTTTGGGCTTGCCATCGCCGACCTGACCGCAAGCGCCCACCTAGTGCAGGGCATCCTTGCGTGTCTCGTGCGTCGTGGCGTGACCGGGCGGGGCGGACGGGTGGAGGCGAGCCTGCTTGAGTCGATCCTCGATCTGCAGTTCGAGGTCACGACCACCTTTCTCAACGATGGTGGTCGCGCGCCGGCGCGCAGCGCCGTCAACAACGGCCACGCCTATCTGGGGGCGCCGTATGGAGTCTACGCGACAGCCGATGGCTATCTGGCGCTCGCGATGGGGTCGATTCCGCGGCTCGGGGAGTTGCTCGAACTTCCGGCGCTCGCGGGCTTCGCGGAGCCGAAGCTGTGGTTTACGCGGCGCGACGAAATCAAGCACCTCCTGGTGGCCCATCTTGCCACGCGGCCGACCGCGCACTGGCTCGCGCGGCTCGAGCCGGCGGACTACTGGTGCGCGGAGGTGCTGTCATGGTCGCAGCTCTGGGCGACGGAGGCGTTCCGCGTGCTCGATTTCGAGCAGGAGGTCAGGCGCGATGACGGTCCGGCGATGAAGACGACGCGTTGCCCGCTCCGCATCGACGGTCGCCGGTTCAAGTCCTCGCGCGGGGCGCCGCGCGTCGGGCAGCACACGACCGCAATCCGGACGGAGTTTGCGCTCTAAGGCCGGGGAACAGGTTCCGGCTGGCCGTCTCGCGCGTTCGGGGCGCTCAAAGCGGCGCTCAGGGGGCCGTAGCGTGAGGGAGCCGCACGCCCGCGCCGCCCGAAACGCGATCCGGTGCAGGGCGGATGTGCGTTCGTGCGGGGCAAGTGCCCAAAACAGGACCGTTCCGCTCAGCTGCTCGGCGGCCGAAATGCCTTCATCACGGCGGGATTTGTCTCCAGCCGTGGCCCTCCAATCAGGTCGATGCAGTACGGGATCGCCGGAAACACCGCCTCCAGGTTCTCGCGGATCGCCTTGGGTCTTCCGGGGAGGTTCACGATGAGGGTGCGCCCACGGGTGCCGGCGAGCTGTCGCGACAGGATCGCCGTGGGCACATAGCGCAGCGATGCCGTCCGCATCGCCTCGCCGAAACCCGGCAGCAGGCGATCGCACACCGCCGCCGTCGCCTCGGGCGTGACGTCCCGGAGGGCCGGTCCGGTGCCGCCCGTGGTCACGACCAGTGCGCAGCCGATGTCATCCGCCAGGCGCCGCAGCTCGGCCTCGATCTGTTCCCGTTCGTCCGGGATCACGCGGTACTCGACGTCGAAGGGGGTCACGAGCCACTCGCGGAGCAGCGCGACGCAGGCCTTGCCGGGGACGTCCTCGTAGACGCCCGCTGCGGCACGGTCGGAGATGTTCAGTACGCCGATTTTCGGGTTCACGGGAACGAGGAGCGGGAGAGGCAGATCGAGACGGGGAGGGGGAGATTTTCTCAGGCTGCGGGTGGCGTCGGCCGATTGGCAAGCGCCGGGGCCGGGCCAAAGGAGGCGATCACGGATTCGGGTGAGCGCCCCGACTCCCGCAGCGCGCGGAGGCTGAGGGCGTCGTGGCGCTTCGCGAGGCGCACGCCGCGGTCGTCGGTGACGAGCTCCGCGTGGAAGAACGTCGGCGGGGTCCAGCCCAGCGCGCGGAAGAGGAGCAACTGCCGAAAGGTCGAGCGCACGAGGTCGGCACCGCGCACCACCTCGGTCACGCCAAGCAGCGCGTCGTCCACCACCGTCGCGAGTTGATAGCTGGGCACGTCGTCCTTGCGCCAGACGAGGAAGTCGCCGAAGTCCCGCCCGGTCCGTGCGGTCTGGCGTCCGAGGTTCTCATCTACGAACGAGACGTCCTCGTCATCCGGCACGCGGAACCGCCAGTTCACGGTCACAGGGTCTCCCAGCGGAGGCAGGGCCTCGCCTTCCGCGGGCCGAAACGCCCGCGGGTAGAGGGGCTCGTCGTCCTCGCCCGCGCCTTCGTGCGGTGCTCCGGCGGCCGCAAGGACGTCGCGTCGTGAGCGGGTGCAGGGAAAGATCGCGCCCGCGGCGTGGAGGCGCCGCAGGGCGGCGCGGTAGAGCGGGAGTCGCTCGCTCTGGGAAATCATCGGGCCGTCCCACGCGAGTCCCAGCCAGCGGAGATCCTCGACCATCGCCGCGACGAACTCCGGGCGGCACCGCGCGCGGTCAAGGTCGTCGTTGCGCAGCCGGAGCGTCCCGCCGGCCGCCCGCGCGCGTTGCGCCGCGATCCAGAACGTCCTCGCGTGTCCGACGTGCAGCAGCCCCGTCGGCGACGGCGCCAGCCGACCGCAGGGCGGGCGGGGCGCGGGAGGCGGATCGATCGAGGGTGCGGACATGGAAAACGGTGGCGGAGGGGGCGCGGTCGTGCAACCGGAGCGACTCCGCTGCGTCCGTTCCTTGTCGCACGTTGCCCGGGATTGTAAAGGCGTCGCTCCGCCGTTGGGGACCTACGCCGGCGCGCGCGCGGCGCGCTTCGTCACCTTGCGTCGCACCCACTCGCCGAGCAGGTCGAGCACCGTGACGAGGCCGAGGATGAAGACGAGCACGGCACAGAAGCGGTCCCACGCGTGGTATTCTTGGTAGCCGTGGAGCAGTACGCCCAAGCCGCCCGCGCCGACGTAGCCGATGATGGCGGCGGAGCGCAGGTTGTACTCAAGCATCCACAGTGCGTAGCTCCAGATCAGCGGCCGCGTGTGGGGCCACACACCGTGCTGGAACGCCTGAATCCGGCTCGCCCCGATCGCGCGCAGGCCCCGCGCCACGTCGAGGTCGACCGACTCAAAGGCATCACTGAAGAACTTCCCGAGGTACCCCACGCTGTAGGCGGTCAGCCCCAGCACGCCCGCCAGCGGATTCGCGCCGACGATTGCCACTGCGATCAGCGCCCACAGCAGGCTCGGGACGGTGCGCGTGACGTTCAGGGCGAGGCGTGCCAGCGTGACCAACCACCGGGGCGAGAGGGTGCGCGCCCCGGCGAGTCCGAGCGGAAACGAGAGCACCAGCGCTCCGGCGGTCGCGAGGACCGCGATCTGCGCCGTCTCGGCGAGCGCGGTCAGCACCTGCGGTGTCACCGAGAAATCCGGCGGGAAGAAACGCGCGAGGAAACGCCGGGCGTTCTCCCAGTAGTCGAGATCACGCCCGGACCCACGGAGCGTCGGCAGCGAGAAGAAGATCGCCAGACCGAAGAGCAGCAGCGTGACACTGAGCGCGTCCAGGCACCGATACCACGGCAGCTCCGGAAACACCGGCGCCGGCGCGGGCGGCTGCGCGGGCGGCGGCGGTTGTGCGTGGGGTTGTGTGTTGGGCGGTGTCTGCGACTGCGAGTGCGGTTCCGATCGTGGCCGCGGCGGCGAGGGCGCGGGCGACGGGGTGGGCGCGGGTGTGGCCGGTGAGCCGGAGCGGGGAGCGGGCGGCTTCATCGGCGGACCGGGCGGACGCGCCACCCGTGCGGGTCGGTGGGATCGATGCTGACCACGAGGTCGGCGAAGCGATCCACCAAGGTGGGATCATGCAGCACGCAGAAGACGGTCCGGCCCTGCTGCGCGGCCTCCTGCCGCAGTCGGCCGAGCACGCGGCCGGTGAGGTAGGTGTCGAGATTCGAGATCGGTTCGTCGGCGAGGTAGAGGTCGGGTTCCTGGAACAGTGCCCGCGCGATCGCGGTGCGCTGCTGTTCGCCGCCGGACAGTTCCGCAACCCAGCGGTGCGTGTGGGGGGCGAGTCCGAGGTCGGCCACGATGGCGAAGGCCGCCTCGCGCTCGGCCCGGGGCGCCCCGAAGAGCGTTTGCCACCAACGGTGCCGACCAAGCCGTCCGCAGAGCACGTTGGCGAGGACGCTGCTGTTTTCCACCAGCAGCAACCGCTGGAAGACGCAGCCGATCCGGGGGCGGCAGTGCTCCGGTGCGACGAGGCGCCCGCTGCGTTCGCGGAACCGGATTTCGCCCTCGCCCGGAGCCAGCGCGCCGGCGAGGCAGGCGAGCAGCGTGGATTTCCCGGCGCCGGAGGGGCCGACGATCGCGACGAAGGCACCGCGAGGGACGGTGAGAGTCAGATCGTGGAAGAGCCAGCGCTCCGCGCGACGGACGCCGAGACCGGAAACCAGGATGTGCGCGTCGTCGGAACGGGCCGTGGCGCGCGTGGACGCCGCCGCTGCGGAAGGCACCGCGGCCGAGGGCACGCTGGCGAACGACGCCGCGCTTGCGGTGGAGGTTGGGGCCGGGGTGTGCGTCGCGGCGGAGCCCGCGTCCGCAGCCGGGGAGGTCGGGGAAGCGCGGCGGTTCACCGGGCGAGGGCGCGCTGGGCGAGCGGCAGCGCCGCCGCGAGCGGACGGAGGTGCTCGTCGGCCGGGACGGGCACGAGCTTCGTCGTGAAGACGCGGTCGCGCAGCGTCGTGTGCGGGGTCTCGTTCAGCGCCAGCAGCGCGGCGCGCACCGTGTCTTGGTCGGCGGCTGGCAGCGTGGCGCGCACGGCGAGGACATGGCTCGGGACCGGTCCCTGACTCTGCAGTACCCGCAGCCGGGCGCGCTGCTCGGCGCTCAGGTGCTTGTCCTGATCGAACACGTAGTCGCTCACCGCCGCGGCCTCGGCGTCGCCGGAGAGCACGCGCTCGACCGCGGAGACGTACCCGACGCCGAAGAGGACGTTGCCCTTGCCGAAGAACGGCTCGAGGGCCGCGTCGTCACCCACCAGCCCGCGCTGGTGCAGATCGAGGAGCGGGATCAGGAAGCCGGACGTGCTGGTGCGGCTGGCGAAGGCCACCGGCTTGCCCCGCAGTTGGTCGATGGCGGTGTAAGGCTTGTCACGCAGCGTCAGCCAGTAGCTCCGGTAGCTGGTCTTGCCGCCGGCGAATTCCCCGGCGAGCAGCAGCGTGGCGCTCCCCTGCGTGCGAATCCGCGCCAAGTCCGTGGCCGACAGGTAGCCGAGATCGATCGTGCCGTTGGCAAAGCCTTCCACGATCACTGCGGTGGACAGCGGGACGATGACCCGGACCTTGCCCCCGAGCCGCTCGCTGAGGAATCCCTCCAGCGCCCGCTGCTCCGCCAGCATGGCATCGGGATTCTTGTCCGGCTTGAGCGCCACCACCAGTTCTCCGACCGACAGACGAGCGTGCGCCGTTGCAAGGCCGAGGGTCGCCCAGAAAACCGCCGTTACCCATGCACGAAAGCTCATTTCCCAGATGAGAATGAGAGTTAGTCTCATCGCAACCCAAACGGTGCATCTCACGGCGACGAGGCTCGCGGTGCACGGGTGGCATGCACAGGCCGTTCGCGACCGCCTGACGCGACGGGGAAACGTGACGTGCCTGGGGTCGATCGTCGGTACCGCCTGCCGTCCCCGGTGCGGCGGCCTCATGGCTGCGGGCCAGCCTTCGCGGAGGGATGCGGCGGAAGGGAACGCTTCGCCGGTTGCTAGGGCGGACTTGCAGCCGCCGTGGCCCGCTGTAGCATCTTGGCATGAGTCAGCTGCACCGAATCACCTTTGACCCGAATCAGTGCGGCGGTCGGCCTTGTGTTCGGGGCATGCGCATTCGCGTCAAGGATGTGCTCGACATGCTGGCGGCCGGGGAATCCGAGCAGACGATTCTGGAGGACTTTCCGGACTTGGAAACCGGCGACATCCGGGCGTGCTTGGAGTACGCGGCGACCCAAGTTGATCACGCCGTTCTTTCGCTGGCGAGATGAGGATCCTGATCGATGCCCAACTGCCGCCCGCGTTGGCGATCTGGCTCCGGGAGCAGGGACATGAGGCGAAGGCGGTGCGGGAGGTCGGCTTGAGGGAAGCGCGGGACAGCGCGATTTGGGCGTATGCGCTGCAAACGAGCGCGGTGATCTTCACAAAGGACGAGGACTTTGCGGTGCGTTCCCAGCAAACGCGCGCCGGCCCGACCGTGGTCTGGCTGCGCGTGGGCAATGCATCGACCCGGGCGCTCCGGGCGTGGCTCGAGCCGCGCCTAGCCGGCATTGTGCAGTTGGTCAGCCAGGGCAGCCGTTTGGTGGAAGTGGTCTGACGGCTACCGCTTCAACTGCAGGACGCTCCCTGATCGCATGGCCCGCGGACTCGCGTGCCGGGGCCGCTGCAGGAGGGCGGCATGACCCCGAGTTCAAGGGCACTCGCGACAGTTCAGGTCATGCCGGGTGACGGCGGATTGATTTTCCGATTGGGCGGTCCCATCGTCGATTCCGCCCATGCACAAGCTCCTCTGCGTCTACTGTGGCTCCAGCCGTACGCTGGATCCGAAGTATTATTCCGCGGCGGAGCAACTGGGTCGGGGGATGGTTGAGCGGGGCTGGGGGCTGGTCTACGGGGGCGGTCACGCGGGGCTGATGGGCTCGGTGGCGCGGAGCGTGAAGCAGACCGGCGGCTACGTCGTGGGGGTGATCCCGGAATTCATGAAGGAGCGGGAACTGGCGTACCACGAGGCGGATGAACTCCTCACGGTAACGACCATGCGCGACCGCAAGCGGCTGATGGAGGAGCGGGCGCACGGCTTCGTCACCCTGCCGGGCGGAATCGGCACACTCGAGGAACTCACGGAGGTCATGACGCTGCGCTACCTCAACCGGCTGCCGAAGCCGGTGGTGCTGCTGAATCAGGATGGATTCTACGACGACCTCCTGCGCTTCTTTGGGCGGATGGTGGAGGAGCGGTTCAAGTCGCCCGGGCTGTCGGACCTGATCACGGTCGCCGACACCGTTGATGACATCTGGCCGCTGCTGGAAGCGCCCCGACCCTTCACGGCCGATGAACTCTGGCGCTGACGCCTCCACCGGCTCGCCCGCGGCGGCGCGGGCCTTGATTGCCGCGTACGCGGACCGGGCACCCTCCGCGGAACAGGCGGAGACGGCGCGGCGCATGCTGGCGTTCATCGACGCGCACCCCGACTGCCTCTGGCGCACGTGTCGGGACGGTCACCTCACGGGCTCAGCCTGGGTCGTCGACCCCGCCCGTCGCCGCACGCTGCTCACCCATCACCGCAAGCTTGGCAAGTGGCTGCAGCTCGGCGGCCATGCCGACGGTGAGGAAGATCTGGCGGCGGTGGCCCTGCGGGAGGCGCGGGAGGAGAGCGGCCTCGCTGACGTGCGACTGGTGACTGCGGAGATCTTCGACCTTGATGCGCACGGCATTCCGGCGCGCGGCCAGGAGCCCGCGCACATCCACTTCGACGTGCGCTTCCTGTCTGAAGCCTCCGCCGATGCGCCGCTTGCGGTGAGCGACGAATCGCACGCCCTCGCTTGGCTCGACCTCGCCGAGGTGTCGCGGCTCAACCCGGAGGAATCGCTCCTCCGGATGGTCCGCCGCACGCCGGCGGCCGGGTCGCGTTAGCGAAAAGCCAAGGCGGCGCGGCAGTAAAGCCCGACGTCGACGGCGGGCGGTGCCAGCCTTCCCATGCGTGGCGTCAGAGCCGCGGGGCGGACGACAGAGGACGAAGCCTAATCCCGAACAGTGAAGTCTGAGATCGTCAGAATCGCAGAGCCTTGAGCCGGCTTCAGTCCTTCCCTGAACCGCTGCCATCGCTGGGCGAGTTCTACAGTGCCGACATCTGATCCGCGGGAGTTCACTGCAACGGATGCCTGCCTGAGGTTTTCGTATTCCTCTCGTTGCGTGTCCGTGAGGGAGGCGCGGAATTTCTCGAGTTTCGCGGCTACAATAGCCTTACGTTCCTCGGTGTATCGGTTCGAGAAGCTTGCCGAGAAGTGTCCTTCGCCCGTCTCAACCTCGAGGTTCCAGCCGTGTTTTTGATACCAACTCGCGACCTCGGCGCGATCTTTCGCCGACAGTTGCCCCCAGCGCTCAGAGATCTCGCGCGGAATCGGTAGAGCTCGAAAAACCATTGGGTTCGCGCGAGAGTTTATCCACTCCGGAGAGTAAGCTCTGGGCAAGGAAGATGGCCGTGAGCTTGGTCAACGCCGCCCGGGTCCGGGCGTTTGCCCGGGCGCAGGGGTTGCTGGCCAAGACCGACCGGATCGACGCGGCCGTGCTGCGTGAGTTTGGGGAACTCCTGCAGCCCGAGCAGATGAGCGCCCCGTCGCCGCAGCGGCAGCGCCTGGCCGCGCTCGTGCAGCGGCGCGAGCAGCTGATCTCCATCCTGATGATGGAGCAGCAGCGGATGACCCAGACCCGCGATCCGCTCGTGCGCAAGCTCGGGCGGCCGCTGGTCAAGGAGCTCGAGCGGCAGATCAAGCAGATCGAGGAAATGATCGAGCAGCACATCGATGACGACGACACGCTCCGAGGCCAGAGCGAGCGGCTCCAGCAGGTCAAGGGCATCGGCAAGGTGACCGCCTCGACCCTGCTGGCGGAGCTGCCTGAACTCGGTCACCTGACCCGCAACGAGGCCGGCGCACTGGCCGGAGTGGCGCCCTGCAACCGGGACAGCGGCATGCACCGCGGCCGACGAACGATCCGCGGCGGCCGCGTCAAGGTCCGCCGCGTCCTCTACATGGCCGCCACCGTTGCCTCGCGGTTCAACCCCATCCTCAAGGCGTTTTACCAACGCCTCGTCGCCGCCGGTAAGCCCAAGAAGGTCGCCCTCACCGCCGTCATGCGCAAACTCGTCGTCCTCCTTAACCAGCTCCTCAAAAACCCTGAATTTACGCTCGCCTGAAAGACCGTTGCGGACCCTCTCCCCGTCGTCAGCTCACGCCAGGCGCCAGCGCGGCGGGAGGGCGCCGAGGAACTGCTCGAAGTCGTCCTCCGTCGCGCTCGCGTACGGCGGGAGCAGGCGGAGCGGAAACGAGCGGTCGGAGATCCGGTACAGCATTTTGTCGAAGGCGCCGTCGATGTGGTAACGGCCGGTCGAGAGTTCGCGGAGCGTGGCGCCCATGGCGGCGAAGTCGGCGACATCGGCGGTCCGGCGGGCGTCGTCGCCGGCCACGAAGGCGTGGGCCTGCCCCGGATTCACCGAGGCCAGCGAGATCAGCAGGCCGACGTCGTGCGTGCGGCGCGCGATGGCATAACCCATTTCCGTGATGAAGAAGCGCAGCCGCGGCGTGAGGGTCATCAGGTCCGCGATCACCGCAGGGTCCGAGGTGCTGTTCTTCACCGCAATGAGGTTGGGATGGGCGTCGGCGAGGCGGCGGTACTCCACGGAGGTGAGCAGCCGCTTCGTGCGCATCAGATTGTAGTGGTGGAAGACGCAGTCCGGGAAGCGCCCGCAGGTCTCGGCGAAGAAGACGTCGACCTCGCGGTCGTTGAGCGCACCCCAGGACGGGAGGGAAAGCTGGAAGCGCCGGAACCCCAGAGCGTGACTCCGCTCGATGCGCGAGAGAATGGTGGGCAGCGACAGTGAGATCAGCCCCACCATCGGCACGACGCCCACCTCCTGGGAACTCGACCAGAAGGAACAGGTGACTTCGTCGAATTGGGACTCCGACACGGCGTACCCCTCGCCGGCGGTGCCGAAGATGTAGAGGTGCTTGGTCAGGGTGCGCCCGAGCAGGTGCACTTGCCGGCGGAAGACGGGTTCGTCGAAATCATAGCGGGGCGTCCACGGGACGACCGCCGTGCCGAGGATGGAGACGTTCTGGTCAGGGTTCATGAAGGAGGAGGACATGGTGGGTGGGGGAAGAGTAGGGGTGCCCCGACCGGCGGGTAGGCGGCGCGGACGTCACGTGGAGTGAAGCGGCGCTGCGTGGATCGACTCGGTGATGGGGAGAACGATGCGGCGGCTGCGTGGATCGAGCGGCAGATCCCGAGGGTCGGGCTGGGCACTTTGCAGTCGGGTCGGTGCTTCGGTTGGGGCGCGGGTTTTTTTTTGGGGGGGGGGGGGGTGGGCGGGGGGGGGGGGGGGGGGGGGGGGGGGTTGTGGGGGGGGGGGGGGGGGGTGGGGGGGGGGGGGGTTTTTTTGGGGGGGGGGGGGGGGAGAGGCCGGTCGGCGGATGTCACGGAGCAAAGCCTGACCCTCGCCGGCGTTTCCAGCGGCTTACGGCTCGGCGTACATTTCGGCCAGCAGGCCGCGAAGCTGGGCGGCGTGACTGGCGGAGAGGGTGTCGACCTTCTTCATCAGGCGCTGGGTGCTGATCGTGCGGATCTGATCGACGGCGATCTCGGCCGACTGGCCGGCGCAGGTGACCGGCAGCCGGGTGCGCCATGCGGGGTGGAGACTTGTGGTGAGCGGACACACCACCACGGTTTCGAGGTGACGATTGAGGGCATCAAGGCTGACGACGACCACCGGGCGAGCCTTGGCAAGTTTGCCTCCGATCGTCGGATCAAGCGCGGCGAGATAAACTCCGTAACGTGACGGCGTGCCCCTGATCATCGGTCGAGGGAGTCAAGGCCGTCGGTCGCAGCAACCTCGAGGTCGGCGAACTCATCGCCGTGGGTGCGAGTCTCAGCGGCCATCGCTCGGGCGGTCGCCTCCCACGACAAGGCGCCTGCATCGGACGCAGGTCGGAGCCACAGGCCTTTGGGGTGTGCCTCGGCGATGACACGTTCTCCGAGGCGATAGTGGGAAATCCAAGCGGCCGGCAGGCGGACGCCCCGTGAATTGCCGATCCGCACAATCTTGAGTGTCTGGGTTTTCATGTAATTACAGTAATTACTCAGTGGACGCGGGGTCAAGTCGAGCGTGGAGGGGCTCCGGAGGATCGGATTCAGATCCCGAGTTTCAGCGTTGCACCGTGCCGCCGGGTGGGTGCTTCGTACGCGGCACCGGCTCTTGGGGGAGCGAGGTCGGTCGAGGAATGGCAAGGTGCGAGGCCTGACGCTCCTCTTCGCTCGCCCCGGGCCCGGGCCCGGGTCCGGGCCCAGGCCCGGGGCGCGGTGCCATCCCGCCGGTGAGAACTGCGATCTTGGCAGCGCACGCGCGTGTCTGCGGCGCTGAGCGAGTCCGATCGCCCATGTCCGTGACCATCTCCCTCGATCCCGCCCGCGCCGATCTCGACCAGATCCATCGGATCCTCGCGGGCACCTACTGGTCGCCGGGCATCCGGCGCGAGGTCGTGGCGGAGGCGCTGCGCAACAGCATCACGGCGCTCGCCATCGATGACCAGACCGGGGCGACGATCGGGCTTGCGCGGGTCGTCACGGACCGTGCCACCTTCGCATGGCTGTGCGACGTGTTCGTCGAGGAACGCTTCCGCGGTCAGGGCATTTCCCGCCGCCTGCTTGATGCGCTTGAGCGGCACCCGGACCTTCAGACGGTGCGCCGCTGGTGCCTGGCGACGCGTAATGCCGATGGTCTTTACGCGAAATATGGCTACGCCCGCATCCCGCCCGAGCGCCTGTGGATGGAGAAGCAGGGTCCGAAGGAGCGCTGGCAGTCGCCGCCTTCCGAGCAAGGCGCCTGAGCCCGCTCGCCCGTCACGGCCGGCGGGTCGGCTGACCCGGCATCGCGCCCGCGACGCGTTCTTCGACTACATCGAGAGCTTCCACACCCGCATCCGGCTCTACTCGAGCCGTGGCTACGTCAGCCCAATCGCGGTTGAATCCAACCTGAACCAACTCACCCCAGAATCACTGTCCGATAAATCGGGTGAACCCCGGGCTTTGTCCTTTGTCGTCCGGTCGGTGCTTCGGCCGCGGCGCGGGGCCTCTGGAGCGAGATGGGTCGAGGCATGGCAAGGTGCGAGGCCTGACGCTCCTCTTCGGCGTCGTGGCGCCCGCGCGCCTCCGTCCCGGTTTCTCTTGAAGTAATACTGCCCTTGGTAATACTGCTGGCGTGAATATCACGAGCAAAGGCCAGGTCACGATTCCCCAGCGAATCCGGCACCGGTTCGGACTCAAACCCGGGACCCAGGTGGAGTTCGTCACCGAGGGCAACCAGGTGGTGCTCAGGCCGAAGCGCCTGAAGCGGAGTCCCGTGGAGACCTGGCTCGCCGAGCGCCCCCGGCTGCGTCCGGGCGTCACCACCGATCGGCTCATGAAGCTGACCCGCGGATAGGACTGATGAGTTGGATGCTGGATACGAACGTCTTGGTCGATTTGGGGACGCACGATCCGAAGTGGCGGCCGTGGGCGGAGCGACAGTTCCGCGCGGCGCAGGCCGATGGCCCGGTGATCATCAACCCGATTCTCTACGCCGAACTGGCCTCCAGCTTCGTCAGGCGGGAGGATCTGGATGACTGGCTGCGGCCGCCCTTCTTCAAGAAGGTACCGCTGCCCTATGAGGCGGCCTTCGCGGCCAGCCGGGCTTTTCTCGCGTACCGGCGCGGCGGTGGCGCAAGAACCGCGCCGCTGCCCGACTTCTACATCGGCGCGCACGCGGAACATGCCGGCATCACTCTGGTGACCCGCGATGTGGCGAGGTACCGGACCTACTTCCCGAAGCTCCGGCTGGTGACCCCGGAGGACTGATCAGACGGAAGCAATCCGGCGGCTTGCCTCCGCCCGGTGGCTTCCCGCGTGCCGGTCGCTTACAAGGTCGACTCATTCGCCTGAGCAACGCTGTACGGCTCGCGCGTCACGGCCGGCGGATCGGCTGACCCGGCATCGCGCCCGCGACGCGTTCGCCGTCCCGCAGCACGAACGCGCCGTTCACGAGCACGTGCACGATGCCGGCCGATGGAGCGAGCTGCGTGTAGGTCGCGCGGTCGATCACGGTGGCGGGATCAAAGATCGTGAGGTCGGCGTCCATCCCCTCGGCGATCCTCCCCTTGCGCCGCATCGCCGCCACGTGCGCGAGCCGCTCCGCCGGGAGAAGCGTCATCTTGCGCAACGCCTCCATCAGCGGCAGTTCGCCGCGCTCACGGCTGTAGTGTCCGAGCACGCGGGCGAACGTTCCCGCGCCCCGCGGATGACCGACGCCGTTCTCGAAGGGGATGCCGTCGCTCGCGATGAGGACGCCCGGGTGCACGAGGGCGCGGCTGACGTCGCTCTCCTTCATCGTGAACGACACCACCCAGCCCCCCGCCGTGCGGTAGCGCGCGAAGCTTTCCGCGGTCAGCCGCTCACCCGTCGCCGGCCAGAGCAGGTCCCCGTACGCGATGCCCAGCCGCTCCTGCCAGCCGGGATCGAAGACCGCGGAGTCGAGCCGCGTCGAGCCCGCCGTGTAGGGGTACACCTCGGTCGTCACGTCCAGTCCCCGCGCCCGCCGCGCATCGATCGCCGCGAGCGCTTCCGCAGTCGCACGGGAGGCCGAACTGCCGATGTGCACGACGTGCAGCGCGCACGCCGCGCGCTCCGCCGCCGCGAGGCATTCCTCGATGGGGCCGACCCCGTTGCTGCGCACGTGGACGAAAGCCGGGACGCCGCGCTCCGCCGCGACGCGGAACATGCGTTCCACCTCGGCCCGGTCGGCGGCGGGCGTGTAGACGATGCCGAACCCAACCCCCAGCCCACCCTCGTCGAGCCCCGCGCGCAGCAGTCGCTCCATCTCCGCGAGTTCGCGCTCACCCGCCTTGCCCAGCGCCGCCGTGAACGACACGAGGCGGAGGTCGAGCGGCGCGTTGAACTGCGGTCGGAACGTCTTCAGTCGCGCGCCGGGGTGACTCACCGCCACGCCGTAGTTCACCGGCGAGCGGCCGGCCAGCTGCTGGTACCAGGCGTCGACTGGGAAGACGCCGATTTCCAGCTCGCACGCCGTCGTGACGCCGTCCCGCACCTTGAACTCAAAGTCTCCCGCCTGAAACCCGTGCTGATGCAGATCGATGAACCCCGGCGCCACCACGAGCCCGCCGACCTCGACGCGCACCCGACCGGCGAGTGGCGTGGCGGACACCGCCGCGATCCGGCCGCCGCGCAGGCCCACGTCGCGAGTTGCGTCCAGACCGCTGGCGGGATCCATGACGCGGCCTCCCGCGAGCACGACGTCGTAGGGCTCCGCCGCAGCGAGCGTGGCGGCCAGGGCCGCGCCGAGGCCCGCACGGAGAATTCGCATCCACATGCGGAGAGCGCTGACAGAACGAACTCCCGCTGACAAGGCACGGCGCCGAGCGGCGGCCTAGGCCTTGGCGGAGCCGAGCCGATCCGGAGCTCTTGAGCGATCCCGCGGTGAGGAGCTCCCGAGGGTCAGGCTTTGTCCTTTGTCGTGCGGTCGGTGCTTCGGCGGCGGCGCGGGGCTTCTGTGAGCGAGGTCGGCTGAGGGATGGCAAGGTGCAAAGCCTGACCCTCACCGGTGGGTCTGCGGTGCGCGATCGGGCAGACTTCAGCGCGGAGCGGACGCTTCGCGGCGGACGGGTGGGGCCGGGGGCTTCGGCGGGGCGGACCAGAGGGGGATGAGGTCGGAGGCCTGAACCCAGCCGGTTTGGCCGTTGGTGAATTCGAGGCGGCGCCAGCCGAGGAAGGGCTTTGTCACCCGCGCCACCGAACCGGCGGCGAGGGGCGTGGCCTTTTGGGTGGTCGCGGCCTCCGTCGGCACCGAGCGAAGCGTCGTTGGGCGCCAGGTGATCACCGCCTCCGCCGCGCCAAGTTCCGCGTAGCGGAGCGCGCCGGCCACACCGGCGGCGGCAGCCAGCAGGCCAAGCACGCTCAGCGCCGCCGCCGCCGGACGGAGCCAGCGGACGCGGCGGTAGCCGTGCAGGAGGAAGAGGCCGAGCGCCAAGGCGGTCGTCCACGCCCCCATGATGCCGACGCGCTGCCATTCCGCCGGGGAAAGGGTGCCGGCTGCCCGCGCCCAGAGGCTGCCGTCGACCACGCCGCTGACGCCCGCCGGCGTGACGCCCGCGCGTTCGCTGCACAGGGCGAGGTGCCAGCGGACCGAGGGATCGGAGGGGTTCTGGACGAACGCGGCGGTCGCGTGGCCGAGGGCCTCGCTCCAGCGATCCTGCTGGCCAAGCGCGAGCGCGAGGTTGTGGCGGGCGATCCAGTCGGTGGGTTCCGCCGCGATCCGCGCGCGCCACGCCTGCTCGGCCGAGGTAAATTGGCCCGCGCGATACTGTGCGGCCGCACCAGCCGCGCTAACGGATTGGGCGGCAGCAGCGGATCGGGCCGTACCAGCGGCACCCGTGGCGTTGGAGTACCCCGCGGTACCCGCGGCGTAGGCGGCATCGGTTGCACCGGCGGCAGCGGTGGCATGGGCTGCCGGGGAGACAGCCGCGGCACCGGCGGCGTGCACGTCTGGCGCAAGCGCGGCGGTGACGGCGCTGAGCGCGAGGAGGCTGAGCCAGGGCAGCAGGTTCCGGCGCCGGAGGAGCGAGCGCAGCTGGAACCGCGCCCGCGGCACTCCGGCGGCGGCGTTCTGCGCGCGGGCAATCCAGTCGTTGGGCAGGTGAGCCCGCTCCGGGCCGAAGAGGGTGCGCTCGGCGTCCGTCCAGAGGACGCGCCACGTTTCGGCGTCCGCTTCTCCGGCCTGCGCGTTCGCCGAGGCGGCCTTGGCCGGCGGGGCGAGGTCGCTGGCCGAGGGCACGCGGCGGATCACGCCGAGGGCGCGGGCGGCGTGCTCGCGCCACGCGGTGAGCAGGCGGCGCTGCTCGTCCGGGGCGGGGTTGGCCGCCAGGGCCCGCAGGGTGGCGAAGAGCTGGGCGCGGGCGAGGCGCCGGGCCTGCCGGGGATCCGTCGCCCGGGCCCGGCCCCACGCGAGGGCCAGCCAGCCGACGAGCGGCAACACAAGGGAAGCCGCCGCGAGTCCGCCGACGGTCAGCCAGGAAAGCGGACGCGGCGCGGCGGCCTCGCCGGCGATCGGATCACGGGGCAGGCCGCGCGGGAGCGGGGCGGTGCCGGGTCGGGGCCCACCGGTCGTGCCGGCAACCGCCGGGGTTTCGCGCATGGACGCACCCGCCGCGCCGGAGCCGGCGGCGCCAGCGGCTACGGTCGGCGCAATCGTCACCGTCACCGTCTCGGTCGTGAGCGCAAGGTAGGCTCCCGTCTTCGGATCAAAGTAGCTCCAACGCACCGGCCCGAGACGATAGGTGCCGGGCTGCGTCGGGATCAGGACCACGTCCTCGGTCAGCGTCGCCTCGAACAACGTGCCTTCCTTGGTCGTGCGTTTCGCCTGCGGCTGCACGACGCGGAAGTCGCGGCTGGCGTCGCGGGCGGGGAGTCCGCCGAGGTCCGGCCAATTGCCGGTGCCGGCGAGCTCAAGCGTCCAGGTGATCGGCTCGCCCACCGCGGCGTTGGTCGGCACGATCTTCGAGGTCAGCGTGAAGTCCCCGACCGCGCCGGTGAAGCTGGCCGGGGCGGGGCTCGGCAGCGGCTTCACGGTCAGATCCGCCGCCGGGGTGGTAATGGCGAACTGCTCCATCGTGGGTCGCGAAAACAGTCCGAAGGCGGAGGTGCCGGTCTGGACATTGACCAATTGCTGGGCGGGGCGGAGGGCGACGTTGCCCGGCGTGCGGGCGAGGGCGCGGGTGCGGTACGTGGCGACGTTGCGGGTCTCGCCGCCGGAGGTGAGTTCGCCCATCTCCGGCTTGGACCAGTCCTCGGCGGCGAGCGGCGCGGAGGGCCACTCGACATTGCTGGCGAGCTGGGCGCTGAAGCGCCGCACGATGGACAGCGAGTACGTGAGCGGGAACACCTCGCCGACCCAGACCGGCTCGGCGGGCGGGTTGAGCCGGGCTTGGATAACGGAGTCGAGCGTCGCCCCGGAATTCCCGAGCGTGGCGTCGCCGACGGTGAAGCTCGCGGCCGGCACGCGGACGCGGCCCTTGTCGGTCGTGACGTCGAAGGACGGGATCTCCAGCGTGCCGCGCTGCGAGGCCCGGGCGACGAAGGTGAGGAGGACGCGACGCGTGACGCTGAAGTTGATGATCTCGGTGCTCTGCGACTGGCCGGCGAGCTCGAGGGTGAGGCCGGCGACGCCGGGCACGGAGGGCGTGCCGCTTGGGGAGCAGTTCTCGAAGACGAGTTGGATTTCGGAGGCCTGACCGAGGCCGAGCGCGCCGCGGTCCGGTTGCCAGCGCGCCGTCTGGGCAAGAACGCTGGTGAGGGAGCCGAGCGCGACGAGCACGGCGGCGAGGACCGCGCTCCGGAGGCGGGGAAGGATGCGGGCGTGCATGGTCACCACGTCTGGCCCTTCGGTCCGGTTGCCGGTCCGGTCGGCTTTCCCTCCAGCACGCGGAAGAGCTTGGCGGGAGAGTCGGCTTGTTTCACCTGGTCCAGTTTTTGCAGCGGCATGGCCAGCTCCGGCTTCCCCTCCGCGCTGCTCGGGCGCGGCGGTTGCCCGCCGACCGGCTGCCGGTCGGCGTCGCCCGCGCTTGCGCCCTGATCCGGCGGCGGGGTGGGCGGGGGCGACGGCGGACGTTGCATGTTGCCGAACGCGGATTCGCGGTTCTGCGCGTTCGGGGGTGGCTCGTTCGGAGTCGAAGACGCATCGTTCGGCGGCTGCCCCTTCGAATTGGCGTCATTCGCCGACGAACGGTTCTCCGGCGGCGACTCGCCGGGCTTCGGCTCCGCATTCTGGTTTTGCGGCCGCTGCTCCGGCTGCTCGTTCTGCTGCGACGGATCAGACGGCTGCTGGTTCTGGTCCTTTTGCTGGTCCTGTTGCTGCTCCGGCGGCGGCGGTGGCTGCTCCGGTGAACCGTCGAGGTAGGCCTCCAGTTCCTTGCGCAGCGTCGGCCAGTCAGCGGCGTTCCGGTCGAGCGCTTCGCCGGCGTCGACCGCGTCGAGGGCCGACGTGATCACCCCGGGGCTGAAACCCTCGCCGCCCATGGCCTTGCGCCGGGCGAAGTCGAGCGTGGCCTCGGTGAGCCGCCGGAAGTCGCGGGCTCCGGGGGCGGCCTTGCCGGAAATGTCCGCGACGGTTTGCACGAGCGCCTCGCTCGTGGCATCGCCTCCGGCCCCTCCCGCGCCTCCGACCCCGCCGGCTCCGCGTGTGCCAGCGCCGGAGCCGGACGCGGCGGGACCGACGACGGGGAACCCGTTACCGGGCCTGGCCGCGGTGCCGGCGGGCGGACCCGCGAACGGACCGACGGCGGCGGGCGGCGCGCCGCGGAGGCTCGCCGGGGGCGTCGCGGCGGTTTGCGCGGAGGCGCCGGCACCGGCGAGCAGGAGGAGGGCGGGGACGAGGACGACGGGCTTCACGACGACGCGGACTTGAGGGTGACAGGGCGCGGGGTGGGCCGCACGGGGAATTCGCGCCAGAGACCGGTGAGCAGCAGCAGCACTGCGGGCGCGAGGAAGAACTGGAAACGCTCGGCGAGCCGCACGCGGTTCACCTCCTTGAACTCGCCCCGTCGCCCGGCCTCGACGGTTTGGCGGAGCAATTCGGCGAGATCGACCCAGCCGGAAGCGTCGGCGTAGCGCCCATCGGTCGTCGCGGCGAGGGATTGCAGCGTGGCGGGCTCGAGCCGGGAGAGCACCACGGCGCCGCGGTCGTCCTTGACGAGGCTGCCGTCGCCCTCGGGGATCATCGCGCCGTCACGCGTGCCGATGCCCAGCGCGAGCACGCGGATGCCGCGGGACTTGAGCTGCTCCGCCAGAGGGCGCCACGCGTCGTCGGCGGCCTCGCCATCGCTCAGGATGATGAGGTAGCGGTCGGCGCCGCCGTCGCGGCTGAACGCCTCGAGCGCGGCGGTGAGGAGGGCCTCGTAGTTCGTGCCGCCGGCGGGGAGAAAGTTCGGCTGCAGTTCCGGCAGGAATTCGCGCAGGATCTCGTAGTCGGAGCTGAGCGGACTCTGCAGGAAGGCGGTGCCGGAGAAGACCAGCAGCCCGACCCGCTCGCCGGCGAGCCGCTCGAGCAGCGATTGGATCAGCAGCTTGGCGCGCTCGAGGCGCGTCGGCTTGACGTCCGGGGCAAGCATCGAGCGGGAGAGGTCGACGGCGATGAGGATTTCGCGCGACTGGTCGAAGACCGGTTCCTCGATGCGGCCCCATTGCGGCCGGGCGGCGGCGACGCCGACGAGGATCAGGCCGAGGCAGACCAGCACCCGGCGCGGCGAGGCCGGTGGCGGGGTCCGGCAGAGCCGTACGATGCCGTGGGCGGCCGAGCCCCCGAGGATCCGGGCGGGTGCCGCGCCGCGGTCGCGCCGCAGGCGCGCCCACTCATAGCCCAGCAGGATGAGCGGGAGCACCGTCGTGAGCAGGAAAAGCGGCGCCGCGAAGGTCATCGGAGGGATCCGGGCGTGACGTTGCCGGCGGTGCTGGGTCGCGAGAGGGAGGCGGCGGTGACGAGCGGCGTCGCCGTCGCTGCCGCGCCTTTGGACGCGGGGGCGACGCGGCTCGCCGGACCGCCGGCTGGGCTGCCGCCGCGCGCGTCGCTGGAGCGCGAAGCCTCGCGCGCCCCCGGCGCCGCGGCGTCCGCGCCGCGGACCGACGGGGTGCCGGCCGCCGCACCGCCGATGGCGGCCGCGACCCCGGCCGGGCCGGGCCGGCGCGGCAGCGTGAGGGCGGCGCCGAGGAGCAGCAGCGTGCCGCCGGGCAGCACCAACCAGGCGAAGAGCTCGGTGGTGAGCAGGTGACTCTTCGCCTGAAATTCGATCTTCTTGGCGCGATCAATCGCGGCGAAGGCGAGCTCCACGGTCCGCACGTCGTCGGCGCGGAAGTACTGTCCGCCCGTGTCGGCGGCGATCTGGCGCAGCGCGGACTCGTCGAGGTCGGAGGGACGGCGCTGGTAGCCGATCTTGTTGCCGCGGTCATCGAAGACCGGGAACGGCACGAAGCCATCGCGGCCCGCGCCGATCGTGTAGACCGGGATGCTGCGGGCGCGGGCGATCTCGGTTGCCTGCGCCGGGGTGAGCGTGCCGCGGTTGTTCGCTCCGTCGGTGAGCAGCACCACGAACGCGCCGAGCCGCCGCCCGCCCTCGGCCGCGCGGGTCGGCTGATCCAGCCGCGCGAGGGAGACGCCCAGACCGTCGCCGATGGCGGTGCCGTCCTCGATCAGGCCGATCTTGAGCCGCTCGACTTGCCGTCCCAGCCACCCGTGGTCGAACGTCAGCGGAGCCAGTGTGTAGGCGCGGCCCGAGAACACCACGATGCCGATGCGGTCACTGGGACGATCGTTGATGAACGCCTGGATCACCGGCTTGATCGTCTGCAGGCGATTGATCCGCTCCCCGTCGCGTTCGAAATCCTCCGCCTGCATCGAGCCGGAGAGATCGATCGCGAGCATCAGGTCGTAGCCTTCGGCGCGGACCTCCTGACGGCTCTCCACGCGCTGGGGTCGCGCGAGGCCGACGATCAGCAGGACAAGTCCGACGATCGCGAGGGAAACGGGCACGCGGGAGGCGCGGATCAGGCTCGGGCGGTGCCACGCGGCGGCGAAGGGGACGATCAGGACCGGCACGGCGCGGCGCCCGCGGAGCCAGATCAGCAGCGGCAGCGCGAGGAGCGCCAGCAGCCAGAGAGGATCCTTGAAGACGAGGTCGGACACGGCGGCGGGGCGGTCGTCTCAGCGGCTGGCGCGGAGTCGCGCGTGGAAGAAGCGCACCAGCGCATCGAGGCGGTTGTCGGTGGTCGACACCGCGAGCCGGCTCTGCGGGTCGGGGAACAGGCGGGCCCACGCGGCCTCCCGCTCGGCGCGCCACGTGGCGTGCGCCGCGCGTTCGGCGCCCGAGCCCTCGAGCGTCACCAACCGCCCGCGGGTCGGGTCGTAGGCGACGCGCAGGCCGTCGGCGGGCAGTTCGCGCTCCCACGGGTCATCGACGCGGAAGCCGATCGTCTGGTAGCGGCGCTGGAACACGGCCCAGCCCTCCGGTGGCTCGGCTGGCGCGAAATCCCCGAGCCAGATCAGCACCGAATGCTTCGGCGCCGCCCGCGAAATCAGCCGCCACGGGATGGTCGGACGCCCCGCGGTCGCGCGGTCCAGCGCCGGAGGCGGCGTCCCGAGGAGGTCGGCCGCCGCGTGCAGGATCGCGCCGCGGCCGCGGACGGGCGGGCGGAACGTGTGGCCGGCGGGCGCGGCGACGAGGCAGCCGACGCGGTCGCGGTTCAGCGCGCCGAGCACCATGAGCAGGCCGGCGAGTTCGAGCAGTGCCTCCCGCTTCGAAACCTCGCCGGAGCCAAACTGCAGGCTCGGCGTGTCCTCGAAGATGAGGAAGACCGTGACCTCGCGCTCCTCGACGAACTTCTTGCGGTACGGTTCGCCGAGCCGCGCCGTCACGTTCCAGTCGATGTCGCGCACGTCGTCCCCGAATTCATAGCGGACAACTTGATCGAACTCTATGCCCCGGCCGCGGAGCGCGGAGCGGTATTCGCCGCTGAGCACGTTCTCGACCGCATGACGCACCCGCCACTCGAGCTGCCGCAGCAGGGCGAGCGCGGACGACGACGTCGGCAGGGCGGAGGAAGGCGCGGCGGACACGGGGTCGGAACCGGACGGGAACGGCGGCCGCTCAGAGCGGCGGGATGGCGGTCGTATCGATCACCTGGCCAATGATGCGGTCGGGCGTCTGCCCCGCCGCCTCGGCCTCGTAGGTCAGGGCGATGCGGTGGCGGAGGACGTCCGGGGCGATTTCCTGCACGAGGGCCGGCGTGACGAAATCCGCGCCGCGCAGCCACGCGAGCGCGCGGCTGGCGGTGTAGAGGGCGAGCGAGGCACGCGGCGAGGCTCCGAACGTGAGCATCCGGTAGTCCTTGTCATCGGGCACGGTGAGCGCCCGCGTGCCCCGCACCAGCGAGAGGATGTAGCCCTCGATCGCCGGGGCGAGGTGGACGGCGTCGACCTCGCTGCGCAGGGCGATGAGTTCCGGGCCGCTGGAGACGGCCTTGACGGACGGGGCGCGGGTGACCTGGCCCCAGCGGGACAGCATCAACGCCTCCTCCTGGGCGGACGGGTATTCGACGAGCAGCTTGAAGAGGAAACGATCCGTCTGGGCCTCCGGCAGCGGGTAGGTGCCCTCCTGCTCGACTGGGTTTTGCGTCGCCATGACGAGGAACGGTGACGGCAGCGGGTGGGTCTGGCCGCCGATCGTGACCTGCCGCTCCTGCATGCCCTCGAGCAGGGCGCTCTGCACCTTGGCGGGCGCGCGGTTGATTTCGTCGGCGAGCACCAGGTTCGCGAAGATCGGCCCCCGGTGGGCGGTGAACGTACCGTCCTTCGGCGAGAAGATCATCGTGCCCACGACGTCGCTGGGCAGCAGGTCCGGCGTGAACTGGATGCGCTCGAACTGCACCCCCAAGGCGGAGCCGAGGGATTTGACGAGCAGCGTCTTGGCGAGCCCGGGCATGCCCTCGAGCAGGACGTGGCCGTTGGCGAGGAGCGCGACGAGCAGGCGCTCGACGACTGCCTCCTGGCCGATGACGGCGAGGCTGATTTCATCGCGGAGCTTCTGCGACCAAGCGGGACCGTTGGGCATGGGAAAACGAAGGTTGGCGGTAAAGGTGATGCGGCGTTCCGGGCGGCGCGAGGGAAAGTTTGCTCGGTCAGACCCCGGATCGAGGGCTGGGTTCACCGGAATCCCAGCTGCGGTCAATGGTTTGCGCGACCATGGTCGCGCCGTGGGGCCGGTTTGACCGGCGGTACTCAGGTCCGGACGTCGACGCGGATCCAGTGCACGCCCATCTCGTTGGGAGGCCCGGCGTAATGGGCGAGGAGGACGCGGCCGTCGCCTAGATCGCGGATCGCGGGGTGGCCGAAGCTCCATTTGTTCATGTCGTCCCAGTACTGGCCGAAGTCGATGTTCTCGCGTCCCTGGCTCAGGCTGGCGCGCTCGTCGTGCACGTAGACCACGAGCTTGTCGGACCACGACTGGCCCCGGTCCGGGGAGCGCCAAAGGGTCAGGCGGCCCGGGTGTTCGCGGTCGACGACGAAGGCGAGCAACTGTCCGTCGGCGAGCAGCAGCGGCGCGGCGATCTGCCCGGGCAGGGAGGTCGCGGTGACGGTTTCGGTGTGCCAGCCGGCGTCGCTGAACGAACCCGAGGCGCGGTGGACGGGCAGGTCCCGCTGGGCCGCGAGATCGTGGGTCCAGAACAGACCGATCCACTCCCCCGGACGGGAGCCGGTGCAGAGCCGCTGGTCCCAGTAGTACAGCCGGTGTTCCGGATGCTGGGCGAGCAGGAGCGGTTCGGAAAAAGTGAGTCCGCGATCGCGGGAGACCATGACCCGGGCGGCGTGGTGCACGACCCGCGGGTCGTCCCAGTTCTTGTAGCTCTCCAACGGATACGCGAGGGTGCCGTCGGGCCATTGCAGGATCGGTCCCGTGCCGGTGCAGCCGCCCAGCCCCGGGGTGGGCAGCTCGCGCCAGGCGCTCCAGGATTCTCCCTCGTTTTCAGACCACGCGGCGAGTTGGCGGCAGTGGAGGATGCCGGACGACACCGGGTCGAAGAGCGGGCGGTCGGGCTCGCTTCGGTCCATCCACGTCGCGATGAGCAGCAGGCGACCGGGGGAGACCTCGACGATTTCGCCGCAGCCAAGGGAGCCTGGGATCCCGGCGAAGGAGGTGGGAAGGACGAACGGAAGTTCGGACCACGTGGTGCCGCCGTCGCGGGAGCGGCAGATCCGGACGGTGGAGGTGGGGGCGTGTTTCTTCGGACCGTTCTGGAACGTGCAGAACAGGGCGCCGTTGCGGGTGCGGGCGAGGCCGACGAAGGCGGAGGCGCGCTGACCTTCGGGGCGGAGGCGGGAGTCGGAAATCAGGCCGCGGTCTTCGATGAGCATGGCGGTGGGGTGAATGCTATCCTTGCCTTCCGCAGACCTGCGCCAAGGAGAAAGCGACGTCTGATGGGTGGTTCCTTGACGCCTCGGCGTGAATCCGGCGGACTCGCGTCGTGGCATTGCTCTGGCCCCCGCGTGCGGTGATCCCGGGATCCGGCGCCCGCCCTGCTGGCAGGGCCGGGAGCGGGTGCGCCCGCAGCGGCAAGGCCGACGAAGCCGCGGGTGGTCGCCGCCTTCGCTGCGTGGCCGGCAACGTCGGGAGTAGCCTCACCCGTCGGGGGATGGCGGCGGTGGCTGGGTGCGTGGGCGTGCTGGTGCTGACTCTCGCCTTGGGCGGTTGTGCGACGGTGAGCCCGCGGCCGCGCGGGGCGGCGGCGTCGCCGCCGCCGACGGTGGAGCGACCGATGGCTCCCGACACGGTTGCGGCGCCGGGAGAGCGTGCGGCACCCGCGGTGACGACCGTGCCTCGCGTGGAGGCGCCGCCCGCGACGACGCAGCCCGGGGTGACGGTGAGCCCGGAGGTGCCGCTGCCGGACCGCCCCCCGGAAGGTTGGGCCTGGGTGTGGGTGGAAACGGAGCCGGCGGGCGCGATGGTGGTGGTGGACGGCGTGCCGGTCGGCCGCGCCCCGCGTCGCGTCGATGTGGAGGTCACCCCGCAAGGCTTTGCCCGGCAGGGGACGACGATCCGCGTGCGTTTCGTGGCGGAGACGGTGCAGCAGACCTCGGTGACGACGGAGCTGGCGTTGACCCCGCGGGACCGGGTGCCGGCGCGGATTGAATTTACCCGGGAGCGCGTGGTTCGGCGGCAGTGAGTGAGGCGCGCTGCGGGATGCGACGGTGGCCGAACCGGTTTCCGCGGCACCCCGGCCGGATCAGTCGAGCCGAATGACCACGCCGCCGACGGCGGCAGGCTGATCGCGACGCTCACGGCGCGCGCCGCCGGATCAGTCGAGGCGAACGACGGCGTCGCCGACGGAGCAGATTCCGGGGCCGGAGGTGGCGACGGCATGGATCCCGAAGTTGACGTGGCTCGGCGTGTGGGGGTCCCGTCGGAATTCCGCAAGGGTGGAGAGGATTTCGGGGGTGCGTTCGCCGGTGGCCTGATCGGTGGTGATGACGACGCAGCGGGCGCAGGGACCGATGGAGCGGAAGGAGACCCCGCCGATGCGGAAGCGGTGGAGGGAGTCCTCGGCGAAGGCGGGGCAGTCGCGCAGGATGAGGTTGGGTCGGAACCGATCCATCGTGACCGGGCTGAGGCCGCGTGGCGTGAGACGCTCGTTGAGGGCGTCGAGCGAGGCCTCGCTGGCGAGGAGGATGGGGGCGGCGTCGGCGAAGCCCAGCGTATCGGGAGCGGAGGGCTGGTCGCCGCTGCCGGCGAACGGACGCTGGTAGTCCCGGCCCGCGTGCACGAGACGCACCTCGGCGTGGAGATGGGCGGAGAGGAAAGCGGCGGCCGGGTCGCCGCAGTCGGCGCCGATCACCTCGTCGCGCCAGACTCGGACCCGGCGGGTCGGAGCGGAGCCGGGAGGGAGCGGGACCTCGCAGGAGGAACCGGAGACGTGGTGCAGCGAGAGGGAACCCCGGAGCGTGAAGCGGCCCGTCAGCTGCGTCATGGCGGGGAACGAACGTTGCGTCAGGAATTCCCCGGAGGATGCGGAGACGACGAGGAAGCGGCGGTCCCCGGCCAGCCCCCGGTGGTCGACCGGGATGGACGCGGCGGAGAAACCCAGGAGGGATTTCACCGGAAAGACGTGGGCGGCGGCGAGGTGCATGCGAGGCGTCCGACGGACGGGCGGCGGCCGGCCGAAGGTGGGACGGAACGGAATCGGAGCGGGCGACGAAGGAAGCGGTGGACGACGAAGCCTCGTGGGGCGAGGCGCCGTCGGTCGAAGTGCGGGAAGTCGGAGTGCGGGAAGTCGGAGCGATGGACCCATCCCGACAGCGGCAGCCAAGCGGGACGGAGGACGGGAGGCAAGGGCGGGGGGGGCGGTGAGGTTGCTGGTGAACCGACCCGCGCGGCGTGGGCGGGCCCGGAAAGCCGCGTGCCGTGCTAGACGACCACCGAGAACTCCAAGCCATCGCCCAAGGGCAGTTGCAGGGAGACATAATTGAGCGGGCGGCTGCGGACGTAGTCGACGTAAGGTTGGAGCGTCTTGCGGAAGGCCTTGACGTCGTCGCAGAAGATGCAGGCGCCCGGGGCGAGGTGGGGTTCGAGCAACTGGAGGACCGGCAGGCACGCGTCCTTCCACCCGTCGAGGAAGAGCAGGTCAATGGGCTGGCTCACGAGCCGCAGGGTTTGCAGGGCGTCGCCCTCGAGCAGCTGGATTTCCGGATCGACGCCGGCGCGCCGCCAGTGTTCGCGGGCGCGTTCGATCTTGCCGGGCTCGATTTCGGTGGTGACGATGCGCCCGCCGCCGTTGTCGCGGACGGCGGCGGCGAGGTAGATGGTGGAAATGCCGAACTAGGCGCCGAACTCGACGATGTGCCGGGCGCGGCGGGCGCGGGCAAACTGGTAGAGGGCGCGTCCCTGGGCTGGATCGACGGGGATGAAGGCGTCCTTCAAGTGAGGCTTGGCGGACTCCATGGCGGTGCGCCCGCGAAGAGCGCCGCCGATGACGGCGGGTAGGGCGCGGGGGAGGACCCGCCAGTCGCGGGAGGCGCGGACATGGAGGTCGGAGAGCACGGAGGCGATGCGGGGAGTCTCGAGGCTGTTCATGGGGGGATTCGGGTTGACGGGTTTTTCGTTCCCCCGATAATACGAGTAATTGCTCGCATCCTCAACTCGCATTTCCCCGCTCCCGTGCCCATCGTGGTAAATCCCCGCAAACGACCGGTTCAGAACCGGTCGAAGGAGACGTGTGCGGCGATCCTTGGGGCGGCGGCTCGCATTTTGGAGGAGCGTGGCTTGGAGGCGGCGAACACGAATGCGATTGCGGAGCTGGCGGGGGTGGGCGTGGGTTCGCTCTACCAGTATTTCCCGGGGAAGGAGGCGATCTTTGCCGAGCTGATTCGTCGGGAGGAGAGAGGCGTGGTCGAAGGCTTGGAGGGGCTCGTGGCGGGCACGGCGGGGCGACCCTTGGAGGAGAGAGTGCGACTGCTCGTGCGGGTCGGGGTGGAGCAGCAGCTGACGCATCCCAGGCTGGCGCGGTTGCTGGACTCCGTCGAGGCGACGCTGCCGGAGGATGAAACCCTGCGGGCGTTGGAGCGCCGGATTCTGGACCTGATCCGGCAAGTGTTGCGGGATCACGCCGACGAAGTGGAGCGGAAGCCCTCGCGCACGACCGCGCGGGACGTCTTGGCGATGGTGGAGGGCATGGTGGACGCGGCTGGGTTTGCGGGGGAGACGCGGCCGGGTCCGCTGGAGAAACGCGTCTTTCTGGCGGTCGTCGGGTACCTGCGGCAACCGGAACCTCGCGGGCGGACCGGGGTGAAGCGGCGGCAGCGGAGGTCGGAGCCGACGAAGGCGGCGGCCAAGCGGGACGGAGGACGGGAGGCTCGGCCGGGGGAGGGCGGAGCTGACCCAGACCCCGAAGCCTAGGAAGACCTAGGCACCGACTTGGGCGCCGAACGGAGCGGGCATCTCAGCGCCCACTGGGGCGGGGATTTGGGCTGGAACCGTGCGCGCGGAATCGACGGAGGAAAGCGCGAGCCCGGGCGACGTGACGCGTGCGGAGTCTGGGTCGGCCTCGGTGGGGAGAGGAAAGTAGGCGTGGAAGACGGTACCCCCGGAGGCGGCGGAGCTGGCGGCGTCGTACTGCAGGGAGCCGCCGAGGCTGAGCATGGCCTCGCGGCTGATGGTGAGTCCGAGACCGAGACCGAGACCGCGGTCGGACAAAGAGACGAAGCGCTGGAACAGACGGGCTTGGATGGCGGACGGGAGCCCGGGGCCATTGTCGCTGACGGTGAGGCGGATGCCGTCGTTGACGGCGGCGGTGGAGACGCGGATCCAGCGCGGCCCCGGATGTTCGGCGAGGGCGTGACCCGCGTTGAGGCAGAGATTGAGGATGACCTGGCGGACGAGGCCGGCGTCGGTGGGGAAAGGTGATGGCAGCGGTTGAAGCCGGGACTCGACGGTGATGCCCTTGCGCTCGAGGGACAGGCGGACCAGATCGAGGCTGGTTTCGACGACCCCGTTGAAGAGGGTGGGGGAGAGGGAAGGCCGGCGCGGGGAGGCCATCTGGGCGAGTTGGGAGACCAGATGATCGATGCGGGAGACCTCGTTGCCGATGAGGTGGGAGAACCGGTGCCGGAAGTCGGGCTGGTCGTAGTGGGCCGGCAGCATTTCCGCGAACGTGCGGAGTGCGTGGAGCGGGTTGCGGATTTCGTGGGCGAGGGTGGCGCCGACGATGCCGACGACGGAGAGTCGGGCGGCGTGCATGGCGGTTTCGACGAGGCGGACGCGGGCGAGGGCGAGTTGGAGGATGGCGGAGAACTCGAGGAGCGTGCAGATTTCGGGGTAGGTGACCGGGCGGAGGGAGGGTCGGCGCTGGGGGGCGAGGATGACGGGAGGATCGGAGCCCTCGCTGATGACGGCGGCGGAGAGAAGGTTGCGGTCGAGGAAGGCGGAGAGCCGCTCGCGGGCGGCGGTGGGAGGTTCGCGTTGGAGACGTTCCGGGGTGACCCAGCGGACGGCCTGGAGATCCCCGATGATGGGGTCCTCGGGCAGCAGATGGATGAGGGCGTGGCTGGGAGGTTCGGGGGTGGGGGTGATGAGATGGAAGGAGGAGTCGGCCCAATCGCCCAGCACCTCGGACGCCTCGGTGACGAGCTGGGCCTCGGCGAGGCAGGTCCGTGCGACGCGGTGAAGGGCATGCCGCGCGACCTCGACGGCGGGCCGACGGAAAATCAGACGCTCGAGCCATGGCTCAAGCAGGGCGTACACTCCGACAGCACCAATGCCAAGTGCCCCAAACAGCAGCCAGGTCGGTAAGATCTCAGCGAGTAGCGAATGGAGGGCTGCGCTGGCGGCGCCCACCGCGGCGGCCATGCAGGTGGCCTTCGCGGCGAGTTGAGACACGTGTTCGGCGCCAAAGAGCCGTTGCGTGCCCAGGCCAACCATCGTGCTCGCTGCGAACAGCCCGGCTAGGATGAGCGAGAGACTTGCTGATGGAGCTTTTCCCAGAAGACCGGAGAGGAGCATCTTTCCGACCACCATCACGCCTAGGGCCGAGCCGCCCATAGACGCGTAAACGAACTCAGCTCGACGCCGCTTGGGTGCCCTGCGCGCGAACCGTATGCCCTTCCAGCAGAGCGTCACATAAACGGCGAGCATCACAGCCGCATAAACAAGAAAACCCTCGCCGTAGATTCGATCGTATCTTGTTGATCGTGAGGGTACAAACCACTCGAGCCAAGGGAGGATCGAGATTAGCCCAAGTAAGGTAAGCAACGGACTCGAGCGCTTGAGGATTGCTCTCCAGGTCAAGTCTTCCAGCGCTAACCGCAGGAACCAGATGACTGCAGGGCCAAACGTCCCAACCCAGACAGTTAGACGATAGAGCCGTAGGCTATGCTCGCTCGCGACGCTGAGCTGTTGAAGCCCGGTCCAGATCGCGAGAAACAAGAACCCAATCGCCGCGCTCTGATTCGCTCGTCGGAACCGGTTCGCCAGCCAAACGCAGACTGCCAAGGCGAAAGCAATTGCTGGGATCACGAACGTTTCAGCAGGCTCCATTTTGCCACCGAAAGACATTCTTCCCGCTCCGTCAAGGCAATTTCATTGCTATAGTAATACGGAAAAAATAGCCGGGGAATTGCGAAGCGTAAGCGCTTACCGCCAGCACGACGAGAACGCGGTGGCGGTCGCCTCGCGGAGGAACTCCTTGAGCCGGCGGAGCTGGCGGGGATCCGGGTCAGTGCGGCGCTGGAGCCGGCCGCCCTCACGGCAGCCGTGCGGCAGTGCGAGGCCACCCTTCGGCAGCGCGTGCTGGAACTCACCGGCGCCCCGCCGCCGTGGCCGGAGCTCCTGCCTCCCGGCGGCGGTGCTGCCGCCGTTTAGGCGTGTTCGGACGGTACTGCGTCGGTGCCGGCGTACGCTGCGGCCACCGCGGCTTCGAGACGATTGATCTCCTCGTCCGTGAGTTTCTCGAACGCTCTGTGCCCGCGCTTGGCCTTGGACAGGTGGCCTTGGTTTTGCAGGCAGAGGCGCACCAAAAGATTGGCCGTGGTCTCGGGGAGATCGATGATCTCGCGCATGGCCGAGCGGGCGGCGTCGTACGCATGGAGAAAGCGTAATTCCGAAGGAACTTCGCGTTCGATGGTTTCCGCGAGGAATCCATGCAGGGCGACGGCCACGGCCGTGAGGTCCATGTGGCGGAAGTGCTCGATGGTGTCGTTGGTGAGGGTCATGCGCAGGTCGCCGTCGAGTTCGTAGTCGGAGCGGGCCTTGAGCGGGACGGAGAAAAGTTCGAAGGAAGCGTCGTAGTCGGCTGGACGGTTCAGAAGCACTGCTGAAATCGGAAGAAGCACGCCGGGCGGACCGAAGCGGCGTGCAGCCAGCACATGGTGGATGAGGAAACGATGGATGCGTCCGTTACCATCCTCGAAGGGATGCAGGAAGACGAAGGCCCAGGCGACCCATGCCGCAGCGGCGACGGGAGGCACATCGTCTGTCTTGCACAAGGTGCCCCCGACATTCAGCCAAGCGGCCATGAGCGAACCAATGTCAGCAGGTTTGGGTGGAACGAGGTGAACTTCCTCCACTCCGGGTGCGAGCGATTGGCCGACGTAGTTCTGAAGGGTGCGCCAGCCCTGGGCGGCGAAGCGAGGATCGACGATGGTGCGCTGAAGATTCAGCAAACCTTCCGGGGTGAGGAACTCGTCTGCTCCGGCTCGATGCAGGAGAGCCATGAAGCGCTCGGCACGCTGATGGGTGGGCGTCTCGCGCTCGATCGCGTACGACGTGCGAGTCTCCTTGGCATAGAGGTAGCGCAGGGCACGTTGGAAAATCCCGGGCGGTACCTGGGACGGCCGCGAACGATTCGACAAAGTGGGGAATCGGGTTCAGCCCATACTCGCGCGCCAACCATGCGTAGCCAAGGGGAGTCAGGGTGCGATCGGTGCCCGTGTTTCAGATGAATCTCTGTCGAAAGAGATAACGAATGCCATTTATGGTTACAAACAGATTGTCTCATTTCATTCTCATTACTTTTTAAGCCTGTGAGGTGCCCCTCCGCAGTGCCCTATGCAACTCACTGGCGACCCGCCGCCGTGGCCGGACCTCCTGCCTTCCGGCGGCGCGAGAGTCAGCGTCCGTCGAAGAGCCGCCCGAGATGGGCGGCCGGCAGCTCGTAGACCAGCCTTCGTTGCTCGACGTAGAAGACCTCGATCCGACCTTGATGCTCCCGGTAGATGAAACGGAGCGATCCGACGCGGAGCCGGGAAATCCCCGGCGTAGTCGCCCTCCAACCGCGGGGTGTCGCCGGAGGGCAGCGCGAGCAAGGCGGCCTTGCAGCGTCGCCTGGGTTCGGGAGCGATTGCCGCAACGTACTGCCAGACCGACTCCGCCACGACGGCGGGCCGTTTTCTCACCGAGAGGAGGCGGCGCGGAATTTGATCTTTCCGGCTTTCAGCGACGCGAGTGCCGCCCCGAAGTCGGGGTTGCCGGCGAGTTCGAGGGTCTCCAGCAAGGCTCCCAGCCGTTGGTCCGAAATGAGATGCGCCACCGGCTTCTCGCGGCGGGTCACCGTGACCAGTGCCCCGGACTCCGCCCCGTGGACCGCCGAGGCGGCCGCTCGCTGCAGCTCCCGGAGAGGGTATGTCGTTTTCACGCTGAAAAGCTGACAGCGTGCGCGGGGGGGCGTCGAGGGACGGCCCCATGTCTGCCCTTCGGTCGATCGAGGTCCGACGGATGCAGTGCGGATGGCCCGGCTTGACGGACCACTCCTCAACCCCCCGGAAATCCACCCCGGACTCGGAATCCGGGGGCGGTCCGCTCTGGCCTGCGCTCAGCGGGCGGTGCTGAACAACTCGGCGATCACGTCCTCGAGCGGGACGTCCTCGATCGTGATGTCGGCCACGGTGCCGGTGGTGAGAATCTCCTGGGAGACCGCGACGACGTTCGTGACGGGCACGCGGACGGTGAACCGGCCGTCGGCGGGATCGCGGGCGGTTTCGCCGTGGGCCGACTTCCAGGTCTCCGGGAAGGCCGCGAGGTCACTCGGGATGAAGCGGACGATCTTCATGCGGCTCCCTGTGCCGGCTTCGAGGCGGTCAAGCGCGCCGTCGTAGATCTTCCGACCCTTGTCGATCACGATCACCCGCTCACACAGCTCCTTGATGTCGGCCATGTAGTGGCTCGTGAGCAGGATGGTCACGCGGTAGCGGCGGTTGTAGTCGCGGAGGAACTGGCGCACGGCGCGTTGCGAGACCACATCGAGGCCGATCGTCGGCTCGTCGAGGAAGAGCACGCGCGGCCGGTGCAGCAGGGCCGCGATCAGCTCCATCTTCATCCGCTCGCCGAGGGAGAGCTCGCGGACCATCACGTTGAGCTTTTCCTTCACGCCGAGGAGTGCGACCAACTCGTCGAGGGTTTCACGGAACTGGGCGGCGGGCAGGTCGTAGATGTGCCGCAGGAGCATGAACGACTCGTTGGCCGGCAGATCCCACCAGAGCTGGTTCTTCTGGCCGAGCACCAGCGCGAAGATGCGGCGGTAGGCGTTCTCGCGCCGGGTCGGGTCGAAGCCGGCGACCCGCGCGGACCCGCTGGTCGGGTAGATCAGGCCCGACAACATCTTCAGCGTCGTCGTCTTGCCGGCGCCGTTCGGGCCGAGGAAGCCGACAAAGGTGCCCTCCGGGATCGAGAACGAGATCTGGTTCGCCGCCGCGGTCTCGACAAATTCCCGGTGGAACAGGCCTTTCACGCCGCCCCAGAAACCGGGCTTCTTCCGGTAGGTCCTGAAGATGCGGGTGAGGTTTTCGACTTCGATCATCGGAGCGGGGAGTGGGTGAGGATTGGCCGTTCGATCCGGGCCGTCAATGCGCCGCCGTGCCGGAGGCGTCCGGCCGTGACGCGGTGGGGCCGGGCGGCACGAAGGCCGAACCAAGGACGCGGTAATCGAGGATCGTGTGGCTGATTCGTCCCGTGTCCAAGGCGATGCGGTCCGTCAGCGGCTCGGTCGGGGAACGGTCCTCACCAAGGTGGAAGACGAAGCGGTGGGTGCCGTCGTCGGCCGCGGGACTGAAGAGACCGGGGATGACGACGTGGGCTGGGACCGTGCGGACAATCGGGGTGTCGGCGGCGCAGGGGTCAGGGAAGTTGAGGTTGTGCACCGCGAAGCCCGGACCCGGGATTGTGGCGACCAGTTCCGGGAGGAGGGCGGCGGCGCGGGCGGCGGCGGTGCGGACCGACGCGAGGATGCGGGCGTCGGGTTGCCCGCCCTGCACGCGGATGGTGGCGAAGGCCTCGGCGGACAGGTCGTGGGAGAGGGCGATGCCGGGGAGACCGTGGATCGCGCCTTCCCACGCGCCGCCGATCGTGCCGCTGGCGAGGATGAAGCCGAGGGAGGCGTTGCGGCCGATGTTGATGCCGGAGACCACGGCGTCGATCCGCTCGCTCCGCGGCAGGAGATGCGCCAGGGCGATGTTCACGCAGTCGCTCGGCGTGCCGTCGACCGTCCAGGTCGGGCAACCCAGCAAGGGCGGCAGCGCGGTGGACGTGACGGTCCGGTGGCGCGACTTCGCGCAGCCGATCCAGCTCTGTTCGCTCTTCGGCGCCACGACGAAGACGGCGTGGCCGGCGTCCTTCAGGGCGCGGACCAGTTCGAGGAGAAACGTGGAGTCGATGCCGTCGTCGTTGGTGACCAGGAGCTTCATGGGAATGCGGTCCCGCGTCGGGACCGGGAGGGGAGGGATGTCAGGCTGGGGCGCCCAGCGCAAGGGTGTGGGCGCGCCGGCGTGCGGGCCGCGGCCAAAAAAAACGCCGGAGCCCGTATGGGGCTCCGGCGGGAAGGGAACCGATCGTGCTGATCGGTGATGGGGCCGAGCTTAGGAGGCGGCGGGGGCCTCGGGGGCGGGGGTGCCACCCTAGGCCTGCGGCTCGCGTTCCTTCATGGCGGCCTTGCGCGAGAGGCGGACCTTGCCCGACTTCTCGTCGATGCCGACGCACTTCACCCAGATGGTTTCACCCATCTTGACGACATCCTCGGTGCGGCGGACGCGCATGTCGGCGAGCTCGGAGATGTGGCAGAGGCCTTCCTTGCCCGGGAGGCACTCGACGAAGCAGCCGAACTCCTTGATGCCGGTGACGCGGCCCTGATAGATCTTGCCGATCTCGATCTGGGCGCCGCCGCCGCAGAGCGAGTCGATTTCCTGCACGGCGCGGTTCATCGCGTCGGCGTTGTTCGAGTAGATGAACACCTTGCCGGAGTCGTCCTCGGCGATGTCGATCTGCGCGCCGGTCGTCTCGACGATGCGGCGGATCGTCTTGCCGCCCGGTCCGATGAGCAGGCCGATCTTTTCCGGATCGATCTGGATCGTCTGGATGCGCGGGGCGTAGGTGGACAGGTCCTTGCGCGGGGCGCTGAGGGCGCGGAGCATCGTCTTGAGGATTTCGATGCGGGCGTCGCGGGCCTGAAAGATCGCGGTCTTGGCGATTTCGAAGGGCAGGCCGTTGATCTTGAGGTCGAGCTGGAAGCCCGTGATGCCCTTGGTCGTGCCGGCGAGCTTGAAGTCCATGTCGCCGAAGTGGTCTTCCTCACCGAGGATGTCGGTGATGGTCGTCCACTTCGCGATCGAGCCGTCCGGCGCGTTCTCGGTCATCAGACCGCAGGAAATGCCGGCGACGGGGGCGATGATCGGCACGCCGGCGTCCATGAGGGCGAGACAGCCGCCGCAGATCGACGCCATCGAGGTCGAGCCGTTGGAGGCCATGATCTCGGAGACGACGCGGATGGAGTACGGGAAGACGTCCTCGGGCGGGAGGATCGGCACGAGGGAGCGCTCGGCGAGCGCGCCGTGGCCGATTTCGCGGCGACCCGGGCCGGTGAAGCGGCCGGTTTCACCGACGGAGAACGGCGGGAAGTTGTAGTGGAGGATGAACGACTTTGACGTCGGACCGCCGGTCAGGCCGTCCATGTCCTGCGCTTCCTTGGTCGGTCCGAGCGTGGTGATGGCGATGTTCTGCGTGTCGCCGCGCTGGAACATGGCGGAGCCGTGGACGCGCGGGAGGACGCCGACCTGGGCGTCGAGCGGGCGGACCTGCTTGGCGTTGCGGCCGTCGGCGCGAACGCCGCGCTCGAGGACGGTCTTGCGGTAGGCCTTGTACTGCAGGTCCTCGAAGACGACGTTGAGGTCGACATCGGTGAACTTGCCCTCGCCGAGTTCGGCGAGGAGGACGGCCTTGGCCTCTTCCTTGAGCACCTTGACGGCGGCGCCGCGGGCGGCCTTTTCCTTGCCGAAGATGGCGGTGGCGAGACGCTCGGCGGGGACGACGCGCTCGATGATGGCGCGGGCCTCGGGGGTGGCGCCGACGAGGGCGAACGTGGCCTTCGGCTTGCCGCAGAGGCTGACGAGCTCGCGGATGGCGCGGATGATCGGCTGGATGGACTGATGGCCGAACGCGAGGGCCTCGATGAAGCGCTCCTCGGAGATCTGGTCGGCCGAGCCCTCGATCATCAGCATGTCCCTCTCGGTGCCGACGTAGATCAGGTCGAGGTTGCTGGCGAACATCTGCTCGATCGTCGGGTTGGCGACGAACTGGCCGTCGATTTGGCCGACGCGCACGGCGGCGATCGGGCCGGCCCACGGGATGTCGGAGATCGCGAGGGCGGCGGACGCGCCGTTGACCATCGGGATGTCGGCGTCGTTCAGCTGGTCGGCCGACAGCAGCTGGCCGATGATCTGCACCTCATTGAGGAAGCCCTCGGGGAAGAGCGGGCGGCACGGACGATCGCAGAGGCGCGACGTGAGGATTTCCTTTTCGGACGGACGGCCTTCGCGCTTGAAGTAACCGCCCGGGAAGCGGCCGGCGGCGGCGTACTTCTCGCGGTAGTCGACGGTGAGCGGGAAGAAATCCTGGCCGGGGCGCATCGTTTGAGCGACGCAGGCGGTGACGAGGAGGTTGGTTTCGCCGACGCACACATTGACGGCGCCGTTGGCGAGCTGGGCGATGGAGCCCGTGGAGAAGGTGATTCCGAGTTCGGGAACCACGACGTTGTATTTCTGATTCATGACTTGCTTTCGATGACTTGCGGTCGGACTGACTGGCGGACGGACGGACGTACGAAGGTACGTGCGTCGGCGGATTTAGGTACGGCCGGGCGACCGCCTGAAGCGGCCCGGTGGCGCAGGCGGGAGGCCTGCGGCGGGTTTGGGCGCCGACCGGTCTCAGGAAGAGACGGGCGGCAGGCCCTGGGTTGAGGCCGCCGATGGGACGGCGGCGCGGTTGGGGTGGAATTCCACCCTGCATCCCCGTGACGATCACGAGAGATTTCCGGTTGGCGCCCCCGGCCCCGGAGGGCGTGGCGGCAAGCGGAAATGTCCCGTACGTCGGCGAGTGTCGTGAAGACAACGGGCGACCCGCGGATCGGGTCGCCCGTGTGCAGAGAAGGGTTACTTGCGCAGATTCAGTTTCTGAAGGATGTCGGAGTACTTCGCGAGATCCTCGCGCTTGAGGTAGTCGAGCAGCTTGCGGCGGCGGCTGGCCATTTGAAGGAGGCCGCGGCGGCTGTGGAAATCCTTGCGATGCGTGCGCAGGTGCTCGGTCAGGTGATTGATCCGGGCGGTGAGCAGCGCGATCTGGACTTCGGACGAGCCGGTATCCTTATCGTGGGTCTTGTACTGAGCGATGATCTCGGGCTTAGCGATGGCGGTGGACATGGTTTTTGATGGAGTTACACGCCTGAAGGGGAGCGACGGGGTGCGGCTCCCGTGTCGCCCGCGGCGCCTGCGGGGAGAACCGCAGGCTAGGCCGGCAACACCGTTCCAATCCCGCGGAATGCGGGACCAAGCATGGTGGGCGCCCGTAACCTGACGGGCATCCACTAACGCAAGTGCGGAGAGTCTCGCCTGCACCCGTCGGGCGCAAGCGCGAAGTTTAGGCTAGCCGGAACGCAGGAAAATTTCCCGGACCGCACTGCAACCGGGTACCTGTTGCACTTTTTTGGTGATAGTTGATCGATGCAGAAAGAGCTCGTTGCGGACGATCGCGTGGCTCGTCACCACGATCAGGCGGCCTTTGGGATCGATCTGGAAGGGATGCGAATAAGCTGCGTTGGCTGGGCCGACGATCGCGGCCCACTGTTCGCGGATGGCCTGCTCGGGGGTTTCGATGCCGATGCCGTGGCGGACCACGAGTTCGTTGACGAGCGCGGCGACGTCGTGGGTGGCCCGCCGGCGGGTCCGGGGATTGGACTCCAGCGGAACGCGACGCAGGGAGGCGATCAGATCCTCCGCGGTGCGGCTGAAACGGGTGGGTTCGGCATCCGACGGCATGGTCAGGACAGGTCCGGCGGGGGCCGGCCGCGTTCCGCTTCGTACAGCCGCGCATGGCGTGCGAAGACGGCGAAGGCATTCACCGTCGCGGCGCATAGGCCCGGGTAGCCGTCGAGGAAACCCGCTTTCAACACGTAGCCGCGGAAGAACCGCCACAGCGCTCGACCCACGGCGTTGATCGCGGAAAACCGGCGCCCGTGCTCCTGCTGCTGGCGGACGAAGAGGTCGGCGAAGGGGTTGATCTTCGCGATCTGGGTGGCGAGGTTCGGGAACGAGTAATGATGCAGGTCGCCGGGCAGCCGCGCGACCGGGCCGTCGCATTCCATCTTCTCGTGCACCACCGCGTCGCCGCCCCAGCGGGACCGGCGGCGGTCGATCAGGCGCAGGGAAAGATCGGGGTACCAGTCACCGTGCGTGATCCAGCGATTGATGAACCACACCTTGCGGGGAAAGCGGGCCCCGGCGTGGCTCGCATCCTGTCCGGCGGCGAAGAACGCCTCGATGTCCCGCCGCAGGGCGCCGGACACTTCCTCATCGGCGTCGAGGCAGAGTACCCACGGATGGCGGGCGAGGGCGAGGGCGTCGTTCTTGGTGTCGCGGTACCCGCGCCACTCCACGGTGTGCACGGCGGCGCCGGAGCGTGCCGCGACTTCGGCGCTGTCGTCGGTGGTGCCGTTCAGCGCGACGATGATCTCGTCGACCCACCCGTGCACGCTCGCGAGGCAGCGGGGCAGGATCCGGCCTTCGTTGCGGGCAACGATCACGACGGACAGCGTGAGGGGGGGGCGGTTCAAGGCGGGAGGAGAAGGAAGTGACGGCGGGCGGTCCGCCGGGTCCCAGTTGGTTCGACGGGGTGCAGTGGACGGAAACGATGGGACGTGGCGTGGGAGCGACGGTCCCACCCAAACCGAGCCGAAGGCCGGGGGCAAGCGTCAGACCCGAACGGTTGCGCTGCGCGCGATCTGGTAGAGGTAACCGCAGCTGCGCCAGGACCGGACGAGGTTCTGGCGCGCCGCATCGGGACAGAAGACCACAAAGCTCAGGGCGGCCAAGGCGGCGAAGCCGGCGGCCTTGGCGACGTTGCCGACGAAGCGCGAGGCGAGGTAGCCGGCGGATGAGCGGCCTCGCTCCCGATCCTCCCGCATCCGCCCCACCACCCGCGAGCGCGCGGAGTCGAAGGCGTGCTTGCGCACGTAGCGGAGCGTGGTGCGGCTGGCCGGCATCTGGTGCCGCGCCCGGGCGGCCGGCGCGAACCACACCTCGTAGCCCGCCTGCTGCAACCGCCGGATCGCGAGGTTCTCGTCGCCCCCGAAGATCACCGAGCCCTTGCGTCCCACCGTCGTATCGAAGCCGCCGAGTTCGCCGAAAGTCCGCCGCAGGAACGCGAGGCTCGCGCTCATTGGCACTTGACCGGGACGCAGCGGGCCCGCCTCGTTGCGGAAGGCCTGCGGCCCGTGAAACACCGCCACCCAAGGCGGGCAGCCCTCGGGAAAGACGGGGATCACCTCGCCACCCACCGCACCGACGCGCCCGGGGGGATTCTCGGCGAAGGGACGGACGATCTCCCGCACCCACTCCGGCCCGATGAGGATGTCGTCGTCGCCGAACGCGATCACCTCGCCCTTCGCCTCCGCGATCGCCCGGTTGCGCGCGAAGTTTGCGCCCTGCTGGGTTTCGAGGACATAGCGGGGGACGTGCCGCGCGCCGGCGAAGCGCTCGACCACGGCGCGGGTCTCGTCGCGGGAGTGGTTGTCGATGATCAGGATTTCCAACTGCTCCGCCGGGTAGTCCTGCTGGACGAGCCCCTCCAGCGTCTGCTGCAGCAGCGCGGGCCGCCGGTAAGTCGGGATCGCGATCGTGACGGTGAGCGGCGTGTCAGGCATGGCGAACGGGGGCGTCGGCGAGCGTGGCACGCAGGGCGGAGAAGACGAGATCGGGCTCGAGCTTGCGCACGCAGTAGCTCCGGTAGGAGTCGGATGGCACGCACGGGTCGGGTGCCGCTGCGCCGAGGCACGTGCAGGGCAGCGGCGTCTGCAGCACGGTGTGGCGCGGCCCCAGCGGCCGCCAGATCGCGGCATTCTGCGAGCCGAAGAGGGCGACGACGGGCGTGCCGACGGAGGCGGCGACGTGCATCGGCCCGCTGTCGTGGCAGAGCATCACGTCGAATTCCGCGAGCAGCGCGGCGAATTGCCCGACGCTGAAGCGCTGGCTCAGCGCCACGAGATGGCTCTGCGCGTGGCCGCGGATCGCGCGCACCAGGGCCTGTTCACCCGGACCCGCGACGAGGAAGACCTGCGCGCCCAGTTCGTCCTGCAACCGATCGCAGACTGCCGCGAACCGCTCGGCGGGCCAGATCCGGAACGGGCTGCGGCTGCCCGGGTGGACGAGCACGCGCGGGGCCCGGCGCACGCCGACGCTCCCGGCGCGCGGGGCGGAACCGCCCGCCGCGGACGCTCCGGCGGGCGATGGCGCTGCCGCGGGCCCCAGCAGCGCGCGGACCACGTCGCGGTCGGTGACGCGCGGGACGAGGCGGACCGTGCGGACGGAGGCGGGCACGCCGAGTGCGCTGAGCAGCGCGAGGTAGGTCTCGGTGATGTGCTCCGACGTGTAGAACGCGTTCGTGATCTTCGCCGAGCCCGTGTAGGCCCAGCGATGCCGGAACGGGTTGATCTCGCGGTCGTAGGTCACGCGGACCGGCGCGCCGGAGAGACGCGTGACCAGTGCCGTGCGATCGTTGTTGTCGAAGTCGAGCACGTGCGTGAACCGGGCGGCGCGGAGCGTGCGGATGAACCGCGGCCAACCGGTGACGGACGACGGAAAGACGAGCGCGTGGGCGACGTCGGGATTGAGGCCCAGCACCTCGGCGTACGCGGCCTCGGTGAGCACGCAGATCGATGCTTCCGGCCAGTGGGCGCGCAGGCTGGCGAAGACGCTCCCGAGCAGCACGACATCGCCGAGGTAGCGGCGGCGGATGACGAGGATGCGGGGCGTGGCGGCGGCCATGACCGGGTGGGGGCGGCGCGGCGAACGCTCAGGCGCCGGCGCTCTGCCGGTCGTAGAGGTTGCGGTAGAGTGCGCAGGACGCGTGCAGCTCGGCGTGGGAGCCCCGCGCGACGATGCGCCCCTCTTCGAAGACGAGGATCAGGGACGCGGCGCGGATGGTGGAGAAACGGTGGGCGATGATGAAGACCGTCTTTCCGACCATCAGTTTCTGCAGCGCCTGCTGCACCGCGGCCTCGCTCTCGCTGTCGAGCGCGCTGGTGGCCTCGTCGAGGATCAGGATCGGCGCGTTGCGCAGGAACGCTCGGGCCAGCGCCAGCCGCTGCCGCTGGCCGCCGGAGAGCCGGCCCCCGCGCTCGCCGACGGTCGTGGCGTAGCCCTCGGGCTCGGCGACGATGAAGTCGTGCGCGAAGGCATCCTTCGCCGCCGCGATCACCTCCGCCTCGGTCGCGGACGGGCGCCCCAGCAGCAGGTTGTTGCGGATCGATTCGTTGAAGAGCACCGGATCCTGGGAGACCACGGCGATGTGGCCGCGCAGGTCGGCGATGCGCAGATCGCGGACATCGATGCCGTCGATGCGGACCGCGCCGCTGCTGGCCTCGAAGAAGCGCGGGACGAGATTGGCGAAGGTGCTCTTGCCCGCGCCGCTCGGACCGACCAGCGCGCAGACCGTGCCCGGGGGAATGTCGATGGTGACCTCGCGCAGCACCGGCTGGCCCGGGACGTAGGCGAACGAGACGGCGTCGAACTGCACCCCGCCGCGGAGCTGGCCGTCCGGAATCGCGGCGGGCCGCGCCGGATCGGCGACTTCCACCGGGGCGAGGAGCACCACCTCAAGGCGATCCAGCGAGGCGACGGCGCGGCTGAGCTCGTTGTTCAGCGCGCCCAGTTTCTTGATCGGTTCGTAGGCGAGGAACAGGGCGGTCACGACCCCGAGGAAGTCGTCCTTGGAAACCCCCGCCGAGAACGCGTAGAGCAGCGTGCCGGCGACGCCGAAGGCGGCGATCACCTCGATCGCGGGGCTGAGGGCCTGCGCGTACTTGGTGATCTTCATCTGCGACGTGAACAGCCGCCGGGTCAGGGCCTCGAAGCGCGACGTCTCATGGCCCTCAAGCCCGTAGGCGCGGACCTCGCGGGCGGCGGACAGGTTCTCGGAGAGCAGGGCGGTGACCGCGCCCAGCTGCGCCTGCAGCTCCTGCGCGCGGCGGGTCACCTTGCGTCCGATGTACCGCACCGGCAGGACGACGAGCGGGACGACGGCGAGGCAGACCAGCATCAAGGCCACACCCTCGGCTTCGGCGGCCTTGAATCCGAGGAAGCCGAGTGCGAAGAGCAGCGTGCCCGGCTGCTTGATGCCATCGTTCGCCAGTTGCGTGAGCACGAACTGCAGCTGCGTCGTGTCGGCGAGTCCCCGTGAAATCAGGTCGCCGGTCTGGCGGTTCTGGACGAACGACAGTGGCAGGATCTGGAGCTTGCGGAAGTAGTCGAGACGGAGCCCCTCGAGCACCCGCGTGCCGGCGAACTGGATGAGGACGCCGTTCAGGTAGCCGGCGACGGCGCGGACGAGGAAGATGAACGGGATGTAGGCGGCGACGAGCAGAACGTCGCCCCACGCCATTCGTTCGCCGCCGTTGGTAAAGATGCGCGGGAAGACGTAGTTGGTGAGGGTCGGGATCCCGAGGCCGGTGGCCGCCGCGTAGAGGAGTCCGAAAAGGATCGCTCCGGCGAGGTGCACCCGCACCGGCCGCAGGAAGCGCAGGTACGGCCGGATTCGGCGAAGGGCGCGCATGACGGCTCGGGCGGCGGCGGCTCAGTCCTTGCTCGCGCGCACGTCGAGCGCGTCGCGCAGCCCGTCGCCGAGGAAGTTGAGCGAGAACAGCGTCAGCGAGAAGACCGTGCCCGGGAAGATCAGCAGCCACGGGAACTCCTCCATCTTCTCGGCGCCGTCCTTGATCAGCACGCCCCACGAACTCATGGGCGGCTGGACGCCGAGGCCGAGGAAGCTGAGGAAGGCCTCGAGCAGCATGACGCCCGGGATGGTGAGCGTGGTGTAGACGATGATCGGCCCGAGGATGTTGGGCAGGATGTGACGGAAGATGATCCGGCGCCGGCCGAAGCCGAGGGAGCGGGCGGCCTCGATGAATTCCATGCGCTTCACCGCCATGACCTGGCCGCGGACGATGCGGGCCATCGTGAGCCACTCCACCGCGCCGATGGCTACGAAGAGCAGGATGATGTTCCGCCCGAAGAACACCATCAGCAGGATCACGAAGATCGTGAACGGCAGCGAGTACATGATGTCGACCGCGCGCATCATCACGGCGTCGCGCTTGCCGCCGGAGTAGCCGGCGATCGCGCCGTAGACGACGCCGATGGTGAGGGCGACGAACGTGGCGGCGAGGCCCACGCCGAGCGAGACGCGGCCGCCGTAGAGCAGGCGGACGAGCAGGTCGCGGCCGAGCGTGTCGGAGCCGAGCCAGTGGGCGGCGCTGGGACCGGCGGCGCCGAGATCGAGGTTCTGCTCCTCGTAGCCGTACGGGCTGAAGAACGGTCCGACGAAGCAGGCCAGGGCGACGATGATGAGGGTGGCGGCGCCGAAGACGGCGAGGCGGTTCTTGCGCAGGCGCAGCCAGGCGTCGTGCCAGAGCGAGCTGCCCTCCTCGGGGGCGGCGGCGGGTGAGGCGACGGGGGAAGTGACGGAGGCGGACATCGGGGTGGCCGGGGGGCCGATCAGGCCTCGAGCCGGACCTTGGGGTTCATCCACGCCTGCACCACGTCGGCGGCGAGGTTGAGCGCCATGATCAGGACCGCGTAGAGGATGACCGTGCCGAGCACGAGGGTGTAGTCGCGGTTGAAGGCGCTGTTGACGAATTCGCGGCCGATGCCGGGGATCTGGAAGATGGTCTCGATCACGAACGAGCCGGTGAGGATCCCAGCGATGGCGGGCCCGAGGAACGACACCACGGGCAGCAGGCCGCCCTTGAGCGAGTGCCGCATCACCACCCGCAGCTCGGAGGCGCCCTTGGCGCGGGCGGTGCGGATGAAGTCCTGGCTCAGGACCTCGAGCATGCCGCCGCGGGTCAGGCGCGAGATCGGCGCCGCGTAGGCGATGCCGAGCACGAGGCAGGGCAGCATCCGGTCGATGGGGGAGTACCAGCCCGAGGCGTTGAACCAGCCGAGGTGGATCGCAAGGGCGAGGACCAGCAGCGGACCGACCACGAAGGTCGGGATGGAAATGCCGACCATGCCGAACGACGACGCGACGTAGTCGACCCACGTGTTGCGGCGGACCGCGGCGAGGATGCCGAGGGGCAGGCCAATCAGCAGCGCGACCAGCAGGGAGAGGACGCCCAACTCAAGCGAGACGGGCAGCTTGTCGGCGAGGATTTCGTTGACCGTGCGGTTCGGGTACTTGAAGGAGGGGCCGAAGTCCCCTCGCGCGAGGCTGCCGAGGTAGTCGAGGTACTGCTTCCAGAGCGGCTGATCGAGCCCGTAGTGCGCCTCCAGATTTCGGAGGATTTCCGGCGTGACGGCCTTCTCGGTCGTGAACGGACCGCCCGGCACGAAGCGGAGCATGAAGAACGTAGCCGTGATGATGATGATCAGCGCCAGGAGGGACTGCAGCAGGCGCGACGCGAAGAACCGAAGCATGCGGGCGGGAGCCTTCAGCCCTTTTGAGGCGAAGGCAAGGCGGCAGGCGGAGGGCGGGGCCCGCTCCGGCGGGCCGGTGGCGGGCCGAGATCGGGCGCGCGTGTGGCCCCGCCCCGCGCGGCGGCCGGGCGGACGGCGAGGCGCGGACGCGAACTAGTCCCGCAGGTAGATGAACTTGTAGTTCGGCGTCTCGACCAAGTTCGGCGGCGACTGGAGGCGCGGGTTGGCGGCGTAGGTGCGCGTGTAGAAGTAGAGCGGGATGATCGGCAGTTCATCCATCAGGATCGCATCCATCCGGGCGTAGAGGGCGCGGCGGGCCGTCTCGTCGGCGGTGCCGAGCGCCTCCTCGAGCAGGCGATCGTACTCAGCGTTGGCGAAGCCGGTGTCGTTGTTGCCGTCGCCGGTGCGCCAGAGGTCGAAGAACGTGTTGGGATCCACGTAATCCGCGATCCAGCCGGCGCGCGAGAGGTCGTAGGCCAGCGTGTCCTGGGAATCCAAGTAGACCTTCCATTCCTGGTTCACGAGGGCGATGTCGACCCCGAGATTCTGGCGCCACATCTGCTGCAGCGCCTCAGCGATCTTCTTGTGGTTCTGGCTGGTGTTGTAGAGCAGTTCGATCGGACGCAGGCCCTTGCCCTCAGGATAGCCGGCCTCGGCGAGGAGGCGGCGCGCCTCCGCGAGATCGCCGGCGAGGCGCGCCGGGGACGTGAAGCTCTCCATCGGCGGGCAGGCGTTGTAGGCGGGCTGCTGGTTCTGCCGCGTGACCTTCCCCACGATGACCTCACGGTTGATCGCGAGGGCGAGGGCGCGGCGGATGCGCTTGTCGTTCAGCGGGGGGCGCGTGAGGTTGATCCGGAAGAAGTAGATGCCGAGGAGCGGATCGATCCGCAGGCTCTCCGGCTGCTCGCGGCGGTAGACATCCGTCTTGTCCAGCGGCAGCTCGTTGGTCTTGTGCAGCTGGCCCGTCCGGAACATGCGCTCCTCGGTCTCGATGTTCTCCGTGGGATAGAAGATGATGCGGTCGGTCCGGAGCGCATCGCGGTCCCAGTAGGTCGGTGCCTTGTCGACGATGATGCGTTGCTGCATGGACCACTCGGTGAGCGTGTAGGGACCGTTGCCGACGAGGTTGCCGGCCCGCGTCCACGCGCTGCCCTTGCGCTCAAGTCCGCCGAACTTCTCGACGGTCGGCAGGTGCACGGGGAACCATGCGTAGTGCTTCATCGACTCAATGAGGAACGAGGTGCGGCGCTTGAGCGTGATCTGCAGCGTCCGGGCATCGAGGGCCTTGAAGCCGGTCCGCGAAAAGTCCTGCAGCTTGCCCTCATGGAATTCGCGGGCGCCGACCACCGGGTAGAGCTTGTTGGCGTATTCGGACGCGAGCTTGGGGTTGAGGATGCGGCGGTACGACCCGACGAAGTCGGCCGCGGTGACCGGGTCGCCGTTGGACCAGCGTCCGTTGGGCTGGAGGTTGAAGGTGTAGACGAGTCCGTCCTCCGAAATGCTCCAGCTGGCGGCGGCGGCGGGGATCGTGCCTTGACCGCTCGGGCCGTAGGCCACGAGGCCTTCGAAGAGAGCGTTGACGATCTTGTTTTCCGGCACGCCCGTGACGACCTGCGGGTCGAGGTCCTGCGGCTCGGTGCCGTTGCCGAGGTAGAGCACCTTGGCGCCCGCGGCCGGGGTCGCGGTGGCGGAGGGGGTGGCGGCGTCGCGGGGTTTGCAGCCGGCGAGGAGGAGGAGGGCCGCGCCGGAGAGGGTCAGGAAACGTCGGATCATACGGAAGGTGAGTGCAGGAATCCGTCAAGGTCCAGCGGACTCAGCGGGTTGGTTCCAGCCAGACGCGCTTGTACGGGTGGCGGCCCATGGGATTGGAATGCCAGCCGCGGACGCCGGGGTGGAGGAGGTAGACGTGGGTGTAGCGGTACAGGGGGATGAGCGGCGCATCCTGCAGGAGCATGCCCTCGGCTTCGCGGAGCAGGCGGCAGCGCTCCTCCGGGAGGCGGGTGTCTTCCGCGCGGTCGAGCAGGGCCTCGTAGGCCGGACTCTGCCAGCCGGTGTAGTTGTTGCCGCTCGCCGCGCGCCAGACCGCGAGGAAGGTCATGGGGTCGGCGTAGTCGCCGACCCAGCTGGAGCGCAGGAGCTGGAACTGCCTGGTGCGGCGCGCGTCGAGGACGGTGCGGCCCTCCATTGAGACGAGGCGCACGGAGAGACCGAGCTCGCGGCGCCACATTTCCTGCAGCGCTTCGGCGATCGCGCGGTGATTCTCGGAGGTGTTGAAGAGCAACTCGAAGGTCGGTGCGCCTTGACCGCCGGGGTAGCCGGCCGCCGCGAGGCGGGCCCGCGCGGCATCGGGATTGTACTCCAACCCTTGGGGCGGCTCGTATCCGGCCACGCCGCTGGGCGTGAAGGCGGCTGACGCCACCTGCGTCCCGCGCAGGATGCGCGTGACGATCGCCTCGCGGTCCACCGCCAGCGCGAGTGCCTGCCGGACCTCGCGCTTTTCGAGGAACGGGTGCTTCACGTTCAGGCGATAGAAGTACGTGCCGAGCGCGGGATCCATCCGCAGTTCGCCCGTCGCCGCGGCTCGGTAGGCATCGATCTTCGCCGCCGGCACCGCTTCCGTCACGTGCAGTTGCCCGCCGCGGAAGGCGCGCTCCTCGGCGTTGATGTCCTCCATCGGATAAAGGCGGAGCTCCCGGAGCCGGACGGTGGCGGCGTCCCAGTAGGTGTCGCTCTTCACGCCGACGATGCGCTGGCCGATCGTCCATTCCTTGAGCCGGAACGGTCCGTTGCCGACGAAGGTCTCCGGGCGCGTCCAGCGCGTCCCGCGGGCGTAGGGGTTCCCCGCCTTCTCCAACGTCGGCAGGTGCACCGGCCACCACACCCAGTGCTGCAGCAGGGAGAGAAAATAGGGGGTCGGACGGTCCAGCGTGATGACCACGGTCCGCGCGTCCGGCGCGGCGAAGCCGACGTCGGCAAAGCGCGTCGTCCGGCCCTGGTGAAAGTCGGCCGCGCCGCGCACGACGTAGAGAAGCGCCGCGTTCTCGCAGCCGAAGGAGGGCGTGAGGGCGCGACGCCACGAAGCGAGGAAGTCTGCGGCGGTGACCGGGTCGCCGTTGGACCAGCGGGCGTCCGCCCGCAGGTGGAAGGTGTAGGCGGTGGCGTCTGCGGACACCGTCCAGCGCTCCGCGACGCCTGGGACGGGATGCAGGTCGCGCGGGTCCTCGGCGACCAGGCCCTCGAAGAAGGCGGAGATCACGCCGTAGTCGCTCACCATCATCGCGACGTGCGGATCGAGGTCGGCGATGTCCGGGCTGAAGCCGCGGTGGAGGATCTGGTCGCGGAGCCCCTGCTCGACGGCGGTGTCGCGGGCGCGGCAACCCCCGCTGATGACCGCGAAGACCGCCAGCAGGGAAACGCCGAGACTGACGATGGAGGCGGAGCGGCGCATCACACGTCCGCGCCGGCTAGGCGCGCTGGAGCAGGGCGACGGCGTGCGCCGCGATGGCGACGCCGCGGCCGAGGTCGCCGACGCCCTCGTTGGTCGTCGCCTTGATGCCGATGGCGTCGGGCGCGAGGCCGGTGCTGGCGGCGAGCCGCATCTTCATCTCCGGCACGCGGGCGAGCAGGCGGGGCCGCTCGGCGATGACGGTGGCGTCGATGTTGACCGGTGCCCAGCCGCGGCGGGCGAGCTCGGCGATCACCCGCTGCAGCAACACCTGGGAGTCGATGCCGCGGAGTGATTCATCCGTATTGGGAAAAAAATGACCGATGTCCGGCAGGCCGGCCGCGCCCAGCAACGCATCAGAGATCGCATGCGTCAGGCAGTCGGCGTCGCTGTGGCCCTCCAGCCCGTAGTCGGTGTCGAAGCGGACCCCGCCGAGCACGAGCGGGCGCCCGGGGACGAGCCGGTGGATGTCGTAGCCGTGACCGATGCGCATGGGAGGAAGGGGAGCGTCGCCGGGAGAGAGGGAAGGACCATCCGCGAGCGAGGGGCGAAGAAAAGCGACGGGTGGAGGAGAGCGACGAGCGGAGGAGAGGGAAGGCGCGGGAAAGCGGGTCCGGCTGTGCCGGGGCCTCAGGCCTCGGCGGCGTGACGCTGGCGGAGCAGGTACTCGCACCATGCGAGGTCGGCGGGGGTGGTGAGCTTGGGATTCGGGTGGGGATTTTCGAGCAAGGCGATCGGATGGCGCAGGCCCTCGACGGCCTGGGCATCGTCGGTGATCCGCTGGCCCCGTGCGGCGACGCGGGCGTAGGCGCGCACGATGAGCGGACGCGCGAACACCTGGGGAGTCTCCATAGCCCAGAGACGGGAGCGGTCGAGCGTGCGGAGGTGGCCGGAGTCCTGGTGGACCTTGACTGTATCGGTGACCCGGTGGGCGAGGGCGACGGCCTCCTCGCGCAGCACGATGCGGCGCAGCGCGGCGATCTGCTCGGGCCGGATGAGCGGGCGGGCGCAGTCGTGGATGAAGACGTGGGCGACGTCGTCGGGCAGGACGGCGAGGGCGCGGGCGACGGAGTCCTGACGTTCCGCGCCGCCGCGGACGAAGTGTGCGGGGGTGGGGGCGTAGGCGGAGAGCCGGAGCGACTGCGCGGCATCGCGGTGGACGATGACGTAGAAGTCGACGGCGTGGCTGGCGAGGAAGGCGGCGACGACGTGGGCGAAGGCGGGTTTCCCGGCGAGGGGGGCGAGGACCTTGTCCTCGACGACCCCGTCCATCCGGCGGCCGCTGCCCGCGGCGAGGAGAATGGCGGCGGTGCGGCTCATGGCGTGGCGCCGCGGCCGGCGATTTCCGCGAGGATGGCGCGGGCGGCGGCGGCGGGGTCTGTGGCCTGCGAGATCGGGCGCCCGACCACGAGGAAGTTGGCGCCGGCGGCGGCCGCTTGGGCCGGGGTGAGGACGCGCGTCTGGTCATCGGCCTTCGCGCCGCTTGGCCGGATGCCGGGGGTGATCAGCTGTGTGGCGGCGGGGAGGACCGCGCGCAGCGGGGCGATTTCCAGCGGGGAGCAGACCAGACCCGCGAGGCCGGAGTCGGTGGCGAGTTTCGCCAGCCGCAGCACCTGGTCCTCGGGGGCGCCGGGCACGCCGACGGCGTTCAGGTCGGCCGTCCCCATCGACGTCAGGACCGTCACGCCGAGCAGCAGCAGCTCGGGCCGCGTGGCCCGCTGGGCGGCGACGGCCCGGCGCATCATTTCCGCTCCGCCGCAGGTGTGGAGCGTGAGCATGTGGATGGGCAGGCGGGCGGCGGATTCCACGGCGTGGCCCACGGTGTTCGGGATGTCGTGGAGCTTGAGATCGAGGAAGACCTTAAAGCCCTGCTCGGCGATCTCGCGCACGCAGTCCGGACCGCAGGCGGTGAACATCTGCAGCCCGATCTTCACCCAGCGAATCTCCCCGGAAAGGGCGCGCAGGAGCGGCTGGACCACGCGGGGGGACGGTTCGTCGAGGACAAGGATGAGATCGCAGGCCATGGAGAAGGAGGAGGAACGAAGGCGAAACGAGGGAGCCCCTCAGGAATAGGCCTCCGGTACGCCGGCTGGCAAACCGGGAAAGCGGATGGTTTCGGCTTCAGCTTGGGTGGCGACTGCGTGCAGGCTGGGACTGTTCCCCGTGAGCACCGCCCTTGTCCTCTCCTCGCCGGCCAAGCTGAACCTCACGCTCGCCGTGGTCGGCCGCCGCGCCGACGGCTTCCACGAACTCGTGTCGCTCGTCAGCCCGCTGGCGCTGGCGGATACGCTGACGGTGATGCCGGGTCCGGATGGGACGGCGAGCCTGACCTGCGATGACCCCACGCTGCCGGTGGATGCGAGCAACCTCGTCCTCCGCGCCGAGCAGGCCTTCCGGGCGGTGTCGGGTTGGACGGGTGGCGTGCACTTTCACCTCGAGAAACGCATTCCCCGTGGGGCGGGGCTGGGCGGGGGCAGCAGCAATGCGACGACGGCGCTGCGGGCCTTGGATCGCCTGGCGGGGACCCGTTTGAGCGCCAGCGTGCGGGCGGGATTGGCGGCGCAGCTGGGGTCGGATTGCCCGCTCTTTCTGGCGGACGGACCGGTGTTGATGCGCGGCCGTGGGGAACGGATTGAACCGGTGGCGGCGGCGGTGGCGCGGCGGGTCTCGGGTCGGCCGGTGTGGCTCTTCAAGCCTGCTTGGGGCATCGAGACCCCGTGGGCGTTCCGGCGGCTCGCGGCGCTGGGCGCGACGGCGTACGAACGACCGGACGAGGCTGAGGCGGCCTTGGCGCGATGGCTCGCCGATCCGGCCGCTCCGCTCCGGGCGCTGCCCGGCAACACCCTGGAGCGCGTCGCGTTTGGCAAGTACCTCGCCCTGCCTGCGCTCGCGGACCAGGTGCGGGAGGAACTGGAACTGGACGTGCGCATGAGCGGCAGCGGCAGTTGCTGCTTTGCGTTCGCGCCGGACGGAGTGCCCGCACCGCGGCTGGCGGCGGTGACCGAGGCCCTTCGGGCAAGGGTGTTCGCGGCGTGGGGCGCGGAGGCGTTCTTCGCGGCGACCCGGCTGGCGTGAACCGCGTGCGCGCCGCGCCCGGACGGCATGCTTTTGTGGCGCGACGGAAATCCGCGTTGACCCCTCTCTGCAGGCGGGGCTAAAGCTCCCCCCGGCGTCGTCGCACCCCCTCCGACCCGGCGCCATTCCCCTCCATGTCCGAGCAGGCCCACCCGAAGCCCGAACTCGTGGTGCAAGGCATCGCCGCCTCGCACGGGATCGCGTATGGGCAGGTGTTTGTCTATCTGCAGTCCGATCTGGAGGTGCCGACGTACGAGGTCGAGTCCGGGAAGTGGTTGGAGGAAGTGGCCCGGTTCGAGCGGGCGATCCTCGTGACGCGCGAGCAGATCCAGCGCATCCGCGACGAGGTGGAGCGCAACCTCGGCGCGGACGAAGCCCGGATCTTCGATGCGCATCTCCTCGTGCTTGAGGACCAGGCCCTGATCGCGGAGACGATTCGCTCCTTCGAAAAGTCCGGGCGGAACATCGAGAGCTGCTTCAACGACGTCGCCCGCCGGTACGTCGATGCCTTCACGCAGATTGACGATGAGTACCTGCGGGAGCGGTCGGGGGACATCCGCGACGTCGCGCAGCGCGTGCTGGCGAACCTCCTCGGGCAGTCCTCGGAAAACCTCTCCCGCCTCGTCGATAAACGGGTCGTCGTTGCCAACGACATTTCCCCCTCGGATGCGGCCAGCATCGACCGCAGTCACGCCTTGGGGGTGATCACGGATTCGGGCAGCAAGACCAGTCACGCGGTCATCGTCGCCCGCTCGATGAAGGTCCCGGCGGTGGTCGGCGCCCGCGGCCTCAGCGCCAAGGTGCATCATGGTGACTGGATCCTCGTCGACGGCTACGACGGCTTGGTGATCGTGCACCCGTCGGAGCAGACGCTGTTCCGGTACGGCAAGATCCAGGTCCAGAAAAAGTCCCTCGAGGAGCGGCTGCTGCAGGCCAACCAGCGGCCCTCGGTCACGCTCGATGGAGTGGAGGTGGTGTTGCGGGCGAACATCGAGAACGCCGAGGAGGTCCCGCTGGTGAAGGACTACCGCGCCGCGGGTGTGGGCCTGTACCGGACGGAGTTCCTGTACCTGAACGGCTCGCACATTCCGGGCGAGGAGGAGCAGTTTGAGGCTTACCGCAAGGTGGCGGAGCAACTGGCGCCGGCGACGGTGGTGATCCGCTCGCTCGACCTCGGCGGCGACAAGGCGATGGAGGGCAACCCCGGCCTCTTTCCGCGGGAGGACAACCCCTTCCTGGGTTTCCGGGCGATCCGTTTCTGCCTGGAGAACCCGAACCTCTTCAAGGAGCAGCTCCGGGCGATCCTGCGGGCCAGCGCCTACGGCAACGTGAAGCTCATGTACCCGATGATCAGCGGGTGCGAGGAACTGGCGCGGGCGAATGTCGTGCTGGAGGAGTGCCGCGAGGAACTTCGCGCGGCGGGCGTCGCCTTCGACGAGACCCTGGCGGTGGGCTCGATGATCGAGATCCCGAGCGCGGCGTACACGGCGGACCTGCTCGCGACGCGGAATGCCTTCTTCAGCATCGGGACCAACGACCTCATTCAGTACCTGCTCGCGATTGATCGGGTGAACGACCGCATCGCGCACCTGTACGAACCCACGCACCCGGCCGTCATCCGCACGATCCGGCACATCGTCCGCGAGGCCCACGCCGCCGGCATCAAGGTGAGCGTCTGCGGCGAAATGGCGGGCGATCCCGTGCTGGCGCCGCTGCTGCTCGGACTCGGGGTGGATGAACTCAGCATGACCCCGCCGCTGATCCCGGCGGTGAGGTACGTCGTGCGCGCGCTGACGCTGGCGGATGCGCGGGTGCTCGCGGAGGAAGCCCTGACGCTTTCCGGCGGTCGCGATGTGCTCGCGCTCTGTGAGCAGTTCCACCGCGCCCGCGTGCGCTTTGAGTGAGGCTGCGCACCGACGGATGCGGTGCGTTGGCGGCGGCTGTGGGCGGCTGGAGTCCGCCCGCTGACTAGTCCAGTGCCGCGGCGGCGGGGGCGGCGGGGATGGCGGAGGCGCTGCCGGGTCGGATGCCGCAGGCGAGGATGGTCTCGAAGTGCGGCTCCTGCTCTTCGCGGGCAACGAGGGAAACCTCGACCTGCTCGAAGCCGGCCTGCCGCAGGAAGCGGTGCAGGGCGCTTTCCCCGAACCCCAGCCAGACATCCGCGTAGAGTTCGCGGGCCCGCTCGAAGCCGTGCGCCTTGAGGTCGAGCACCACCAACTGGCCGCCGCGCCGCAGGATGCGGAAGGCCTCGTTCACCGCGGTCTGGGGATGATGGGCGTGGTGCAGCGCCTGGCTGAGGATGGCGACGTCGACGGACTCGTCGGGCAGCGGCACCTTTTCAATGTCGCCGAGGCGGTAGGTCAGATTGCTCAGCCTGTTGCGGGCGGCGAGCTCGGAGCCGACCTCGACCATGCGGGGCGAGTTGTCGATGCACCAGACCTGCCGGGCGCGCCGGGCGAGGAGTTGGGAGATCAGCCCCTCGCCGGCGCCGAGGTCGGCCACCACGACGGGTGGAGCGAGACGGAGGGCGAGGTGGCCGATGGCCTGCCATGACCGGCCCGGACAGTAGTTTCGGCCGAGCTTGCCCGCGATCAGGTTGAAGTACTGCTCCTGATGCGCCCGCCGCCTGGCGAGGATCCGCTCCAGGTTGTCGCGGTCGGCCCCCAATTCCCCCGCGACCGCATCCCAGGCGGCGCGCAGCAGGTCCTGCTGGGCGCCGGACAGCCCGGGATGCAGCGAGTAGAAGGCTTTCTTGCCGTCGCGCCGGTCGGAGACCAGTCCCGCCTGCCGCAGCAGCGCCAACTGCGACGAGATGCGGGACTGGGCCATGCCCAGAATGTCCTGCAACTCCGCCACCGAGAGTTCCTCCCGGTGCAGCAGGGAGAGCAGGCGCAGCCGCGTCGGATCCGCGAGGAGCTTGAGCAGGTCCCAGCAGGCGTTCACGCGGTTCGGGCCGGGCTCATCCTTACTTGATGAGCCTCAGGGCGAACGGGTACCGGTAGGTTTCCCCGTTGTTGGCCTTGATCGCGGCGATGATGGTGAGCACCAGGGACGCGATAGCGACCACGATGAGCAGCACGATGCCGATCGCCACGAAGATCAGGATGCCGGAGACGATGGCGGCGATCAGGGTGGTGATCTGGAAGTTCAGGGCTTCCTTGCCCTGATCATCGACGATCGGGAACTCGTTCTTCTTCAGCTGCCAAATGATGAGCGGACCGATCAGGGAGCCGAAGGGCACGATGAAACCGCTGAGAGCGGACAGGTGGCAGAGCGTCGCCCACATCTTCGCGTCGTTGGAAAGCGGGGCGGCCGGGGGGGGAGTTGGGGTGGAGTCCATCCTCGGACGTTGGCGGACGGCGCGACTGGCGTCAAACCCGCTCCTGCGCCGCAGTTTGGGAGCCTCCTGCCCGAGCGGGGCGGGGGCGCGGACGCCAAGGGGGGCGACCGGACCGCCGATCGCCATGCTCACCCCCTGACGGACCGACCGCCGGGAGGTTGGATCGGTGGAGGGCTGGGTGGCGGCCCGGACCGGCTCAGGCCGGGTTCCGGTCGACGTAGCGGGCGATGGACGTGACCGCGTAGCTGTCCTCGGAGGCGCCGATCTTGACCTTTACCTCGTCGCCGACGCGGCGGCCGAGCAGGGCGAGGCCGAGGGGCGTCTTGTAGGCGATGACGTGGTTGTCGGGATCGCTGTCCCAGGCGCCGAGGATCGTGTAGCGCGTCGTGGCGCCGCTGGTGAGGCTGCGGATTTCGACGACGCTGCCGACGCTGATCTGGTCGGTGGTGGCCTCGCGGAAGTCGGTGATGCGGGCGCGGCCGAGGTCGCGCTCGAGCAGGCTCTTCTGCGCGATGAGGACCTGCTGGTCCTGCTTGGCCATCTTGTACTCGGAGTTCTCCTTGAGATCGCCGTGCTCGCGGGCGGTGGCGATGGCCTTGGAATTCTCGGGAATCTTGCGGGAGACGATCGTCTCGTATTCCTCGCGCTTGCGCTCGTAGCTCTCGCGGGAGACGAGGAGTTGCTCTTCCTTGGACTCCGCGTCGCTGGCGACGAGGGACTGGATGCTCGGGAACAGCTTGATGAACCGGGCGAGGAGGGACTTCTTCGTCAGCTCCTCGAAGCCCTGGTTGAGCATGAGGGTGTTGGCGAGATCGCGGGCCGTCTCCGGATCGGCGCGGGAGAGCAGTTCGCCGATCAGCTCGGTGTCCTCGCTGAGGATGTCGGCCAGCGGGATGCGGCGGGCGGAGGCGGACTGGAGCGCCTCGTAGTCGATCGCGAAGAAAATCGCGTTCAGCAGCCGCGGCGTGATCATGTCGTCGAGCAGCTTGGCGAACTTCGGCGTGCCGCGGTTCTTGACGATCCAGAGGAGGACCGGGGCGCGGAGATTCTGTTCGGTCTGCCAGCGCTTGAAGACGTTCGCGAGTTCGGCAGTGTGGCCCTTCTCGACGAGGAACTTGATGCACTCGGTCGTGAACTTGCCCTGCGAGGTCTTCAGCAGGTTGAACGCGATGTCCCGGGCCTCGATCGGATGGGTCTCGAGGATAAGTTCGAGGAAGTGCGACTGGAAGTGGACGGGGATGCGGTCGGAGATCGCGGGCAGGTCGCGCGGGTTGGCGATCAGCGATGCCTGGGACGGCTCGAGGGAGGCGACGTCGGCGCCCACTCGGCGGGCGACGTCATCGCGGACCGCGGCACCGTGGAGCCGCTCGGCGGCGTCCAGCTGGTTGGAGTCGCGGACGGCCTCGGTGAGACCGGCGAGGACAGTGGCGAGGTCGACGGCGGCGGCGCCCTTTTCGAGCGAGCTGAGGAGTTGCTCGGCGAGCAGGATGCGGCGGCGGGCGGAGCGGGTGCCGGTGAAGCTTTCGAGGATTTCCTCTTCGGCGGAAACGGCGATCTCGCGGAGGACGTAGCACTCGGTCTTCTTCGCCGGAACGGCGATGCGGGCGTCCTTGGCGATTTCCTTCTTGGCGTTGGCCCACCACTTCTTGAAGCGCTCCTCGCCGATCGTCTGCGCGAGGGTGATCTCAAGATCGATCGCCGTCGTGGCGTTGTTCGGATACGCTTGCAGCGCCTCGACGACCAGCTGGGCCGGATTCTCGTCGATCAGCTTCGCAATCGTCGCCTTGTCCGTCTCCCGGCGGACCAGCAAGTGCTTGGCCGGCAGGACGTCCATCGTGGTCAGGCAGAAGGCCGGATCCATCGGGTGACCCGGCTTCGTGGCGAAGTCGATGATCAGGCGCTGGGCGGCTTCGTCGAAGCGGCTGATCTGACCGAATCCCCAGCTCCGGTGAATGACGTACGCACCAGCCCCCATCGATTCGAGCTTGGCCCGATGGGTCTTGAGAGACGGATTCTTTGCGATCAGCGCTGAGACTGCGTCCGAAGTCATAATCGAGGGAGAAGGGAGAGCAAAGCCGACCGGAGGGGGGGATGTCAATCAGCCCCTGCGGTCACCCCGCCGGATCCCCCGGCGACCTTGGCCAAGACTCTGCAGTCGATCGGGCTGCCCCGAGGCGATCCGGCGGCGCCTCTCAGTGGCTCTTTCCCGTCGAAATACCCTCCGTGTAACCCCGGTCTCTCGCCTCTGAAATGCGCTCGCCCTCTCACCCTGTTGCTGCGCCTCCGACTGCAGGGTCAAGGCTTAGGTCTTGGCAAGTCGCTGGCGGCTGCCAGCCTCGGCCCCTTCATGCCGTCCCCCACGCCCTCGGCCCCTGCGTCGCCCGCCTTCTCCCCCGCGTGGGCCGCCGCGGTGCGGCTCCTGATTCGTTGGCTGGACCGGGCGGAGCGGGCGGATGCCCTGCTGGAGAGCCTGCCCCGGACGCTCAGTCCGGCCGAGCGGGCGCGGGTCCAGCATCTTTTCCTCGGAGTCCTGCGTCATCTCAGCCGACTGGAGCGGGAGATCAACCGTCGGATCCCCCGGCCGCCGCGGGTGCGGGTCAAGGCGTTGCTGCTGACGGCGGGGTTCGAATTGATCGAGGGTGGCGAGGAGGGTCACGTGGCGCGGGTCGTCCACCATGCGGTCGACCAAGCGAAGCGGCTGGCGAGTGCCTCTGAGGCGCGGTTGGTCAACGCCGTGGTCCGGAGGATGGCGGAGGGGCTGGCGGAACCGTTGCCCACCGACGCGGCGGTGGGGTCGCTGGCGCAGCGTTTTTCGCACCCGGAGTGGCTGGTGGCGCGCTGGCTCCGGGCCTTTGGCCCCGAGGCGACGCAGCGCCTGCTGGAGTTGCATCAGACCCCCGCCCGGATCCACGTGCGCTGGCGGGGCGAGGGGCCGGTGCCGGAGTGGCTGCGGCCCGCTCCCGCCCCGACGTTTTACGAGGTCCCGGCGGGTCGCTGGACCGAGGTGCTCGCGCTGCTGCAGGCGGGCCAGCTTTACATCCAGGATCCGGCCACGCGCCACGCCGTGGACCTCCTTCAGCCGGAGTCCGGGGAGACGCTGCTCGATGCCTGCGCGGCTCCGGGAGGGAAGAGCGTGTGGATCGCGGATCGGCTTCGGGGTGCCGGACGACTCGTGGCGTTGGACCTGCCGGGTCCGCGTCTGGATCGGCTCCGGGAGAACCTTCTCCGCGTGCGTGGCGTGACAGTGGAGGTCGCGGGAATCGATCTCGCCACGGCGCGGGCGGAGACGTTCCGGCAGCAGGGTCTGCCTGAACGGTTTGCCGGCGTCCTACTCGACGTTCCCTGTTCGAACACCGGGGTAATGCGGCATCGCGTGGACGTACGGTGGCGCCTGCAGGCCGGCGACATCGCGCGCCATGCCGACCACCAAGGCGCGTTGCTGCGCGCCGCGGCCGACCGCGTGGCCCCGGGGGGACGGTTGGTGTATTCGACGTGCAGCCTCGAGCCGGAGGAGAATGAGGGCGTGGTCGCGGCGTTCCTCCAATCCCCGACCGGCCGGGGCTGGACGCTGGAGGCGCAGGTGCTCGCGCGGCCCTTCGAGTCGGGCGAGGACGGAGCGGGCGCGTTCCGGCTCCGCGCTCCGACCGCCCCTCTCGGCTAGCTAGGGAACAAGGGTGAAGAACTCCACCCGCTCAGTCCGCTCCTGCAGGCCGTGGAGGAAGGTCAGTTGGAGCGCGGACGCCCGCGCCACCCAGGCGTCATAGCGACGCAGGGTCCAGTTCGCCACGGGCTCGCCTTCGATGCGGATGACGAGATCGCCTTCCTGAATGCCGGCCTTTGCGGCGGGCGATCCGGGGATGACGTGCGAGACGCGCCAGTAGGCGGGGGTGCGGCGGAAACTCAGCCCCCCGCTCCGGATCGGCGGCGTCTCCGGGCTCCGGCCCGGGTCGCGGAACACGGTCATCTCCCCCCGCGCCTGATCGAAGGTCACGACGAAGTGCCGGAGCGCGTCACCGCCCACGGAGCCGAGCGATTCGTTCAGGTCGACGACCGGCTGCGCGAACACGTGGGAGCCGAGCAGGACGTTGCCCTCAAGCCGGGCCAGCCGCTGCTGGCGATCGCCGAGCAGCGTGGCGACCTTCGCGCCGTCGACGGGCGGCGCGCGGAACGGGACCGTGAGGCCGGTCGGATTGAGCTGCAGGCCGCCGTCGCTGCCGGTGTCGACCAGCACGTTCACCGCTTGGCCGGCGATTTCCATGGGCACGAGAGGCACGCGGTTCGCCGGGTCGAAGCGCAGGCGCGACCCCGGCGTGAGCCCGCCGCTGCTGCCGGCGGGGGTGAGGCGGAGGGTGGACTGCGGGTAGTCGAGCGTGAGAACGGTTTCCCGGAACAAGGGGAAACCGAGGATACCGTCGATCCGCTCGCCGAAATGATCGGAGAGCGCATCGAAGTTGTAGACCACGGCCGGGACTGATTCGAACCGAACCCCGCCGAGGTCGAGTCGCCGGAGGGTGACGGCGGGCAGGGTGATCCACTCGCCGGATGCGGAGCGGACGGAGACGCCGGCGCCCTCGGGGGTGGTGCCCCGCCGCGCGGCCTGGGCGGCGAAGTCCGGTGACACGAGCGTGACGGACGAGCCCGTGTCGACGAGGAAGCGCCACTTTCCTGACTTTCCGCGCGGGAGTTCGATCACGGGCGTGTGGGCCGTCAGGACGACGGGCAGGCTGACGAGCGGGGCGGAGAACGTGGTGCGACCCGGTTCCGGTTTGCGCGGCAGGAGGGCGCAGCCCGAGAGGGCGAGCACGGCCCACGCGAGCAGGGCGGCGGAGAGCAAGGTCCGCGCCGAGGCCGGAAACGAGCGGGAACGCGGCGCCACCGTCATCCGATGCGGGGCTGGGGCAGCCGCAGTGCGGTCCACGCCGCGGCGAGGGCCAGGGCGGCGGCGGCGCTGAAGAGGACTTCCGCCCCCAGCGTCCAGAACACCGCGCCGGCACCGAGCGGGGTGATGGCCCGGGCGAGCGAACCGAGGGACCGGAAGATCCCGAGCACGCGACCCTGTTCCTCCTCGCCCGCGTAGAGCGAGATCAGGCCGCTGGAAGCCGGGTTGATCAGTCCCCCGCCCAGGGCGAGGAGGCCGACTCCGGCGTACAGCCACACCGGAGCCGGCGAGAAACCGATCGTCACGAGCCCGGCGGCCGACGTGGCGAGGCCGATCAGGAGCACGCGGGTTTCGCGCAGCCGCGCCAGCAGACGGCGGACCAGCACGCCCTGCGTCAGGATGGAGCACACCCCGAGGAATCCCATCAGCAGGCCGTTGTCGTGGGGTGAAAAACGGAACCGCTCGGCGGCGAGGAAGACGAGGGCGGTCTCCATGGACACGAAGGCGACCGAGAAGAGGAAGGACACCCCGTTGATTCGGCGGACCTCCGGGCGCCGCTGTTCCAGCAGAGCCCGGACCGGGTTACGCAGGCGCGGCTCGCGCGCCTCGCTTCGGGTGGCGGCCGGGAGCGTTTCGTGGAAGCGGACGGCGATCCAGACCAGGTTCACGACGCTCATCGTGCAGGCGAGCAGGGCCGGGGCGGAAAAGGGATTCAGGCCCCACGCGACCAAGGCCGGAAAGACCTCGGTGAGGTCAAGCCGAGCCGTCAGCGCCCCGAGCAGGGGTCCGGTGACCAACCCGAGACCGAAGGCGGCGCCGACGAGGCCCATGGCCCGCGAACGTTCGGCCCGCGTCGTCACGTCCGCCACCGCCGCTGTCGCGACCGAGAGATTGCCCCCGAACGCGCCGGCGACGAGGCGTGCGATCAGGAACAGCCAGAAGGAGCCGGAAAACACCCAGAGCAGGTAGCTTGCGGCTGTGCCGGCCACGGTGAGGAGCAGGATGGGACGCCGCCCGCGCTTGTCGGAGAGCCCGCCCCAGAACGGTGCGAAGACGAACTGCAGGATGGAGAAGAGCGAACTGATGACGCCGCCGAACAGCACCTCCGGGAGGTGACGTTCGTTGCCCAGCGCGGCTGCGGCGCTGCCCAGCCCCTGCAGCAGCGCACCCAACACCCCCGAGAGTCCCTCCGCCGCGAGGTAGTGGCGCAGGAGGTCCGGCCCGAGCGGGAAGATGATCGAGAACCCGATCAGGTCGATGTACAGCGTCAGGAAGATGACGCCGAGCGACAGCCGACGCGGGGACGAGGGGGCGGACGTGGACACGGAAACGCAGGAAAACCCGTCGCGCCCGGGCCGCCAAGCGGCAAACGCCCGTTTGCCGCCGGAAGCGCGGGGGTGGCTCAGCGCCGGTAGGGCAGCGGATGCGACGAGAGCAGCCCGGCGACGCGCTCCCGCGCCTTCACGAGGGTGGCCGCCTCGTCGGGCGTACCGATTGCCTTCAGCACCAAGTCGATGGCCCCGGCGATGCCGTCCATGTGCTCTTCCCGCATCCCGCGGGACGTGATGGCGGGCGTGCCGATGCGGATGCCCGAGGCCTGGAACGGAGAGCGCGTCTCGAACGGCACGGTGTTCTTGTTCAGCGTGATGTGCGCGAGATCGAGGGTTTCCTGCGCCTTCTTGGCCGTGAGCTCGGGCAGGTTGGCGCGCAGGTCGACGAGGAAGAGGTGGTTGTCGGTGCCGCCGGAGACGACCTTGTAGCCGCGGGCGATCATGGCGGCGGCGAGGGCGCGCGAGTTGCGCACGACCTGCTCGGCGTACTGGCGGAATTCCGGCTTGAGGCACTCGCCGAAGCACACCGCCTTGGCGGCGATGACGTGCATGAGCGGGCCGCCCTGGGCACCGGGGAAGGCCGCTGAATCGATCGCCTTCGCGTGCGCGGCGCGGCAGAGGATCAGGCCGCCGCGCGGACCGCGGAGGGTCTTGTGGGTGGTGGTGGTGACGAAGTCCGCGTGCGGGACCGGTGACGGGTGCACGCCCGTGGCGACCAGACCGGCGATGTGGGCGATGTCGGCGAACAGGTACGCGCCGACGCTGCGGGCAATCTCGCCCATCCGGGCGAAGTCGATGATGCGCGAGTAGGCGCTGGCCCCGACCGTGATCATCTTCGGCTTCTCGCGGGCCGCGACGGCGGCGAGTTCATCGTAGTCGATCAGGCCGTTGTCCTCGCGGACTCCGTACTGGCAGAACTGGTAGAGCTTGCCGGAGAAGTTCGCCGGATTGCCGTGTGTCAGGTGGCCGCCGTGGGCGAGGTTCATGCCCAGCAGCTTGTCGCCGGGGGACAGCACCGCGGTGTACACGGCGAAGTTCGCCTGGGAACCGGAGTGCGGCTGCACGTTCGCGTGCTCGGCGCCGAAGAGGCGCTTGGCGCGCTCGATCGCCAGCGTCTCGACGACGTCGACGTGCTCGCAGCCGCCGTACCACCGCTTGCCCGGATAACCCTCGGCGTACTTGTTGGTCAGGACGCTGCCCTGCGCCTCCATCACCGCCGGGTAGGTGAAGTTCTCGGAGGCGATCAGCTCGATGTGGCTTTGCTGACGATCGAATTCCGCGGCGATGGCGGCGGAGATCTCCGGGTCGAGTTGGGCGAGCGGTGACGTGTTGAGCATGGGGGGGCGGCCTCCGCGGGCGGCGGTCCGCACCGGCCTTGGCCGTCCTCCGAGGAAGCAGCGAAAGCTCCGGATCGGAAGCAAAAACCGCCGCCTAGGCCTCGCCGCGGCGCAGGCGCTGGAGGAAGGCGATCAACGAGGGGATCGCCTCGACCATTTCGTCGCGGCACGCCTCGTAAGCCCGGAGGTTGCCGCCGAACGGATCAGCGATCTCCGGATCCCCCGCCGGCAGGAATTCCCGCCAGAGGTACAGGTGCCGGGGCGGGGGGTCGAACCGAAGCTGGATCATGCTGCGGTGGGACTCCGTCATGCAGAAGACCGCGAGGGCGTCATCGACGAGGGCCTGCGACAGCGGGCGGCTGACGTGGCGGTCGATGTTCAGGCCGACCCGCTTCAGGGCGGCGACGGAGTTCGCCGAGACCGGTTCACCGCCGCGGGCAGCGACGCCGGCAGACACGACGTGAAGCGAGCGGAGGGGCTCCGGCTGGGCCGCCAAGGCATGCGCCAGCAAGCCAGCCGCCATCGGACTGCGGCAGGTGTTGGCCGTGCAGACGGTCAGAAGAGTGCGCTTTTCGCTCATGCCTCGGTCTCAGGAAGCAATCCGCTTCCTCGCGAAACGCAATCCCGGCCAACGACCTGCGCGTGCGTCGCCGCTTAGATGCGGCGGATCGCCCGCAGGGCACGATGGAGGTGCAGGGCCCGCTCAAGCACGTGGTCGACCAGGGCAGTCTCGCTGTCGAGACCGGTTGGCGGCTTGGCGTGGTCGGACGACTCGTCCGCCTCCGGCGGGGCGTCCGGGATTGGCAAGCCCTTCGCGTGGTCGCGGACCATGGAGGACTCATCGTACCGGGCCTTCTCCGGCCGCGTCCCAAGGAGTTCGTGCGGTGCGCGGCCGGCATCCAGGGCCGCGACGGCGCGACCGTCGAGGTCGGTCGTCGTGGCCACGGCCACGTCGACCGCACCGGGCGGAAGGTTGGCCCCGAGGGTCAGGATCCGGCCGGAAGCCGCCTTCACCAACGCCTGCAACTCGCCCGCCGTGGCGGGATCGATCAGAACCAAGCGAAGAGTCCCCGCCGAACCCGCCGCGAGGAGGGTGCGGAGCTGGGCGATTCCCTCCGCGGTTGCCTCACCGAGGCTGCGGAGGTCGACGATCGCTTCCGCGGGCGTCGCGGCAAGGTCCAACTGCGCGAGGTCCCGGGCGCGCACGTACGCCGGTCCTCCCGGCAGCGGACGCGGGAATGCTGCGGCGGTCGGCGTGGGATGGATGGTGGAGGCCGCCGCGAGGTGGACGGGCGCCGGCAGGGAGGCGGCGCTGACGCTGGCCGGCTGGCTCGCGGCGGCGGGCGCGGACTCCGCGCGGAGGCCCGGCAGTCCCAAGGGACCGAGGGCGGCGACGCTGAGGCAGAGCCGGAGAACCGGGGCGGTCACGGGAAACGGAGTCGGGGTTAAGCCGAATGCCGGCGCAGTTGGCGGGCGCCGATGTCGCGGCGGTAGTACTTGCTTGCGCAGGCGATGCGCTCGCAGGCGGCGTAGGCCGAGTCGGCGGCGGCCTGCAGCGTGGGGCCGAGGGCGGTGACGCCGAGGACGCGGCCGCCGTTGGTCACGAGCTCGCCGGTCGAGGAACGCGCGGTGCCGGCATGGTAGACCGTCACCTCCGGCGGCAGGGGTACCGGGATCTGGATCACGTCGCCCTTCGCGTAGCGATCCGGGTAGCCCCGGGCGGCGATCACGACGCAGAGCGCGTGCTCGGGGCTGACGTCGAGGGAAACCCCGGCGAGCTCGCCGAGGGCGGCGGCCCAGAGCAGGCTGAGCACGTCGGTCCGCAGCCGCGGGAGCACCACCTGCGTCTCCGGGTCGCCGAAGCGCGTGTTGTACTCGAGCACCTTCGGGCCGTCGGCGGTGAGCATGATGCCGATGAAGAGCGTGCCGCGGAAGACGATGCCCTCGGCGGCGATGGCGTCGACGGACGGACGCACGATCTCCCGGTCGATCCGCGCGAGCAGTTCCGGCGTCACCACCTCGGCCGGCGAGTAGGTCCCCATCCCGCCGGTGTTGGGCCCCGTGTCGTGGTCGCCCGCCCGCTTGTGGTCCTGCGACGTCGGCAGGATCACGTAGTCGCGGCCCGAGACGACGACGAGGAGGGACGTTTCTTCTCCGACAAGGCAGTCCTCGATGAGAATGCGGGCCGGCGCGGCGGCCGGGTCCGGCTTCGCGTGGAGCGCGAGCAGCGCCTGCACGGCGGCGGCGGCCTCGTCGTGGGAGGACGCGACCACGACGCCCTTGCCGGCGGCGAGACCGTCGGCCTTGACCACGATGGGGGCGGGCCGGGCGCGGATGTAGGCGATGGCGGCGTCGGCGTCGTCGAAGAAGGCGGCGTCGGCGGTCGGGATCCGGTACTTCTGGAGGATTTCCTTCGTGTAGATCTTGGACGCTTCCAGCCGGGCGCCGTCGGCGGTGGGCCCGTAGGCGGGGATTTCGGCGGCGGCGAGGGCGTCGACGAGGCCGAGGGAGAGCGGCACCTCGGGACCGACCACGACGAAGTCGATTGCCTCGCGCTGGACCAGTTCGACGAGCCCCCGGATGTTGTCGGCGGCCACGGGCAGGCACGGCGCATCCTCGGCGATGCCGGCGTTGCCCGGGGCGGCGAGGACGCGGGGCTGGGCGGGGGAGCGCCGGAGGGCGTGCACGAGCGCGTGTTCGCGACCGCCGGAGCCGACGACGAGGATCGAGCGCGGAAGGGGGGCCATGGGAAACCGCGAGCAAACCCCGGTCGACCCCGGTTAGGCAAGCCGCGTCAGAGCACCTGCAGCTTCTTGCGGTAGAACGCCACGACTTCGGTCGGGTCGTCGGAGAACAGGATGTAATCCATGATCCACGCCGGGGCGCGCTGGGTCCGGACCATGGCGATGAGCTGCTCCCGCAGGTCGGCGAAGTACGCCGGATCGTAGAAGACGTAGGGCACGCGCGGGCGGATCCCCAGCTTGAGATTGCACAGCTCGATTCCGATTTCCTCGAGGGTGCCGACTCCGCCGACGTTGAAGATGCAGAAATCGGCGACCTCGAACCACTTTTGGCGGAAGTGGCGGCTGTTCTCCTGGAAGGTGTTGAAGAAGTCGACCCCGAGCTCGGGCGGCTGGGCTTCCAGTTCAAGGAAGCACGCGCCGGTGAGGGCTCCCTGGCTGCGGGCTTGGTCGGTGGCGAGGCGCATGACCCCGCCGCCGCCGCCGGTGAGCACGCCGACGTTCGGGCCGATGAAGCCGGTCAGCGTGTCGATCAACTGCGAAATCCGCCGCGTTTGCTCGATGTCGAGTCCCACGGCGCTGCCGTAGAAGGCGAGGATGGTGGACTCCTGGAAGCGCCGGACCAGTTCCTCGCGGATGAAGAAGCCCTGATCCTTCTTGTACGTGTGGAGGAACACGTCGCCCATCGCCTCGTTGTACCAGTAGACATCGATGCCGATGGCGTTGAGGGCATCGAGCCGCGCGTGGGCGTTGCTCGACAGGAAGAACCCGTGCGTGCGGGACGGACGGCGGAAGACGAGACGGCGCAGCTTGAGCTCCGGAACGCGCGTGAGCAGTTCGATGTACTCGAAGAGATTCGGGAAGTAATCCACCAGCAGCGTGTCGGCGTCGGACGGCGCGTTGTCGAGCGCCTGCACGAGGGTCTTGAAGCCGGGGCTCTCGCCCTTGGCCTCCGCGAGCTTCGGCTTCAGGGAGCCACCGGCGCCGAGACTGAGGAGTCGGCTGAGGTTCTCCATCGTGGAGCTCTGGCCGCGCACGGTCAGGCGGGTGCGCGGCCGCGGCTCGGTCGCAGGCGGGGGCGGCACCTCGTCCAGCGCCTGGTAGGCCTCGCCGACGGTCGCCAGCAGACGTGAACGCCGCTTGGCCAGTTGCTTGCTCTCGGGGTCGGCGATCGGCGGGGCGCGGAAGACCTCGACGGAGACCAAGGGGTTCACGACCGGCTGGTCGCCCTGGTTGTAGATCTCCAGCATGACATTCGTGCCGAAGGTCTTCAGCGGATCGAGCAGCACCGCGCTGGTGTGGATGCCGAACGGACCCTCGCCCTGGTTGAGCACCACGTAGTGCTCCTTCAGATACATGGAGCAGCTGGTGATCAAGCCCGAGCGCGGCGGGATGGTGAGCGGGGAGGCGTCGCGGCGGACCTGGACCTTGTCGAGGAACGGCCGGCCGGCCTCGCCGCAGACGAGCCGCTCGAAGCTGCTGCGTGGCAGGCGGGGGTTGAGGGTGTAGACGACCTGGTGGGGCGTGAGGTAGACGCGGCCGTGGCGGTCGATGCTGATCGTGTTCGGGAGCTTGAGCTGGTTGTCGCGCACGGCCTCCCAAATTTCCGCGGTGGTGAGCTTCGCGGCGGCGGGGGCGTAGTAGAGGCGGCCGACCGTGACGCCGGGGCGGAGCAGCTTTTTCCAGAAGGACGCGTTCGGGAAGCTGGCGTCGAAGAGGAAGGCCTCGGCCTCGAGCGTGAGGCGGTTGCCGTCGACGACCGGGCAGCCCTGCGTGAGCATTTCGATGCCGATGCGGGCGAGCGTGCTGCGCTCGGTGAAGCGCAGGTCGGCGAGATGCCGTCTGAGGAAATCGAACTCCGCCGGATGGCGCGGCCAGAAGGCCAGCGTGAGCAGGACGGTCTGATCGTCCTTGTGCCGCACGGTCAGAATCTGCCCATCCTGACTCGTCCAGAATAGATTGTCTTGCATGGTACGGACAGGGGAGTCTCTCCGATCAGCGCGGCGAGACAAGCGAGGATAATGGTTTGCCTTCCCGGCCGACTCCGGGCACGAGTCAGGACTTTTCCGGGAACCAAGCCCGCATCGGGCGGATCCCTGAGATTACTCCCATCGAAGCATGAACTCCCTCCGAGTCCTCTCCTCGTCGGCCCTGTTGGCCGTCTCGTTCTCCGTCGCGGCTGCTCAGCAGGAGCCTGCCCCGACGCTCGCCAACACGCCGCCGGCGCTGGCGGCGGCGCCCGCCCCGGCCGCGCCGCGTTTCACGGAAGACCAGCTTCTGGAGACCTTCGGCTGGTTCGTGGGCAAGCGCATCGGGATCACCGAGCTGAAGTTCACGCCGGAACAGACGGCCGCCATGATCAAGGGCCTCCAATCCGCCGCCGCGGGCAAGGACGCTCCCTACAAGCTCGAGGAAATCGGGCCGGAGATGGACAAGTTCATGCAGGCGAAGCAGGAGGCCTACATGGCCGAGTTGAAGCGCCAGAGTTCCGAGGGAGCGGCCAAGCTCCTCGCCGAGGTGAAGGCGAAGCCGGGCGTGGTCACCCTGCCCAGCGGACTCGTTTATGAGGTCGTGCAGCCGGGCACCGGCGCCTTCCCGAAGGCGTCCGACACCGTGAAGGTGCACTATACCGGCACGCTGGTCGACGGCTCCGTTTTCGACAGTTCCGTGCAGCGCGGCGAGCCGGCCGAGTTCGGTCTCGACCAAGTCATCCCGGGCTGGACCGAGGGCCTGCAGAAGGTGAACGTCGGCGGCAAGATCAAGCTCTACGTCCCGCCGCAGCTGGCTTATGGCGACGAGGGCCGCCCGGGCATCCCGCCGGGCGCGATGCTGCTCTTCGACGTCGAATTGCTTGAGATCAAGGCCCCGGCCGCGCCCGCCGCCCCGGCGGCCCCCGCCGCGCCCGCTGCGACCAAGTAAGTCGCCGCAGTCGGTTGATCGGCCTCGGTCGCCGCGCCGGCCGTCGTCCCCCCTCGCGCCCCGGTCACTCCGGGGCGCTTTTTTTCGCCCGGTCTGCCCGCGCTGCCGGCGGCGGCGCCCGCAGGCGGCTCGAGTGGTCGCGCTTCGGGTGCCGGCCCGATGGCGCGGTGCCGTCGGCCGCCCGGGCTGAACGCGCCGAGCCAACTGGGATCGAACCAATGGTGCGTTTTCTGGAGGCGTGCGCCGCGGCAATTTACTCGGCGAGCGCCAAAACCGCGGACGCACACCTGCACGCACAGGAACTCTCAAGCCCCACCGCAATCATAGCGGCGTGGCCGAAGACATCCACGTTGCTCGCCAGAGGTCCCCGGGTGATGTTCTGGTAGGTCTTTTCTCCCTCCGGCAGCTCAATCTGCGATGTGTAGTCGACGAGTATCTCGAGCACTACCACCTTGAGCAAAACCATCAGGGGCTCGATGGCAGAATTATCCGACCAGCTCTGGAGGTTGGAGCCGCGTTTGGAAAAGTCCGGCGGCGCCAGCGTCTCGGCGGCATGCTCAACCACTACTACCGAGACGCCGCGTGATCGTTTCAGTTTCTGGCCCAGACGGGAGAACGACCGGTCGCCTCAACCACTTCCAGGATGCCCAATGAGCGGGAGAGCTTTGTCAACCTCGCCGACTTCGTCTCAGTTGACAAGTGGCACAATCTGCATCACTTTGTGACATGCCTGCCACCTCTACCAAGACCATTCGCCTGTCCCGCTCCCGACTTTCCGAAGCCAGCCCGATTTTGGCGCGTCTTGGTCTGGATTCACGCTCAGCGATCGAGCTTTTCTTGGCACAGGTCGTCAGCCGGAAAGCGATTCCTTTCCCCATTGCGCTTTCCGATTCGGAATATGCCGCTGTCGAGTATGGAGTGACCTCTGCGGAAGTTGCTGCCGCCGGCAAACGGATGCGTCGATCTTCTGCAGCTTCACAACGATCCGGTGGAATTCGCGTCGTATCCGGAATCGACTCCCTCCGTGAATGAAAACGGCAACTCTGCCGTCGTTCCGCCGGTGTTTGCGTGGGCTTTCGGACACTCGACTGTTGGCTGTGTTGGAGGCGATCCATGCCGCCGATGCTGCCTACGGGAGTCCGCACCGGCATGCCGGGATTGGGCTGCGCGCAATCGGTGACTTCATGGAATGCCGCGACGCACTGGACATGCGTCTTATTTTTCAGCGAAGGGGAGACACATTTGAGTTCCACTTCTACGGCAACCACGACGAAGTCAAAGCGTTTATCCGAAACCGTCGCTGAACGAATCGAGTGCGCAAACTCTGTCTATCTCGTAGTGTCCAAAAACTCGAATGGATGTAGATCACGCCCGGCGTATTTTCTGTCGGAAACCGCACCAAGTGACTGAAATCCCCATCGATCGTCACGAGCGTGCGCCCCTGATCCAAGGCCATCTGTCGGATCACCTCATCCGGTTGCACTCCCCGTGAATTGGTTACCGGGAAATAGCTGCGGGAAATAGGTCTCGTGCACTTTTGCCGGCAGGCCGAGCCGCACGGGGGCTTTAGGTGTGTCCGATACCAGCAATCCCGCCTCGATCGCAAGAGTCAGCGCCGAGCGGCCCGTGCGCTCGCTGGCGTTCACGATGCGGGCCGCTTCACCGCGCGGAAATTCGCCGCGCAGCAGGGCCTCACGCAGGAGGAGAAAAACGCGGTCGGCTCCGGGTGCGACCTGGGCATCCACGACGCGGACGTAGTGCTCGATGCGCCGCTCGAGGCCGTCGAGGTCGAGCAACTGCTCCATGAAGGCGATCTGGTCGGCCATCACGCGCAGCGTGAATTCGCAGAAATCCCAGAGCGTGCGTTCGCTGAGATGACCGCGACCATCGTCCGCGCTGGTGCTGCTGCGTTCCTGGTCGGCGTTGGACAGTCGCTGATAGTATTCCGACCGCTCGCGTGCGAAACCGCGCGACAGCGACCAGAGGCCACCCCCGTCGATGCCGAGTTGCCGGATCAACGCGTCCGAGAACAGCCGCACCACGCGTCCGTTGCCGTCGCGGAAGGGGTGAATCCAGGCGAGGCGGTGATGGCTCGCGCCGATGGCGATGATGCGCTGAATGAGGGAAAAATCCGCCGACTCGTAGCACCACTGAAAATGACTGAGCAACTCAGGGACGAGTTCGTACGGTGGTCCGACGTGAGTGCCGACCTCCACGTCGCGGTCCCGCAGTTGGCCGGGAGTCAGCGGCGTTTTTTCTCCCTTCGACGTGGTGCCGACGCGCATGGATTCGGGAAGTTGCGCGTAGAATCGCCGGTGTAGTTCGCGGATGAAATCGGCGGCGAAGGGCGATCCGGTCTGGCCTGCGGCCCACCGCTGGACCTCCAGATGTGCCAGCGAAAGCTGCTGCAGACCGCGTTTCTTCGGCTCGGCCGCGAAGTCTTTTTTGAGCGCCGCCTCAATGTCCTGAATACGTGTCTGCTGGCCCTCGATCAAATTCGAGTAGTAGCAGTGCATCCATCGGGTCAGCTCGGCAATCTGGGCTCGCAACGGTTCTCGCAACTTGGCCGAGAGACGGGCGGCTCGTTCGACAATCGTGCATGCCAAGTCTTCCAGGGGACGGAGCCTCTGGGTGGGGATGACGGGCTCGATGGCCGTTTTCGTGAGCGTTATCGCCGATCTTTTTACCGATCTTTTCGGCAGGTTTATACCTATGGGACAAAAGGTTAAAGAATATTTTGCGCCGTAAGAAGCGGAGATTTTGCCGATGTTTTGCCGATTACTCAAACTCGCGGTGTCGGCCAAGTTAGGGGTGTGAGCACTCTGCTGGCCCCAATCGTCCGAGGAGTTAAAGAAAAGGGGCCTGAATTTTAAAAGCGCCCGATCGCTTTTGAAGCTGCCTTGGTGCTGCACACGGAGATCGCGAAACTGCCTTGGATCGAGGCTGAGCCGGTGACCTCGGCGGTCTCGGAGGGGCTCACGTCCTTCCGGGGCGGGCGTGGCGGCGTCGCACGGGCCTTTGCCGGCCGATGCGCTCACGACTGAGACTTTACCAACCAGCGACTGTGCACACGCACAAGGAGACGCACACGTTTCCGTGCGCTCTGGTCGTCCGGCGTCACTTGCCGACCTGTGCGCTCATTTCGTTGCCTCCGTCAATGTCTCTGACAACGAGAGCTTTGGTCGCGTCCTGTCGTCGCTCGTCACGTCGTGGCGGCCGGACGAAGTGCGCCGCCCAGACCGGGATCCGCCGACGGTTCCGGATAGCCCGTGACTACGCCGCCAGCACGGCTCGGAGATCGCGCGCGAACGCCTGCAGGTCCTCCTCGCGGGTGTCCCACGAGCACATCAGGCGGTAACCGTCGTTGCCGATGAAGACGTGAAAGTGCCAGCCGCGCGCTTCGAGCGCCGCGGCCACGGACCGGGTCAGGCGCACGAAGACCGCGTTCACCTCAGGCTCGAGGCAGAGTTGAACGCCTGCGATTGAGCGGAGGAGGTCGGCCAGGCGGGCGGCCATGCGATTGGCGTGCGCGGCGTGGCGGAGCCACGCGCCTGCTTCGAGGACCCCGACCCATTGGGCGGAGGCGAAGCGCATCTTCGATGCCAGTTGACCCGCCTGCTTGCCGCGCCAGGCAAAGTCGCGCGCGAGCACGGCATCGAAGAACACCACCGCCTCCGTGCTGTTCAGGCCGTTCTTGGTTCCGCCGAGGCAGAGCACGTCCACGCCGGCGCGCCAAGTCAGGTCCGCGGGCGTCGCGCCCTCGCCCGCGAGCGCGGCCATGGCGTTGGCGAAGCGGGCGCCGTCCATGTGCACCGCCAGCCCGTGCCGTCGGGCGAGTTGCGTCAGGGCGGCGATTTCCGCCGGCCGGTAGACCGTGCCCCACTCGGTCGACTGCGTGAGCGACAGCACGCGCGCCTTCGGAAAGTGCAGATCGGAGCGGCGCGTGAGGACGCGTTCAACCGCCGCCGGCTCGAGCTTCGCCCCTTCGCCGGGGCAGGGGAGCACGGTGGCGCCGCCGGTGAAGAATCCCGGCGCGCCGCATTCGTCGACGAGGATGTGCGCGACCTCGTGCCCGATCACGCCGTGGTAGCTCTGGCACGCACTTGCCAGGGCCAGCGCGTTGGCCGCCGTGCCGTTGAACACGAAGAACACCTCGGCGTCCGGCCGCTCGAAAACCCCGCGGATCAGCTCGCGCGCCCGCTGGGTCCAAGGGTCGTCGCCGTAGCTCGCCTCCCGGCCGACATTCGCCTGCTGGAGGGCGGCCCAGGCCTCCGGGCAGATTCCCGCCGTGTTGTCGCTCGCGAAGTGGTGATCGGACCGCGGATGATCGGACATGCCCGCAGTCTCGCGTGGAGTCGCTGGCCCGGAAAGCGGAATGTGCAGCCGCTGCCTCCAGCCTGAGGGATGCCGGCGCTGTTCAGGCCGAGCCGGGTGAGCCGGTGCGAGGCACCGGAGGCGTCGCCGACGAATCGCTGCCGGCCCGCGGAAGAGGCTCGGCGGAGCGGAGGATCGGAGCACGCATGAACGCCGCGCTCTGGGTCGCCGGTGGCCCGGCAGTCGTGCCCGGAGCGGTTTCCGGGGAATCAGCGCGTGACGACAGGTGCCGCCGCCGCCGTGGCGGCCGCGAGAGGCCGGGTGGCGGGCGTATCCAAGGCGCGGATCGGGGTGCGGACGAAGAACACGCCCGGACCGCCGGGCTGGTTCGCGTCGAGGTCGTAGAACAGCGTGCCGAGGGTCTGGTCGTCGAGCTGCACGGTGCGCGGCCAACCGCGTCCGGGGATGCGGCGGCCGGGATTGTAGACTGCGACCGCGCGATCCAGCGCCCAGCTGCGGCCGTCGTCGCGCGAGACGCTGAGCTGATACGCCCATTCGCCGTCCTGGCCGATGCCATAGACGATCGAGGTCAGCACGATCCACCCGTTGCGGAGCACCGTCAGGTCGTAGCCCGCGACGCCGAAGGTCGGCAGGGCGTGCAGCGCCTGCCAGGTGCGGCCTTGATCGACGGAGCGGAGGCCGCGGACAATCTCCACCGGGGTGGAGACCGGCAGCGCGGCATTCGCCACCGGCGCACCGCTGAGAATCGCGCCGCCCGGCGTCCGCACGATCGGCACAAGGCCGTGGCGGCGACCGTCGCCGAAGGGTTCGACCTTCAAGGTCTCGGGATCGAGCACGATGGTGCGGTCGTACAGGGGAAGCAGCCAGCGGTTGGGCGCGAGTTCGAGCAGCGGGTGGCGCAGGCAGCTGTAGTTCGTAAGGTCGGTCAGGGGGATCGAGACGACTTTCGACCACGTGCGGCCGTCGTCGTCGCTCGTGCAGTACTGGGGCTGGCGCCAGAGTTTGCCTCCCTCCGAGTGATAGCACGACCACTGCAGAACGATGCGCCCCGTGCTGAGGGTGGTCAGCGATCCGGGATAGATCGAGCACTGGTCGATCCCCGGAATCGGCTGCGCCGGGCTCCAAGTCCGGCCGCCGTCCTTGGAACGGCTGAGGAGCAATTCCTTCCCGCCGCCGCCTTGCTGGTTGTACACCGCGAGCACGTCCCCGTTCCGCGCCACGCAGAGGGAGGGGTGCACGTGGCCGTCAATGACGTTGCCGACGCGGACTGGTGCGGCCGGGCCGGCATCGGCGGCGGCGGCCTGCGGGGTCGTGAGCACGAGAACGGCGAGGGCGGCGAGGGAAGCGCCGAGGAGGCGAGCGAAGAAGCGTCGCCGCATCGCCGGGCCGCGCGGCGGGGTTGGACACTCAGAAATGGGGCAAGAGGTCATGCGCCGAGGAGACGGGTCTGCGGACGCCCCTGTCAATGCGTGACTTCCGCCGCCGCGCCCCTCCGACGGCTCAGTTCGCCGCGTCGGGAATCTCGTTCAGCGTGTAGGCAGCGCGGTCGTTGGCCAGAGGCTCCCCCCGCGCGGACGTGATGCCGATGTCGAGGTCGAAACGGTAGACGCGCCCCTTCACGAGGGGCGGCAGGACGAGGTCCACGTCGGTCCCCTCGGGCTGCAGGGTCACGCTCCGCACGGGCACCGCCGTCCGGTCGATTTCGCGCGACCCGTAGGCGGAGGAGTACTCGTAGCGGTAGTGCTCGATCCGATACGACACCGCCTCGGCGGCGCGGCGGCTGGGCGGGGAGGTGAAGCGGATGCGGAAGCCGTCCGGCCGGGCGTGGATCGAGTGGATTTCGAACGGCACCTCGCCCGTGTGCTCGATCGAATACAGGGCGCCGCGGTCGGGCTGGCGCAGCCAGCCCGGCTCGGTGAGTCCGCCGACCCACAGCCGTCCCACCGGGTCGAAGGTCACCGTCACCGGACCGAGCAGGCCGCGGTTCCAGAACGGGAAGCAGGCTCCCTGGTACTGCCCGTTCACTTTCTCCAACTGCGCCCGGATGATCGCCCCGCCCTCCATCACCTCCGCGAGGAAGAAGTGGCCGGCGAACGGGCCGAACTTCCCGCCGGTGGTGTCGTAGGTGACGCCGTTGATCGATTTCGCCCAGGCGTACGGCACCCACACGGCCGTCGGTCCGGGCGGCTTGGCGCGAGCCTCCGGCTGCTTGGGATTTGGGAAGCCGTAGAAACGATCCGGCACGAGGTGCGAGAGCCGGTTGCTCGCCATCCAGTTGCCTTGATTGTCGGTGAAGAAGACATCCCCGTCCGGGCCGGTCGTCCAGCCCACCGGGTTGCGCATGCCGAACGAGACTTCCTCGACTTTCCAGCCTGCGGGTTCGTGGGTGAGCCGGATCGCGGAGCCCGACCCTTTCATCTCCTGGGAACCCACGGCATGGGTCGCGAAGCTCACGATGTAGCCGCCGTTCCGGTCCGGCACCATGCCGTAGCCCCAGTCGTAGGACTTTGGATCGAGCAGCTGGGGAAACGAGAGTTGGTGCTCGAAGTGCTCGGCGATGCCATCGTGGTCATCGTCGAGGAGGCGGGTGAGGTTGCGCCGGTGCTGCACGAGCAGGGAGTGGCCGTCATGAGCCATGGCCAGGACGTCCTGAAAGTGCGTTCCGGTGTAGTCGACCAAGGTGGCGATCGAGCCGGGCTTGGGATCAACGCGGATCTGGAAGATTTCGCCCAGCTTGCCGGAGGCGACGTACACGGTGCCGGTCACGGGGTCCGTCGCCATCGCGAAGGGCAGGAAGCGGTCCTCGCCGGAGGGCAGTCTTGGTACGGGGTGCTGCACCGCGCGGTAGCCGGGCCGGGTTGCGGCGCCAGGGGGCACGGGGTCCCACGTGAATCGGGTCGGCTTCGCCGCCGGCTCGGGCCGGGCGCCGGCGGGAGTCGCGGCGGTGTAGGCCCATTCCACCGCGACGCGGCGGAGATCCGCCGAGGGCGCGAGGCTCACGCCTTCCCCGGTCGACTGGACCCGCCCTTCCGCGCGCACGATTACCGGTTCCGCTTGGCTCGCGCCCGCCGCTTGTCCCGGAGTGAGTTGGAGGCCGGCTCCCGCGGGAAGGTCCGCGAAGGTGAGCGCGCGGTGCAGCACGAATCCGGCGTCGGCGCGGGTCACGCCGAGGCGTTCCGTGCCAACGATCGTCTCGCCCGAGGGAAGGACGGTGCGGGTTCGGATCTCGAGGCCATCGCCGTGCCGCACGACGTCGGATAGGGAGCGCGTGAGGGACACCGGGGCGGCGGCGGGGGTGCTGACGGTGAGCGCGGTGCTCGCACCGGAGAAGCTCAGGATTCGCCGTCCTTGGATTTGGAAGCCGCGGATCGCGGACCGTTCCCGCGAGAAGGTCGCATCGGCCCAGAGGCTGTGCGGCGCGAGCGTCTGCTGGTCGTAGAGGAGCACGCTGCCGTCGGGATGGATCAGCCCGAGCGCTTCGAGGAGCGCGCCGTCCGGCAGGCGTACCGGAAAGTACACCAGTCGCGGCGCCTCGCCCGGGGCCGGCCGGGGGATGTCGTCCCGCTGGGCGAGCCATTCCTTGAGCTTGGCGTGGTGGGCCGCGTTGGCTGCGGAGACCGGAGTCTCGATCACGGGCAGGCGGCTGAGGACATAGGCGACGACCAGTGCGACCTTTTCCTCGCCGAGCGCCTCCTTCCACGCGGGCATGCCGGCGTCGATTGCGCCGTTCATGATTGTGGTGAAGATGTCGGCGGGGCGGCCGCCGCGGTCCCAGATGTTGTCCGTGAGGTCGGCGCCGACCACGGCGGCGTTGCCGGCCTTGCCGCGCAGGTTCTCGAGATGGCAGATTGCGCAGGCGGTGTTGTAGAGTTTGCGGCCGACCTCGAGGTTGGCGGGATTCGCGGCGAGCCCGCGGAGCAGGGCGTCGTTGATGAGTGAGGGCCCGGTGCCCTGCTGCCGGACGCGGGCGACCGCCTCCTCGAGGTCCGCCGCGCGGCCCTCCCGCGTCGCGAAAACGATGCAAAGCGCGAGGACGAGGACGATCCTGGCCGGGGCGGGCATGCCGGAGAACAAACGAAATTTCCGGCGCGGGTCGAAACCAATAGTCACTGAACAAGCGGTCCACTCCGGCCTTGATCTCCGCGGTCCGTAAGGGTTGGGTGCCTCATGAGCAAGACGTTGCAAGGGTGGAGTCGCCGACGTTTTCTCGGCGCAGCGGGTGGTGCGGCGGGTCTGCTGATCCTCAACGACGCGCGCTCGGCGCGTTCGTATCGGGCCAACGAAAAGCTTCGGGTGGCGGCCGTCGGCATCGGTGGCATGGGCGCGTGGAACCTCGCGCACTTCGCCGGTGAGAACGTCGAGTTCCTGGGTCGGGCGATGCTGATCACGCCCTCCTCACAGCCGGTGATGACCGGAGAGGACATTGTCGCGCTCTGCGATGTGGATGAGCGGCCCACGGATCGGCTGGTCCCGGGAAAGCGGAATCCGGCGTCGGAGACCTTCGCCCGTTATCCGCGCGCCAAGCGGTATCGCGACTACCGCGTGATGCTCGAAGAGATGGACGACCAGATCGACGCCGTGGTGGTGAGCACCCCGGATCACCTGCATGCCCCGATCAGCCTCGCGGCGATGCGGCGCGGCAAGCATGTCTACTGCGAAAAGCCCGGAGCCCATTCCGTGGCGGAGGGCCGCTTGATGGCCGAGGTGGCGGCCGAGAAGGGCGTCGCCACCCAGCTTGGAACGCAGATCCATGCCTCGGAAAACTACCGTCGTGTGATCGAGTTGCTCCGCTCGGGCGCGATTGGGACGGTGGAGGAGTGTCACATCTGGCCGCGCGGGGCGGGGGTCGAGCCGACGGATCGTCCGACCGACACCCCGCCGGTGCCCGAAGGGTTTCTCTGGGATCTCTTCCTTGGCGCGACGAAAGAGCGGCCCTACCATCCGGTCTATTCGCGGGGCTGCGGCGGGAACTGGCAGCGCTGGTGGGACTTTGGGTGCGGAAACCTCGGCAACATGGCCGGGCACTTCTTCAACCTGGCCTTCTGGGCACTGGACCTCCGCCATCCGCTTTCGGTCGAGGCGGAGGGACCGCGGCCGCATCCGGAGACGACTCCGGCGCAGCTGCACGTGCGGTACCGGTTCCCGGCCCGCGGCGCCCAGCCGCCGGTGACCCTCACGTGGACGCACGGCAGCCAGCCTCCGGAGATTTTCGCGCGGAACACGTTCCCGGATTGGGCGTGGGGTGTCTTTCGTGGATCCGAGGGGATGCTGCTGGTCAACTACGACCGCTGGATGCTGTGGCCGGAAAGCAAGTTCGCCCGCCTCGTGCCGCCGGCGCCCAGCATTCCGCCCTCGATCGGCATGACGCTCAGCCAGAGCGCCGAGTGGATGGCGGCTTACCGCTCGCTGCCGGCGGACCGGCGCGTGGCGGAGGTGGGGCATCGTCTGGAGTGGGTGAACGCGTGCAAGACGGGGAGCCCGACCGCCTGTCATTTCGGTTACTCCAGCCGGATCATGGAGGCGATCCATCTGGGTGCGGTGGCCTACCGGGCGGGAACCCGCTTGGACTGGGACGCGGCCAATCTTCGCGTCACGAACGCGCCGCACGCCAACGCCCTGCTCGCGCGGACCTATCGTCCCGGCTGGGGGATGTAGGGAGCGGTCCGGACGCGCCCGCCTAGTTGAAGCCCTCGCGCCCGGGCGAGTGGGGCACGCCCCGTGCCGCCCTCGGCACGGACGGGGAAGGATTGCGCGCTGCGCTTCCGGGAAGAACTCTGGGCGGAGGTCCCCGCCCGATGCGCCGACGGAACGTTCACGGGAGGTCCCGGAGGATCCGCTGCGCGGCGTTGTAGCCGGGGGCGCCGCTGACTTCGCCCCACGGGTGGGTTCCCGCGCCGCACAGGTAGAGTCCGCCGATCGGGGTGCCGTAGTCGGAGAGTTCCTCGAGGGGGCGATGCCGGAAGAGCTGCGAGGGAATGGCGTCGACGTGGTGGATGTTTCCGTCCGTGAGCCCCAGGTGCTGCTGAAGGTAGTCCGGCGTGATCAGCCGATGATCGAGCAGGGCGCGCCGGAAGTTGGGCGCATAGTGGGTCACGGTCTCGATGATGCGCTCGGCCATCTCGGGGCCGCGCTCGGCCCACGTGCCCCGGCGCGGCGTCACCGGCGCCCAGACGACGTATGCTGACCACGTGTAGCGGCCCGGCGGCGCGAGCGACGGATCGTAGACGCTGGGGATGAAGGCCGCGATGATCGGCCGCTCGGGGAGTTCTCCCTGCGCCGCGGCGCGCCAGGCCGCTTCACGGTAGGCGCGATCCGGGGCGAGGATCAAGGTCGCCTCCCGCTGCTGGCGGTCCGTGAGGGGCCGGTCCATCCGGTACGCCGGAGGTTCGCTCAGGGCGCAATGGAGCTTCAAGCCAGCGGCGGCGTGGGTCTGGACCCGCTGGAGTCGGGCGCGCAGGCGCTCCTCCAGCGCCACCGGTCCCACCAGACCGAGGAGCGTCCGTTTCGGATCGGCGTTGGAGATCACCCGACCGGCGGTGATCTGCTCGCCCGTGGCCAGTTCGACGCCCGTGGCGCGCCCGCCCTCGACCACGATCCGGGCGACCGATGCGTTCGTGCGGATCGTGGCCCCCTGATCACGGGCGGCGTCGGCCATCAGCTCGGTCAGCCGTCCCATGCCGCCGCGAATGAAGCCGTTGGGGACTGGCAGTCCGTTCTCGCTGTAGCCGCCCATCGCCGTCGTCAGGGCGAAGAGCAAACCGGTGCCGACGTCGTGGACGTCGCCGATGTCGGCCGCGACGCCGACATCGCGCAGGGTGTCGGACTCAAAGAAACGGTCGGCGATCCGGGCGATGGAATGGGTGAGGACGAGATCGAGCGCGCGCCGGTCCTCGGCGTCCTCGCAGCGCGCGTAGATGTCGTGGAGGCTGGGCGCGGGTTGGAGGAGCCACGGCCCGAGCACGCGAGTGAGGCGGCCGAGGAAGCGCACCCATTCGGGAAACGCGGCGGCATCGGCACTCGAGAAGCGCGCGATTTCGCGCTGCACCGCCGCCAGTTCCTCGCCGGGGCCCGCGTTGGCGAGTCGGTCGGTGAACAGCGAGCGGCCGTCGGGGAGCAAGCGCAGGAACTGGCGCGAATCGACCACGAGCCCGCGCTCGTACAGCCCCATGTCGGAGATGATCCGCGGCCGCAGGGCCCAGACGACATTCGCGCAGGTGGAGAAGTGGTATCCGGGGATCAGTTCCTCGGTGACGCACGAACCGCCGACGCGATCCCTCGACTCCAGCACCAGCGTCCGCAGGCCCGCCCGCGCGAGGTAGAAAGCGTTCACCAGCCCGTTATGCCCGGCCCCGACGGTGATCGCGTCGTAGTCCACGATGCCGAGGCCTAGACAAAGGTGAGGCCGCCGTCAATCCACCGAGGGGCGCCGTGCCTGCAGGCGCGGCGCACCAAGGGGTCAGAGTGCGGCGACCTGCCGACGCAGCGCGGCGGCGAGGGCGTCAAGACCCGTGCCGCCCCCGGCACGGACGGTGGACGGAGAGGCGCTGGGCCTCCCGGAAGATTCTCGGCGGAGCGTCTTCCCCGCCAAGCCCCGGTCATGCGGCCGGATCCGGGGTTCCGCGCCGCTGCCCGAGGTAGACCCAGCGGCGCAGCAGAGCCTCGACCGGACCCAAAGGATGCCGTGCCCGCCACGCGCTGACGATCAGCAGGGAAGCGATGGCGACTGCGGCGCCGATCGGGATGTACGTCGCGGCACCGAGCTGGCCGACCAAGCCGAGGCCGTAGCCGGAGAAGACCAGCGACAGGAGCAAACCCTGCAGCAGGTAGGCGGTGAGCGAGCCCCCTCCCGCTCGCCCAAGGAACGCGCGCAGCGGCGACTCCGGGCGCTGCGCCCACGCTGCGAGCAGGCCAAGGTAACCCAGCGTCGTGAACGGACTGCCGATGATGGTGAGCGTGAACCCGGCCATGAATGCCAGATCGAGGTCGTGGCGGCTTTGGACCATGCACCATCCGCCCGCCGCCGCGAGCACGAGGCCGATGGGAAGGTCGACGCGGCGGGCGCGCGACCAGCGCGGGGAGCCCGGATCGAGCAGTTCGCCGCGGCGGGCGAGGACCATGCCGTAGAGCATGAACGCGAGGGCCCCGAGCCCCTGCACCGAAACCACCCATACGAAATCGCTGGCCCACGCGTCGACGCGGGCGGTGGCGACGGTGAAGGGACTGGTGGCGGCGACGCCTGCGACGCGTTTCGCCGTGTCCTCGATCGATTCGATGAGGATTTCCTGCCGTGCTGTCTGCAGGTCCGGGAGCTCGAGCAGTGCGGTGGCGAGTGCGAGCACCAGCATGGCCAGGATCTGCAGCGCGTAGAGACCGATCGCCCAGCGTCGCAACGCCTTGAGACTGACGTGGCGGAAGAGGAGCAGCAGCGAGCCGATGAGCGCATACACCACGAGGATATCGCCGACGAACAGGCATGAGACATTGAGCAGGCCGAGCACCAGCAGTCCGGTCATGCGGCGTCCGTAGCGCCCCGCCAATCCCACACCCTCGGCCGCGGCGGCGTTCCGCTGCTGCTCGAAGCCGAACCCGAACATGAGGGCGAAGAGGGAATAGGACTTGAGCAGGAAGATGGACGCGACGATCCACCACACGAGTCGGTCGGCCGGGGTGTTCCAGCCCGCAGTGATCACCCCACCGGCGGTCGCGTGGGCGAAGTAGTCGACGTTCACCACCGCGATGCCGAAGAGCGCGAAGGCGCGGACGAGGTCGGGCAGCGGGTGACGGGAGGACGGCATCCGGAAACTCTAGGTCCGCGAGCCGTGGGAGCCACGCGCAACGGTGGCGCGGCGGGCGGATCCAAGCCACCGCAGCGGAGCGAGGGGCGCCGTGCCTGCAGGCGCGGCGCCCCAAGGGGTCAGAGTGCGGCGACCTGCCGACGCAGCGCGGCGGCGAGGGCGTCGAGTCGCACCGGCTTGGCGAGGTAGTCGTCCATGCCGGCGTCGAGGCACGCCTCTCGATCGCCCTCGATGGCGTTGGCGGTCATCGCAACGATCCGTGGCTGGCGACTGAGGCCGGAGCAGCGGATCCGCCGGGTCGTTTCAAGGCCGTCGATGCCAGGCATCTGGACGTCCATCAGCACGATGTCATAGGTGTCGCGCAGGGTGGCGTTGATCGCTTGCTGACCGTCGGCGGCGGTTGCCGGATCGAGACCCAGTCTCCGCAGCATCTGGAGGGCGACGGTGCGATTGATGGCATTGTCGCCGACGAGCAGCACGCGCAGCGGCGGCAAGGGAGGGAGGGCTTGCGCGGGCGCGACCGTTGGGGCCGGTTGCGGCTCGGTCAGGCGCAGCTCACGCAGGACCGTGCCCAGCGCTCCCTCGCGCACGGGCAGGGTCAGCGTTGCCGCCGCGCCGACGGGAACCGGTGGCGCGCCGAGAGCCTGCAGCGCCACGAGGGCACCACCGCCGGCCCGCCGCACATCCCGCCAGCCGGCTTCGTCAGCAATGAGGAGGCTCCCCTCGACTAATACGAAGTCGACCGGCCCGGCGGCCACGCGGGAGCGTGCTGCGGCGAGGTCTTCAGCGCGCTGACCCTTGATCCCGAGGCGCTGGAGGCAGAGCACGAGCGCCTCGGCGGAGCCGGGGTGGCGATCCACCACCAGCGCGGTGCAGCCTCGCAGGGGATCAGCGGCTTCGCTTCGCGCGGCGTCGGCAGGCGGCGCCTCGATGTCGAACGTGAAGGTCGAGCCCTCGTTCTCCTCCGACTCGACGCCGATTGATCCACCGCACAGCCGCACCAGTTGGCCGGTGATCGCAAGACCGAGCCCCGTGCCTCCGAAGCGGCGGGTGTTGGACGTGTCGACCTGCGAGAACGGCTGGAACAGCCGGTCGCGCCAGTTGCGGGGAATGCCGATCCCGGTGTCGCGCACCCGGAATTCGAGGCGCCCCTCTCCCGGAACCCGGACCTCAAGCACGACCTCGCCCCGCTCCGTAAACTTGACGCCGTTGCCGAGCAGGTTGACCAGGATCTGACGGACCCGCAGCGGATCGAGAACGACGAGTCCGGGCACGTCGTCGCTGACGATGCCGGCGATGCGGAGACCCTTCTCGGCGGCCCGGAATGCCACGACTTCCAAGGCCTCCTCGACGAGCGCGCGTGGATCGACGGCGCGCCGGTGCAACTCCACGCGCCCCGCCTCGATCTTCGCGAGATCGAGGGTGTCGTTGATGATTTCCAGCAGCGCATCACCGCTGTTGTGCATGATCTCGACGAGCCTGCGCTGCTCGGACGCGAGTCCGGTCTCGAGCAGGAGTCCGCAGACCCCGATCACCGCGTTCAGGGGCGTGCGGATCTCGTGACTCATCGTCGCGAGGAATGCGCTCTTGGCCTCGTTGGCGCGTTCGGCCTCTTTGGCGCGCCGCACCGACTCGAGACTCCGGCAGCGCTCCAGATACCAGCCGAGGCGTTCACCGATCTGGGTGATCCCGTCGATGAGGCGCCGCGACTGCCCGCCATTGCCGGACGAGAGGAGCCGCAGGGCTCCGAGCGTGCGGTTGGAACTGCGAACGGGCACCGTCAGCTCGGAGGCCAAGCCCGAACCGGCCGAAACCACCGTCGTAGGGTGCCCGCCGGCGGACGTCGCGTACGGCAGGCCGCTCGCCACGACGCGCGCGATGCTCGACCCGTCCGCTTCGGGCCATGATGCGGATGATCCTGCGGGGTGGGACGCGATCGCCGGGTCGTCGCCCACCCGGTGGTGGTGGGTCCGGACCGTCGCTCCCTCGCCATCGACCAACCAGAGTTCGGCATGGTCGTAGCGAAACACGCGGCACACCTCGCGGAGCAGCGCCGAAACCGCGGCGTCCTCGCCCTCGGCGCCCGCGAGGGCCTGCGAGACCTCGATCTGAAGACGTTGCAGCGTGGCGAGTTCGTGGAGCTCTGCGCGCTCCTCCTCCAACTGCTTTGTCAGCCTCCGCGCATCGTCGAGCGCCATGTCGCGCGTCTGCAGCAACAGCGCGAACTCCGCGATCGGGTCGTGGACCGCGAAATCGGTCAGGGTCAGGCCGAGGTTCGCGATCGTCTCCAGCTTGGTGACCCAAGGTGAGCCGATGAAGACGAACCTGGCCGGGGCTGCGCCGCCCGAGGCGAGTGCGATCACCTGTCCGCGGAGCTGGACGCCGTTCTGGGGCACCTGCAGGACGAAGAGTTGATCGTGCCGGTCCATGACGCCGGCGGCGTCGACGACCCCTTTGGGGCGCAGCAGGCGCGTGATGTCGAGCAGCCCCGCTCCCTCCACGGCCGCCGGGCAGATTGTCGGGACGCTTCGCCCCACGTCCATCAGCCGCAGGTGCTGATCGAAGACCAGGTGAAAGGGAAACGCCGCCTGCAGCAGCGCGTGCACGTCCGGTGCCGGCAGGCGTGCCTCGGGTTGCAGGCCCGGCATGGGAGTCGGTCGCTTCCTTAACCGGAGTGCAGCGTACGAGGAAGGTGTCGTGGTCCTGACCGTCGGCGCGGGTCGACTCAACGGTCGCCTGCACCTCGCACGCAAACACCGGACCGAGGCCCTCCAGCAGGCCCTGTACGAACGGCGTGAGACCCGGCCGGGAACTGTAGTAATGAACCAGCATTTCGTCCGGCCCACGGTCGGTCACCACGAAGCTCGGTGCGTCCATGCCGACGAACGTCATGCCGAGTCGCGCGTGGAGGTTGTCCAAGTTGGCGAGGAAGCTGCGCAGGTCCTTCCCGGAGATGCGGAACAACTCCCGATAACCCTCCCGCATCGCAAAGCCGATCCAGGAACGGCCGAACTCCCGCAGGAGATCGCTCGCCGGTGCTCCCAGTTCCTCCGAAGCGGCACCCACCAGCGCATACGTCACTTCGTCGGGATACTGCGTGAGTCTCAGGAATGACAGCGTATCGACCTTGGCCCGTTGTCGAATGCGCTGCCAGACCTCCTCTCCGTGGTTTCGGGTGACCAATTCCTGCACTGCGCGGTTCACAAGTCCGTACATGGGTCTTCGCCACTCGTTTACGGCGACCGGGAAGTCGAGAGGAAAGCAGACCGGCAGCGCTCGCGACCAGGAGGAGGAGGCTCACGGGTTACTTAAACCGTTAACGAAGAGCATGATATGTGTCGAAAAGGCCATCCGCCGAGTCTCTGTGCGGTTGCCGTGGATCGGAACCCGGTGCCGGCGTGTTTGTCCTCCTGCGGCTGCGCCGGGAGGGTACCGTTCACTTCAGCCCGAGGAGGGACGGGAGCCAGAGGGAGATGGCCGGGACGTAGGTGACGAGCAGGAGCACGATCACCATCGCGGCGAAGAACGGGAGGAGCGGCCGGAGGACGTGGCGCAGGGTCGTGCGGGCGACGCTGCAGCCGACGAAGAGCACGCTGCCGACCGGTGGGGTGCAGAGGCCGATGCAGAGGTTGAAGATCATCATCAGCCCGAAGTGGATCGGATCCATCCCGAACTTCTGCACGACCGGCAGGAGAATCGGTGTGAAGATGAGCACCGCCGGTGTCATGTCCATGAAGGTGCCCACGAGCAGGAGCAGCACGTTGATGAGCAGGAGCAGCAGGAGCTTGTCCTCCGTCAGGCCGAGGAGCAGGGAGGTCACCCCCTGCGGCAGGTTGGCCGAGGACATCACCCAAGAGAGGCCCATGGATGCGCCGATGAGGAGCAGGACGACCGCGGTGGTTGCGGCTGAGTCGGTCACGATCCGGGGCAGGTCGCTCCACTTGACCTCGCGGTACACGAGGACGGCGAGGACGAACGTGTAGAGCACGGCGATCGCGCTGGCCTCGGTGGGCGTGAACCAGCCGAGGATGATGCCGCCCATGATGACGAAGACGAGGGCGAGGCAGGGGAGGGCGGCGCGCAGGATGCGCCACGCCTGCGCCGCGCCGATGCGCTCGCCCACGGGGTAGCCCCGCCGCCGCGCGATCCCGCCGCCGACCCCCATCAGCACCAGCCCGAGGAGCAGGCCCGGCACGTAGCCCGCGACGAAGAGCGCGGCGATCGAGACGCCGCCGCTTGCGAGCGAGTACACGACCATCACGTTGCTGGGCGGGATGAGCAGGCCGGTGACGGCGGAGGAGATGTTCACCGCCGCGCCAAAGTCCCGGTCATACCCTTCGCGCTTCATCAGCGGGGCCATGAAGCCGCCGTTGGCTGCGGCGGAGGCCGCCGCCGAACCGGAGACGGCGCCGAAGAGCATGTTCGCGAGCACGTTCACGTAGGCGAGCCCGCCCGGCAGGCGGCCGACCACCACCTTGGCCAGGTCCACGAGGCGGGCCGCGATGCCGCCGCGGTTCATCAGGTTGCCCGAGAGGATGAAGAACGGGATCGCGAGCAGCGCGAAACTGTCGAGCCCCGTCGCCAACCGCTGCGCCAGCACGGTCGAGGCGGCGCCCGGATCAAGGCTGACCGCGAGGGCGGCAAGGGCGGAGAGGCCGAGGGTGAACGCGATCGGCACGCCGGCGGCGAGCAGGAGCACGAAGACGAGGAGCAGGACGACGGCTTCGCTCATGTCAGTTCAGCCCTCCCGACGGATGCGCGTCCTCGGCGCTCCCCCGTCGCAGGGCCGCGAGCGAGGCGAGGCAGAAGACGACGATGCAGACGCCCGCAAGGGGCACGGCGGCGTACACGTAGCCGAGCTTCAGCCCCAGCGCCGCGGAGGTCTGCCCGAGCGTGAAGGTCACCCACATGAGGCGCACGCCGCCGCCCACCATCACGGCGGCGGCAAAGACGAGGACCGCGATCTCCACCACCGCGTGCATCCACCGGCGCGCCGCGCCCTGGAGGCCGGCGGTGAGGAAGTCGACGGCGAGGTGCGACTTGGTGCCGACGCCGTAGGCGCCGCCGAGCAAACCGAGCCAGATCATGAGGTAGCGGGCGAGTTCCTCGGTGTGGGAGCTGGGTGTCCGGAGCACGAACCGGGAGAAGACCTGCCAGAGCACATTGAGCACCATCGCGGTCATCAGGATGGCGATCGCCGCAGCGAGCAGGCGTTCGAGGGCGTGGCGCAGGGCGGTCATGGCGTCACCTCCCGGATCCGGCGCGCCAGAGCCCCGACAGCCGGCATTTCCCGCGCGATCTCATCGTGCAGCGGCGCCACCCGGGCCTGAAAGGCGGCTTGGTCCGGCACAATGACCTCCACCCCGGCGGCGCGCACGGCGTCGAGTGAGCGGGCGGAGGCCTCGTGCCAGAGCCGCCGCTGGAGCGCCTGTGATTCGTCGGCGGCCTCCTGCACCCAGCGCTGCTCCTCCGCCGAGAGCTGGCGCCAGAGGTGGGTGCTGATGAGCAGCACGTCGGGCACGGCGGAGTGCTCGCTCAGCACGTAGTAGCGGCTGAGTTCGTAGTGGCGGGAGAGGTGGAAGCTGGGAGGGTTGTTCTCGGCGCCGTCCACGACGCCCTGCTGCAGCGCGGTGTAGAGTTCGCCGAACGCGATGGGCGTGGCCGAGGCGCCGAGGGCCCGGACCATCCGGATCGCCATCGGACTTTCCTGGGTGCGGATCTTCAGCCCAGCGAGGTCCTCCGGCCGCTCCACCCGCCGGGCCGTCGTGTAGAAGTTGCGCGTCCCGGCATCGTAGTAGCAGAGCCCGCGGAGGAACTTGTCCTCCGCCGCCCGCAGGATCCCGCGTCCGACGTCGCCCTCGAGCGCCGCCCAGCGGTGCGCCTCGTTGCGGAAGAGGAAGGGCAGGCCGAAGACCCGGTACGCCTCGGCGAAGCCCTCCAGCGCGGACGACGAGGCCTTGGCCATGCCCAGCCCGCCCAGTTGCAGCAGTTCGATGCATTCACGCTCGGTGCCAAGCTGGCCGCTGGGGTAAAGGTCGACGCGGATCCGTCCGCCCGATTTCTCGGCGAGCCGCGTCGCGAAACGCTCCATGCCAAGGTGCACCGGATGCGACGGGTCGAGCGCGTGGGCGAGCTTGATGACCCTCGCGCCCCCGGCCCGGCCGCAGCCCGCGAGCAGAACCAGCCCAAGCACGAGGCTGGCGAGGCCGGCGAGGGAGTAACGGCGCGGCATCACGGCAGGGGTGGCGCGGAGATTCACCCGCCGGGCGCGGCCAGACGAGCCTTTCTTTGCGGCGGGTGGTCCGCGCCACGCTCTTGCCGGTCGCGGGCGCATCGTCACCGGCGTCCGTGGCCTGGAGGGGCCAGCCCGGCAGGCGGATTTTTCGGCGTTGGCAGGGGCGGTCGCGCGCGCCATCGATGGGGGCTGCTCTCGATGTCCGCCTTCGTTCCCAATCTCTACCTCGTCGGCTTCATGGGCACCGGCAAGACGACCATCAGCCGGGCGCTGGGCCAGCGGCTGCGCATGGGGGTCATCGACAGCGACCACGAGATCGAGCGCACCGCCGGGCAGCCGGTCACGACCATCTTCGCCGAGCAGGGGGAGGCCGCGTTCCGGCGGATGGAACGCACGTTCATTGAGTCCGGCCACCCGGAGTCCGGCCACATCATCGCCTGCGGCGGCGGGCTGATCGTGCCCGAGGGCATGCTCGGCCTGCTGCGCCGCAAGGGCGTGGTCATCTGCCTGCACGCTTCGCTGGAGACGATCCTGCGCCGCACGCAGGGCCAGAAGCACCGCCCGCTTCTCAACGTCGAGGACCTCGAAACGCGGCTGCGCACGCTCTACGCCGCCCGCGAGCCGCTTTACCGGAGCGCCGGCACGATGATCCTGACCGACGCCCGCCCGCTGGGCGACATCGTCAACCACGTGATGCGTTCCTACCAGCGCGACGCGGCCGAGTGGCTCCGCCAGCATCGACCCGCGGATGCCCCGCGCCGCGCCTGAGCCCATGCCCGCGCCGCTCCACGAACAGGTGCGCGCGGGGCTGCGCGAACTCGGGTTCGATGAGGTGCGGTTCGCCGCCCTGCCGGATCCCGAGGTCGGCGCGAGTCTCGGAGCCTGGCTCGACGCCGGGCACCACGCCGACATGGCCTGGATGGAGCGCACCCGCGAGAAGCGCGCCGATCCGACGCAGGTCCTGCCGGGCGCCCGTTCGATCATCCTGCTCGGCGTGAACTACTGGATGCCCGACGCGCCGGCGTCGGCGAGCGTGGGCGTGGGCGCAGCCGCGTTGCCGTCTCCCGCCCGCCCGCGCTGGGCGCGGTACGCGTTGCACGCCGACTACCACGACACGATCCGCGCCGGTCTGGTGGAGGCGGGGCGCTTGCTGGAGCGTCTCGCGAACCTCGGAGGCGGCGACTATCGTTACTACGTCGACACGGGTCCGGTGCTCGAGCGGGGCTGGGCGGCGCGGAGCGGGCTCGGCTTCACCGGGAAGAACGCGATGCTAATTTCGCGCACGCACGGCAACTGGCTTTTCCTCGCCTCGATCCTGACGCGCCTCGCACTTCCCGCGGACCCGCCGATCCGGCGTCGGCCGCCTCCCGCTAATCCCGCGCAGTCGGGCGCCCACGCCGGACTCCTTTGCGGCAAGTGCACGCGCTGCCTCGAGGCGTGCCCGACCCAGGCGTTTCCGGCTCCGGGGGTCGTCGATTCCCGCCGCTGCATCTCGTACCACACGATCGAGAACAAGGGCATCATCCCGCGGGCGCTGCGCCGCGGGATTGGCGATCGCGTGTACGGCTGTGACACCTGCCTGGAGGTGTGCCCGTGGAACCGCTTCGCGCAGGAGGGGCGGCGGATGCTGCTCAGCGTGAGTCACGATCTGCGCGAGCTCACGCCTGCGGAGTTGCTCGCGCTGACGCCGGAGCGATTCGCGGCGGTGTTCCGGGGGACGGCGGTGAAGCGGCTGAAGCTTTCCGGCCTGCTCCGCAATGCCTGCATCGTTGCGGGCAATTCCGGGGATTGCGCCCACTTGCCGGCGCTGCACGCCCTCGCACAGCACGCGCTGCCGGTGGTCCGCGCGCATGCGGTGTGGGCGATCTTCCAGCTTGGCGGCGGTGACGCGCTGGCGTCGGCCCGCGCGGCCGAGACGGATCCGCTGGTGCTGGCCGAGTACGAATCCGCGGCGGACGAGCAGCCGGCGGGTGCCGGTTAGCCGGCGGAGGGGGTCGGCGGGAAGAGCCCGGCCATCGTTTCGCTGAATGCCGCCGGCGGTCGCACCGGGCGGCCGCTGCGGTCGATGAAGGCGTGCACCGTGCTGCCGGTCGCGAGCAGTTCCTCGCCGCGATACACTTCGTACTCGAGGCGGATGCGGAGCAGCGGCCGCTCGCGCAGCGTGGTGACGATCGTCACCGTGTCGTCGTACACGGCCGGGCGCAGGTACTTCACCGCCACCTCCAGTACGGGCAGGCGGAAGCCATCTTCCTCCAGCTGGCGATAGGGCAGGCCCTGCTCGCGGAGCAGCGTGGTGCGGCCAATCTCGAACCACGGGAGGTAGTTGCCGTGGTACACGACGCCCATCATGTCGGTTTCGGCGTAGCGGACAGTGACCTGGGTGCGGGATTGAATCATCGGGAAAGGGAAGCCGGTGCAGCGGGCAGCAAGAAGGCGCGGGCGGAGTCCGTCCAGTTCGCGAGGCGGGCGCGCGCCCGCGCCGCCTCGCCCATCCGGCGCCGCAGGTCCGCGTCCCCGAGCAGGCGCGCAAAGGCGGCGGTCAGGGCATCCGGATCGTCCGGCGACACGCACAGGCCGGTTTCGCCGTCGATCACGGCCTCGGCGACGCCACCGACGCGGTGTGCGATCGCCGGCAGCCCGTGCGCGGCCGCCTCCAGGTAGACGAGGCCGAAACCCTCCACGCTGCGTCCGTACTCCACGCTGGTCAGCGCGAACACATCCGCCTGCGCGTAGAGATGATCCAGTTCCTCGTCGGCGACCTCGCCGAGGAAGCGCACCGGAATGTCCCCGGCGTCGGCCCGCGCGCGCAGCGCCTCCTCGCAGCCGCCCTTGCTCTGGCCGCCGGCGATCCAGTACTCGACGCGGGCCCGGAGCGCGGGTGCAAGGCGTTGCAGCGCGGCGAGGGTGGGTTCGTGACCCTTGCGCGGATGCAGCCGTCCCACGGTGAGCACGACCAACCGGCGTTCTCCGGTGTCGGCGCGGCGGTCGGTCGCAGGCGCAGCGGCGGGGGTGAGGGAGCGGCCTGACCGTGGCGCGCCCGGCGTGCGGCAGACCTTCGCCGCGCCTTCCGGAAAATGGGTCCGCAGGAGACCCTCGGTGTACGCGGTGAGGGTCGCCACGCGGGTGGCGCGTTGGAGCAGCGAGCGCAGCCCGCGACGAACCAGCGGGGCATCGTGCCAGCGGAGAAGTTCGGAGCCATGGAACGCGAGGAGGAGTTCGCGCGGCCGGAGATCCACGAGTAGCCCCGCGACCATCCACGCGAGCATGGGACCGGGCTCGGCGAGCAGGACCGTGGCCTCGCGGAGCCGCGCACAGTCGCGGATGAGTTCGCGCGCGGTGCGCAGGACGCAGCGCGGCCCGTGCGTCCCGCGGATCGGAAGGCGGCGCACGGCGTAAGGCAGCGACGCGTCGCCGGTGCTGGCGCCCGAGCCCGCGTGGCCTTGCGGGACGGCGGGAACGACACCGTGGCCGGCGGCGGCCGTGCCCCGTGGCGAGGCGTTACCGACGGAATCAGGCGGACGGGCCGCCGGACGCGCGGTCGCGGCGAGGCGGGGTCCGGCCCCGTTGGCGGTCACGGGATCGCCGGTCCCGGCGCCTCGACGGCCGGGATGCCCGGCGGCGGGGGCCCAGACCTCCACGGCAAAGCCGAGCGCCACGGCGGCGCGGGCCATTTCCTCGGCGTAGGTCGCGATGCCCCCGCGCCGCGGCGGAAATTCATGCGTCAGCAGCAGGAGCGGGGGACGTGGGGAGGACTCGGCCATTGACCGCGCCGGGTGGCGCGTTGGGCGTGACGCTAGGGACCGCGCCCCCGCGCGCAAGCGTGCGGCAAGGCGTCGCCTGCCACGCCACGCCACGCCGGTCGTCGTTGTCGGGCGCACGGCGGCGACGACGCGGTGGCGGCCCCGGCGGCCCCGGCGACCCGGGCGACGCGAGCGGCACCGGCGCCGCGGGCGGACTCGCCGCTGGGGGGCGGCTTCCGGTTCCGCCGCGGTCGGCGCCGGTGCTTCGGCGCTCGTGGCCGCGATCGCTTCAGCGCGCCGCCGCCGCCGCCCGCTCCGCCGCCCGCAGCGTCGTGCGCGCGGCGTGGACGATCTTCTCCTCGATGCCCGGGGTCCACGGCGACGGGCGACCGTAGGGCAGCATCGAGGTGTCACCTTCGTAGCGGCCTTCGCGGAGCACGCGCTCGCTGGGGATGTAAGCCATGACGTCGTTGGAGTAGCCGAACACCCAGAGCTTGCGGCCCTCCTCGGCCCGGACGCGCAGCGCGTAGTCGACCACCACCTCGCCGCCGAGGGCCAGCCAGGCGAGGTCGCCGAGACGCCATGCCTGGATGGGATAAGCGTAGTCGAGGATCGCTTCCCCCTTTGCCGCCAACTCGCTGCCCGCGGCGGCGGCCCAGGCGACGCGGGCAGGTTCGCCGCTGGTGCGGGCGGCCTCCAATTCCGCCGCGGTCGGGATGCGTGCGAAGCGCAGGGGCAGGTCGGCGAAGGCGGTGCCGAGATGCCCTTCGATGCGCTGCAGCGGACGCGCCAGCGCGCGTTCGGCGGCGTCGGCGAGGTCGCGACCGTACTGCTCCGCCAGCGCGACCTGCCGGCGCGGTCCGGGGTTGATGTCGCCGCCGCATCCGCTGGCAAAGAGCACCGTCGCGCCCGGATGAAGTCGCTCGAGCTCAAGCTGTGCCGAGCCCGCGTAGTCACCGTGCCACTGGAAGTAAGACAACGTCGTGTTGTGGCAGGCGTAGGAGACGAGCAACGCGGCGAGCTCGCCGGAGGCCGAGCGCACGGCGAGCACCGGCACGCGCGGGTCGACCGGACCCTTCAGTTGGCCGGCCGCGCGCAGCGTCGCGACGTCCTTCTCGGGATTCTCGCGGCGATTGAAGCCGAAGTGCGCCTCGTCCTCGCCCCAGGCGAGCGTGGCGGGCTGCAGCGCATCCAGCGCGGCGTGGGCCGCGCGTGTGATCGCGGCGCGCAGCGTGACCGCGTAGTCGTCTGAGCGCGCGACGCCCTCCGGCGGCAGCACGCGAAGACCGTTCAGGTAGCCGCGGAGGAACGGCGAACAGTGCGTGTGCGAGACGTTCACCATCACGGCGCTCCGCGGCAGACCGTGCGAGTCGCCGACGGCCTTCGCCACCGCGTCGGACAGTTCCCGCGGGATGCCGCAGAGATCGAGCGTAATGAGCACCGCGCGTTGGCCGGACGGGTCGGAGACGGCGAGCACCTTCGCCCACAGGTCCTGTCCGGTGCCCTCGGCCGGACGGTCGCGCGACCCGTACCCGGTCATCCACACCCCGGCTGGCGGCGTGATCTTCTCGCGCGCGACCCCGGCGCGCCACCCTCCGGCCGGAGCGGGCGCGGCGTTCGCGCCGGCGGTCACGGTCAGGGCAAGGGCGAGGGCCAACACCATGCGGACGGTGTGAACGCGGGTCTCTGAGACGAAGCTGCCCAAGCGGAGTCCGGCCGCAAGTTGACCGGCGATCCGGATGAGGCCGCCGAGAGACGAGGCGCGAGGGCACCGTGGAGTCGAAGTTACGTGGGTCATGACGGCGCGGAGCGATGGAGTCGGACCAAGCACGGACTTTGTCGTCATGGGGATAGCGGGCGGAATCACGTGAGCGGCGTGGCGGCCCAAGGAGTTCTCCGTGACGCCGCTCAAGCGTGCGTGAGGCGCCGGTCAGATGCGAGGCTGGAGATCACGGAGGCGCTGGGCACGGTCAGCCGGGGTTTGTTCCAGGGGGCCGAAGGTTCGCTTTCACGCCGTCGCTGCAGACAAGGCAGCCATAGCCAAGGAAGAGCAGGCGAAGCGTGCAGCCGATCCCCAATACCGCTACCAGCCCGATTCCCTCTACGACGAACTGACGGGCGAGTTGTTTTCCGCCATTCACCGCTTTGCCGGTGAACATCGCCTCGGCGTGGCGCAGCGCGGGAGCAAGCGACGGAACGAGGCAATCCGAGCGTCGCACCCTGCCTCGCCAGCTACGGTCGCAGCGGCGGCTGGTGCCCCCACCGTGACTCGAACACGGATCAGTCGTTTAGGAAACGACTGCTCTATCCACTTGAGCTATGGGGACGCGCCTGGCTACCTGGGAAGAAATCCATCGCCGTCCCCGGGTCAACGTCCGAGCCGTTCCCCGGGTAGGGGGTCATCAGCCGACCACGTGCCCCCAGTCGAATTGACCCTCGGCTCCATCGTGCTCCTCCGCGAGAGCCAGTTGCTGAACGAAGTCGGCCCCGGACTACCGACTCGGAGGCGCTGGGATTTCACCCGGGGAGCCCCGTTACTGGGCGCCGCGGTTGAGCGGGGCGGGGACGACGAGGGCGGGCGGGAAGTCGGCGGCGTCGGCGCCGTCGCGCGGGGCGAGGCGTTTGTTGTAGATCGTGCCCTTGGGGGCGTTCAGCGGGATCTGCATGCCGCCCTCCGCGGCGAGGCGGCGGTAGAGCCGCTGCTCCAGATCGCGGGCGATCGCGCGGTGCTCGGGGCTTTGGATCAGGTTGCGGCGCTCCGATGGGTCCTCCCGGAGATCATACAATTCATCGATGTCCCAGAGTCCGTAGTAGGTGATGTACTTGTAGCGATCCGTCCGCAGCGCGAAGGTCGTCGGGGTCTGGGGATAATTGCGTTCCCAATAATAGACGTAGAGGAAGTCCTCGCGCCACGGGACGGACTTGCCTTGGGCGAGGCCGAGGAAGCTGCGTCCATCCAACCCGGGCCGCGGGGTCAGGCCGACGGCCTCGAGGATCGTGGGCGCGATGTCGATGTTCGCCACCACCGCGTCGACGGTGCGACCCTTGGGGAACAGGGCGGGACACTGCATGAGGAGTGGCACGCGGATGGATTCCTCGTAGGCCACTCGCTTGTCGATCAGCCCGTGCTCGCCGAACATGAATCCGTTGTCGCCCATGTAGATCACGAGCGTGTCCTCGAGGCAGCCGAGTTCCTTCAGCTGGGCGAGGACGCGGCCGACGCTGTCGTCGACGGCGAGGAGGGTCTCGCAGTAGCTGCGATAGTACTCCGCGATATCGAGGTCGCTGTGGTAGGGAAAGTCAGCGCCGTGCCAGCTGTTGCGCTGGTCGCGGACCCAGCGCGGTTTGGCGGCGAGTTCGGCGGGCGTTTCATGGGCGTTGCCGGGACGCGGCACCGGAACGTTGGCGTAGCGGCCGCGGTGGCGCTCGGCGGGGGTGAAGTTGGCGTGCACTGCCTTGTGCGACAGGTAGAGGAAGAAGGGCTGTTCCTTGGGACGCTGAGTCTTCAGCCAATCGATCGCGTAGTCGGTGAGTTCGTCGGTGATGTAGCCCCGTTGCGGTACGCGCTGGCCGTTCACGTTGAGTCCGTTCTGTTCGGGGAGGTACGAACCTTGGCCGCGGAAACTCACCCAATGATCGAAGCCCGGGCGGGGCGCGTCGGACTCGCCGCCCATGTGCCACTTGCCGATGAACGCGGTGCGGTAGCCGGCCTGCTGCAGGTCCTCCGGGAAGAACCGGATTCCCGGCGCGATCGCGTTGTAGTTGTCGACGACGCGGTGGCGGTGCGACGTCAGGCCGGTGAGGATCGAGGCGCGGCTCGGCGAGCAGAGCGCGGTGGTGACGCACGCATTGCGCAGGTGCACGCCATGGGCGGCGATCGAGTCGAGGTGAGGCGTCTGCAGGAACGGGTGTCCCAGAAACCCCATCGCGTCATAGCGATGGTCGTCCGAGAGGATGAAGACCACCGAGCGCGGAACCCGCGGGTTGGCCGGTGCGCTGGCCGCGGCTGCGGCGGTGGAGAGGACGCCGACGCTGCACCCGCCGAGCAGAACGAAGACGGCCAGTCGCACGCGGACTCTCGACCAGCGGAGCAGGAACGGGGTGGGGCGCATGACGACGAGCGAACCGCGCGGGCCGGCGCTGGAAAGCAAAAAGCAGCCGCGGGCGGCTGAGGGGGGAGGGGAGGCACGGCTTTGGTTGGGTGGGCGGGCGGCGGCCCGGGTGCTGCCTTGGGCCGCGGCGTGGAGCGGGGTTGCGTTTCTGCGGGTCGCCGCGTGGACTCGGCGCGCCCCCCATGCCGGTTCACGTCCGTCATCTCTTCATTTCCCCCGGCCATAACTACTTTGGCCATCATGGCCGACCGGCGGGGACGCACGCGACGCTCTCCGTGGAGCGCGCCCGGTGTCGGGCGGGGCGCGGGATCGAGGGCGACCGCTTCTTCGACTACAAGGAAGACTACCGCGGACAGATCACCTTTTTCGACTTTTCCATCTGGAATGGACTTTGCGCTGCGCTTGGCGTGTCGGGCGTGAGCCCCGGGGCGGTGCGACGGAATGTGGTGGTGGAGGGACTCGATCTGCCGGCGCTGATCGGAGCGCGCTTCTCCCTGTGCGGGGTCACCTTTGACGGCACGGCGGAATCGACGCCCTGCTATTGGATGGATCAGGCGGTCGGCCCCGGGGCCGAGGCGTGGTTGAAGGGCCGCGGCGGCCTGCGGGCGCGCATCCTGACCGACGGCGACTTGGCCGTCGGCCCGGCGGCGTTTGCAGTGGAAGGCGGCCAGCTCACGCTCGAACCGGTGCTCCCGGCGCAGGCGGCCCGCTGAGGCGGCGGATGGCGGTCGGACGATGCCGCCGCCGCCCGCGGCGCTCAGCTGCCGCGCTCAGCGGCGGCGGCGTTGGTCGAGGAACGCCTCCAGCTTGACGATATCGGCCGAGAAAAGCCGGATGCCCTCGGCGGTCTTCTCGGTCGCCATGGCGTCCTCGTTCAGCGCGAAGCGGAACGCCTTTTCGTCGTAGGAACGACGGGCGGGGGCGTCCTTCGCAGCGTGTTCGGCTGAGAGCTTGCGCGTGATCGGCTCCTCGCTGGCGGCGAGTTCGGCGAGCAGCGGCGGGGCGATCGTGAGCAGATCGCAGCCGGCGAGTTCGAGGATTTCCCCCTTGTTGCGGAAGGAGGCCCCCATGATCTCCGTCGCGTAGCCGTGGTGCTTGTAGTACGCGTAAATCGACGCGACCGAACGCACGCCGGGGTCCTCGGCGGGGGCGAAATCGCGACCGGCGTTGCGCTTGTGCCAGTCGAGGATTCGGCCGACGAACGGTGAGATCAGCCGCACGCCCGCTTCGGCGCAGGCGACCGCCTGCGGCAGGGAGAAGAGCAGGGTCAGGTTGCAGCGGATGCCCTCGCGCTCGAGGACCTCGGCCGCGCGGATGCCTTCCCAAGTGGAGGCGATCTTGATCAGCACGCGCTCGCGCGGGATCCCCGCGGCGGTGTAGCGGGCGATGATCTCGCGCGCCTTGGCGACCGTGCCATCGCGGTCGAACGACAGGCGCGCATCGACCTCGGTGGAGACGCGGCCCGGGACGATGCGGAGGATTTCGAGGCCGAAGAGGACGAGGAGCGAGTCGATCACCTGACCCACCGGCGTGGCGGTGCCGGCGTCGCTCAGGGCGCGGTCGACGAGGTAGCCGTACTCCGGCATCGCGGCGGCCTTGAGGATGAGCGACGGATTGGTCGTCGCGTCCTTCGGGGCGAACTGCCGCATCGAGGCGAAGTCGCCGGTGTCGGCGACGACCTGGGTGAACTGTTTCAGCTGGTCAAGTTGGGAGGGCATGGCGACGGAGATGAAGGGGTTTAGGGAGATGAAGGCGGCGACGGGGTTACCGCCGCGCTCGCGCGGGCGGCGGCGCTGGCGGCGCGGCGCAGTTCGGTGCGGGCCCACGCGACGGCGCCGGCTTCGTCCCGGAACATCCCGTCCAGCTGCGCCTCGAAGGCGAGGTCGAGGAACGCCTTGAAGTGGGGGCCGGCGGTCTGCCCCAGCTCGAGCAGATGGCGTCCCTTCAGCAGCGGCTGCGGGGCCTTGGCGGCGAGGTCGAGCTGGCGTGACTTGGCGCGCATTTTCTCGATCAGATTGATCGTTTCCGGTGACGACAAGGGCGGGCGGCCCAACGAATCGGCGGTCATCACCAGCGCGAGGTCGTCGATCGTCGCCGGGGCCAGTCGCCGGGCGAGGCGGCGCACCTGGGTGTCGCCGTACTCGCTGCGGTGGCCGCTGTGGTGGACCAGGTGGTCGACCACGAGTGGGCGGACAAACGTGACGAGGTCGAGCGGGGCGCCGATCCGGGCGAGGAACGTGTCCGCCAGCGGCCCGCCGGCGGCCTCGTGCCCCGGGCTGATCCAGCGCAGGACATCGCGCTTCATCGCGCGGGAGGTGGTGGAAGGCTTGCCGAAGTCGTGGGCGAGGACCGCGAGCAGCAGGAACCGGCGGCGCGGCGCGTCCGACTCCTGCCACGGCTTGAGTCGCACGAGCGCGTCGCAGCAGAGACCGGTGTGCGTGAACACATCGCCCTCCGGGTGCCACTCCGGCTCCTGCGGGCAGCCGCGGAGGGCGGCGATTTCCGGGAAGTGCCGCAGCCATCCGGTCTGTTCGAGCACCGCCAGACCCCGGGATGGGCGCACGGACTGCGTCGCCCACTTGTCCCACTCGTGCCAGACCCGTTCCACGGGCAGTTCGGCGTAGGTGTCGACGATGGAGCGGCACAGCGCGGCGGTCTCGGGGGCCAGCGTGAGATCGAAGCGGGCGGCGAACTGCATCCCCCGCAGCACCCGGAGCGGGTCCTCGACGAAGGCCGGACTGGCGTGCCGCAGAAGGCGGGCGCGGAGATCGGCGACGCCGTTCAGCGGATCGACGAGCGTTTCGCTGAACGGGTCCCAGGCGATGGCGTTGAGCGTGAAGTCCCTCCGGGCGGCGGCATCCGCGTCGCTCAAGGTCGGATCCGGCGCGATGGCGAAGCCCCGGTGGCCAGCGCCCGTCTTGGATTCCCGCCGCGGCAGGCTGAAGTCGTATTCCCGACCATCGCGCGTCCGGACCTTGATGACCCCGAAACTGCGCCCGACGACATCGGTGGCTCCGAGCGGGGCGAGGGCTTGGTGCAGGGAAGGGAAGTCGGTGCCGCCCACCTCCACATCGAAGTCCTTGGGCGCGAGGCCCATGAGCCAGTCCCGCACGCAGCCCCCGACGAGGCGCGGGCGACCGATGGGCCGGACGGCGAGGAGGGCGTCGCGGAGCGAGTCGGGCAGCGGCAGGGGAGGGACCACGGCCTCAGGCTGGCGAACGGCGGCCGGCGAATGCGACGAGAATCCACCCCGTCAGGAGCAGCACCCCGCCGAGCGGGGTGACCGGCCCCAGCCAGCGGGGGCCCCCGAGGGCGAGCACGTAGAGGGAGCCGGAGAAGAGGACCGTGCCGGCGAGCCAGCACTCCGCCGCGCGGGCGAGCGGACCGCGGGGATTGGAGCCGTCGGGACCCAGCCACGCGACGCCGAGCAGCGCGGCGGCATGGACGAGGTGGTAGAGAGAGCCCGTATTCCACGTTTCGAGTGACCCCCGGGCCAGCAGCGTCGGCTTGAGCGCATGGGCGCCGAAAGCCCCGAGGGCTACCGCGGAGAAACCCGCAAGGGCGGCGAAAAGAGGATATTTTTTCATGGTGAAGCCGGGCGTGGCCCGTGTTCTGCTTAGTGGGTGGCGCAGGTCTAAGGATTGTCCGATGCTCACTTTCCGCCAGCGCCGGTTCACACCGGGTGCCGGGTCGAAAGGCGGGAGTCGGGAACCCTTGGGCCGACCTCAAACTAAAACCTACACCATGAAAAAAGTCACCCTCCTCCTTTGCCTGTTCGCGTCCTCACTCGGATTGCGGGGCGCCGAAGCTGCGCCGTCATATTCCGTGACGGTCGATTTCCCGTACGCGAGCAAGTACGTCTTCCGGGGCGTCCAGTACGCCAAGGAATCGATCCAGCCCTCCGTCGAACTCGCGTCGGGCAACTTTTACGCGGGCATCTGGACCAACCAGCCCATCACGGACAACCTCGACAACGAGTTCGATTTCTACGCCGGCTATGGGCTGCCGCTGAGCGATACCGTGAAGCTCGATTTCGGGGCCACGCTCTATTACTACCCTGAGGCGGACACGTCGGTTTACGACTCCAACACCTTTGAAGGCTACATCGGCCTGACCGGGTCGGTGTCGGGCTTTTCGCCTGGCGTGTATGCGTACTATGATACGACCCTGAAAGCCTTTACGCTGCAGGGGTCGGTCGGCTACAGCGTGCCGATGGCAACCGCCGGCACCTCGCTGGATTTCTCGGCGACGTTGGGCAACGTGTCACCGGACTCGGGCTCCGACTATGCCTACTGGGGCTTGGGCGTGAATCTGCCCTACAAGCTGTCGGAGAAAGCGACGGCGGCGATCGGTGTCCAGTATGCGTCCACCAACGCGGACGGTTCGGATGACTACGTCTGGTTCACGGCGGGCGTGACGGTGGGATTCTGATTTAACGCCACACGGCAGCAACAAACTCACGCCGCCCGGTTTTCTGCGGTTTGGACCGCGGAGACCGGGCGTTCGTTTTTCCGGCAGGGAAATGCAGTTGACACCTCCCGGCACAATCCTAGCTCTTGACCCCTTTTCGCATGAAAACGTTCCTCGCCAAAAACGAGACCCTGCCCCAACCGAAGTGGTATCTGATCGATGCCGAAGGTGCCGTGCTGGGCCGTCTCGCCGTGAAAGCCGCGAACCTGATTCGCGGTCGGACCAAGGCCTCCTACACCCCTTCCGTCGATACGGGCGACTACGTCGTGATCATCAACGCCGACAAGGTGGCGCTGACTGGTCGCAAGGAAGAGCAGAACGAGTACATGTTCTTCTCCGGCTTCGTCGGCGGTGAGAGCTTCCGCTCGATTCCGCAGCAGCGCGAGCGCAACGCCCCCTTCATCGTGAAGCACGCGGTCAAGGGCATGCTCCCGAAGAACCGCATCGCGGCCAAGATGCTCACCAAGCTGCGCGTCTTCGCCGGCGCCGAACACACGCACGCGGCCCAGAACCCGATCAAGATCTCCGTTTGATTCCGACCATGAGCGCGACCGCCACCAACGTTTTCACCGCCACCGGCCGCCGCAAGACCGCGACGGCGCGCGTGCGCATCGTCGAGGGTTCCGGCAAGCTCGTCGCCAATGGACGCGACTTCGAGGACTATTTCTCCCACGAGAACTTCGCCAAGCAGGCTTACGCCCCCCTCCTGACGGTCGAGCTTCGGGAGAAGATCGACGTCACGGTCAATGTGGCGGGCGGCGGCGTCGCCGGTCAGGCCGGAGCCACGGCTCACGGCATCGCCCGTGCGCTGCAGAAGATGAACGCGGAACTGCGTTCGCCGCTCAAGAAGGCCGGCCACATCACGCGCGATCCGCGCGAGAAGGAGCGTAAGAAGCCCGGCCAGCCCGGCGCCCGCAAGCGCTTCCAGTTCTCGAAGCGCTGATCCGCTCCGCGCCTCCGTCCTTTTCCAGACGCCGACCTCCGGGTCGGCGTTTTTTCCCCCCATTGGCCTCCCGCCCCGACGGTCCGTGGGCGACCGCCCGGCCTCCCGGGAAATTCCTCTGGCTTCCGGTGCCTTCGTTGCTGAAGGATGCACGTCATGAAAGTCGGCATCGTTGGAGCCTCGGGCTACTCCGGGGAGGTGTTGGTCAAGCTGCTGCTCGCTCACCCCATGGTGCAGTTGGCGGCGGTGACGTCGCGGAGCCAGGCCGGGAAACGCCTGTCGGCGGTGATCCCGGCGGTGCGCGGCGTGGATCGAGGACTGGTGTTCAGCGATTCCGACGCCGCCGCGCTGGCCGCGAGCGACATCGAGTTGTTCTTCCTCGCGCTGCCGCACGGGGCCGCGGCCGCCTACGCCAAGGCCCTGGTCGCCGGCGGGAAGCGGGTCATCGACCTGAGCGCCGACTTCCGCATCGCTGATCTTGCGACCTACGAGCGCTACTACGGCAGCCATCACGCGCCGGAGCTGATCCCGCAGGCCCGCTTCGTCCTCCCCGAAATCACCGCCGCGGCCTGGCGGACCGAGGCCCGTCTGGTCGCGGCGCCCGGCTGCTACCCGACGAGCATCCTCCTGCCGCTCATCCCGCTGCTGCGGGCCGGGCTGGTGTCGCGCGAGCACATCGTGGCCAACGCCGCCAGCGGGGTCAGCGGAGCCGGCAAGAAGGCCGAGGAAATGTACCTCTTTGCCGAGCGCGCCGAGAGCATGAAGGCCTACGGGCTCGTCAAGCACCGCCACCTCGCCGAGATCGAGGAGCAACTGGCCCTCCACACCGGGGTGCCGACGATGATCCAGTTCAATCCGCACCTCGTTCCCATGCGCCGCGGCATCGCCACGACGATCACCGTGCCGGCCGCCCGCGGGGCGGGGATCGAGGCGATCTACGCGGCGTGGAACGCCGCGTACGCCGAACGTCCGTTCGTCCAGATCCTGCCGAGCGGCGAGACGCCGGACACCGCTCATGTCGTCGGCACCAACCGCCTCGACATGTCCGCCGTCCACGATCCGCGCACCGGCAATGTCATCGTGACCTCCGCCGAGGACAACCTGATGAAGGGCGCCAGCGGCCAGGCCGTGCAGATCATGAACCTCTGGTCCGGCTTCCCGGAGACCGCTGGTCTGGCGTGAGCTGGCGGCGCGATTGATCGCTGACGCCGAGGCGGCGGCCGCCGCCTCGGCGGGCTCAGCTGCGGTAGTCGGCGTTTTCGCTCACGTACTCGTGCGTGAGGTCGCCGCCGAGCACGGTGGCGGCATGGGTGCCGGCCCCGAGATCGACCTCGATGTCGACGCAGCGCTCGTGGGGTGGGAAATCGATCGGCGCGGAGAACACGCCATCGACCGGCGCGGCGCTGGCGTAGAGTTCGGCGCTGCGGAGGTGGGCGATGAGGGCGGCCTCCTTCGTGGGATCGAGGCGGAAGACTCCGCCCGAGAAGATCTCGATCCCGCCCATGCTGGCGCGGACCCGGGACGCGTCGATGGTCTCGCCGCGCGCACCGAGGTGCTTGCCGATGGCCTGGACAAGCCGGCCGACATTGGGGTCGTTGCCAGCGACGGCGCACTTGAACAGCGGCGCGTTCACGATGGCCTTGCCCAGACCGCGGGCGAGTTCGGCGGTGGGGGCGCCGGAGAGGCGGACCCGGATGACGTGGCGGACGCCCTCGCCGTTGCGGACCACGTCCTCCGCGAGGTCGCGACACACCTGGCGCAGCGCGGCCTCGAACGCGGCCAGATCCGGGGATGGCACCGTGCCGGAGGAAAGCAGTGCCACCGTGTCGGAGGTGCTGGTGTCGCTGTCGACGCTGATGGTGTTGAAGCTGTCTGCGACGACACGCTGGAGGATCGCGCGCAGTTCGTCCCGCGGCACGGCGAGGTCGGTGAGCAGGTACACCAGCATCGTGGCGAGGTTGGGTTCGACCATCCCGGCGCCCTTGGCGATGCCGACGATGCTGCCCTGGCCGACGGTGGCGCGGCGGACCTTGGGATAGAGGTCCGTCGTGACGATGCCCTCCGCCATCGGCGTGGCGGAGCCGGGCCGGAGGGCGGCGACGGCCTCGGGCAGCGCCTGCAGCATGGCGTCAACGGGCAGGCCCCAGCCGATCACGCCGGTGGAGCAGGGGAGGACGGCGGTGGCGGGCAGGCCGAGCAGCATCGCAGCCGCGCCGGCCACGCGCTCGGCGTCGGCGACTCCCCCCGGGGCGCAGACGTTCGAGATCTTGTTGTTGATGATGATCGCGCCGAGGGAGGGCTCAGCGAGGCGGGCGCGGCCGACGAGGATGGGGGCGCCCGGGAAGGCGTTGCGCGTGAAGACGGCGGCGAAGTCGGCGGTCGGCCGGTCGAGCGCCAGCAGCGTCAGCGTCATCCGCGACGGCTTCGGCGCCTCGCGCGGCGTGAACTCGAAGCGGCAGGTGCCCACCCGGAAGCCCGCGGGCAGGATCGCCTGCGTCGCCAGCCAGGCGCGGTGGGAGGAACGGTCGGCGAAGGTCAGATCGGTGCTCGGCACGGCCAACTCCTGTGCGCGAGCGCGCGGCGAGTGAAGTCGATTCTGCACCGGTCCGTCGCAAGATTCTTCCGGAATGCGCGACAATTTTATGGAAAGGCACGGGTCGGGGGCTTTATGCGTACGACCTTCCGTTTTTTTGTGAGCCTCTTCGTCCAGCCTTGTTTGCCTCTGCCGGCCGCGTCCTTGCGCGTCTCGGATGGGGCGTGGCGTGCGGAGTTCGCTCCGACTTCATGAACGTCTCCGAAATCACCGCCAAGGCGAAGGTCCTCCTCGAGGCCCTGCCCTACATCCAGGATTTCCGCGGCTCCACCTTCGTCGTCAAGTACGGCGGCAGCTTCATGGACGACCCCGATCCGATCGTCCGCTCGCGGGTCGCCTACGACATCGCCTTCCTCGCCGCCTGCGGGATCAACGTCGTCGTGGTCCACGGCGGCGGCAAGGCCATCACCCGTGCGATGGAGACGTCCGGCCTCAAGGCCACCTTCGTCAACGGCATGCGCGTCACCGACGACGCCACGGTTGCGATCGTCAAGCGGACGCTCGACGAGATCGTCAATCGCGACGTCTGCGAAGCCATCGCGTCCGCCCGTGGCAAGCCGAAGGGTTTGCCGGGTGACTCGGTTCTCGTCTGCCAGAAGCTGACGGTCGATGATGATGGCAATCCGGTGGACCTCGGCTACGTGGGCGAGGTGACGGAGGTGAAGGTGAAGCTGATCAAGAAGGAGATCGCCGAGGGCAACATCCCGGTGATCTCGCCCGTGGCCGAGGGGTATGATGGCAAGCCCTACAACGTGAATGCGGACTTGGTGGCGGGCCGGGTGGCGAGCGCGCTGCACGCCCGCCGCCTCGTGTACATGAGCGACGTTCCGGGCCTGCTCTCGGCGCCGCCTGATCCGGAGTCGCTGATTTCGACGCTGAAGATTTCGCAGGTCGATGGGCTGAAGGCGAAGGGAGTCATCGACAAGGGCATGCGGCCGAAGGTGGCGAGCGCGATCCGCGCCCTGCAGGAGGGGGTGCAGCGCGTGCATTTCATCGATGGTCGCCTGCCGCATTCGCTGTTGCTGGAGATCTTCACCGACTCCGGGATCGGCACGGAAATCGTGCATGGTTGATCCGGGTGCTGCGCCGTTGCGCCCTTTTTTCTTTCGATGAACCCGTCCGTCACCCGCCAGGCCGCCGCCGATCTCTACGATGCGCACGTCATGAAGAATTACGCGCGCGCCGCGCTCACGTTGGTGCGCGGTCGCGGCACGCAGGTCTGGGATGACGCGGGTCGTGAGTACCTCGATTTCACCTCCGGCATCGCGGTCAATGCGCTCGGTCACTGCCACCCCCGCTGGGTCGCGGCGGTGCAACAGCAGGCCGCCGAGCTGGTGCACACGAGCAACCTGTTCCGCAACGTGCGGCAGGCCGAGCTCGCGCGGCGCCTCGTCGGCTATGCCGGCCCAGGCCGGGTCTTCTTCTGCAACAGCGGTGCCGAGGCGAACGAGGGCTTGATCAAGCTCGCGCGCCTGCACGGCGTGCGCAAGGCCGGCGGCGAGGAAGGGAAGATCTACGAGGTGATCTGCGCCCGCGGCGCCTTCCACGGCCGGACCTTCGGTGGCATGAGCGCCACGCCGCAGGAGAAAATCCAGAAAGGCTTCCGTCCGCTCACGCCGGGCTTCGTCTTCGCCGATCTCAACGATCTCGAGGGGTTCCGCGCCGCGATCACGGAGCGCACGGCGGCGATCTTCGTCGAGACCATCCAGGGTGAGGGCGGGGTGAACCCCTGCACGCCGGAGTTCCTCGTCGGGCTACGCGCTCTCTGCAACGAGCACCACCTGCTGCTCCTCCTCGATGAGGTGCAGTGCGGCATTGGTCGCACCGGCGCGTTCTTTGCCTTCGAGCACGCGGGCATCCGGCCCGATGCCATCGGCATGGCCAAGGCGCTCGGCGGCGGCTTCCCGATCGGCGCGATCTGGGTCGGCGAGGGCGCGTCCGATCTCTTCCAGCCGGGATCCCACGGCACGACCTTCGGCGGCACGCCGCTGGCCTGCGCCGCGGCCCTCGCCGTGCTCGATGTCCTCGAGCAGGAGCACCTCGTCGACCATGTGCGCTCGACCAGCGGAGCCTGGCACGCCGCGCTCCGCGGACTCGCCACCGAGTTTCCGACGCAGGTCCGCGGGCTCCGGGGCCAGGGTTTCATGGTCGGCCTGCAACTGGCGCTGGACCCCGCGCCGGTCATCGCCGCCGCCCGCGAGGCCGGGCTGCTCGTCGTCGCCGCCGGCGGCAACGTCATCCGTCTCCTCCCGCCGTTGAACACTTCGGCGGACGAACTCGCGCAGAGTGTCGTCCTGCTCCGCCAGGCGCTCGCCGCGACGCGCCCCGCCGCCGGTTGAGCCGAACGGGTGGTGTGACGTTTGGGTTTCGCGCGCTGGGGAAGGCCGTCCGAGCGGGGAGATTCCGCGGCGCCCGGAGGGGCGACGAACCCGAATTTTCACTCGCGCCCGGCGCGCGGATACCGTAGGCTGATCGCTTCCTCGAAAATGAAGCACTTCCTCAAGGAGACTGACTTCACGCTGCCGGAGGTGGCCGAAGTCATGTCGCTGGCCCGGGAACTCAAGGCCACGCGGGGCCGCCAGGCGTCCGCGGTCCTCGCCGGCCAGACGTGGGCGATGATTTTTTCCAAGTCTTCCACGCGCACCCGCGTGTCCTTCGAGGTGGGCATCCATGAACTCGGCGGGAATCCGCTCTTCCTGAACCGGAACGACATCCAACTGGGTCGCGGCGAGTCCATCGAGGACACCGCCCGCGTGCTGTCGCGCTTCGTGCACGGGTTGATCGTGCGCACCTTCGATCACTCCGACGTCGAGCGGCTGGCCGCGGCCGGCACCGTCCCGGTGATCAACGCCCTGACCGATTTCCTGCACCCCTGCCAGATCTACACCGACGCCTTCACCGTGGCGGAGCGCTGGACGGCGCCCGGTGGCGACCTCCTCGCGTCGCTGCGCGGTCGCAAGATCGCCTTCCTCGGCGATACGTCGTGCAACATGGCGTATTCGTGGGCGCTCGGCGCGAATCTCTTCGGCATGAAGATCGCGCTGTCCGGGCCGGAGTCCTTCCGGCCGAGCAAGGAGTTCGAGGCGTTCCTCGCCCGTGAGGGATTTCCGGGTGGATTCACCTTCACGACGGATCCGCGCGAGGCGGTGCGCGACGCCGATGTCGTCTACACCGATGTGTGGGTGAGCATGGGCAAGGAGGAGGAGACCAAGGAGCGCCTCCGCACGTTGGCCCCCTACCAGGTCACGGCCTCCCTGTTCGCTGCGGCGAAGCGAGACGCCTACTTCCTGCACTGCCTGCCGGCTCACCCGGGCGAGGAAGTCACGGAGGAGGTCCTGGCGAATCCCCGCAGCGTGATCTTCGACCAGGCGGAGAACCGGCTGCACGTGCAGAAGGCGATCCTCACGATGCTGGCGCGGTCGGCCCGGCGCTGACGCGCCGACGGAACCTGCGTCGGTCCGGCGGTTTTGCTTTGCGCCGGGGGGAGGCGTTTCGCACAACGGAGCCTCCATGAAAATCGTCCTCGCTTACTCCGGTGGGCTCGACACCTCGGTCATCGTCAAATGGCTCCGCGAGACCTATGACGCGGAAATCGTCACCTTCGCGGCCGACATCGGCCAGGAAGAAGAGCTGAAGGGGCTCCCGGAAAAGGCGCGCAAGACCGGCGCCTCGAAGCACTACACGCTCGACCTTGTCGAGGAGTTCGCCCGGGACTACATCTACCCGATGATCCGCGCGAACGCGGTCTATGAGGGTCAGTATTACCTCGGCACCTCGATCGCCCGCCCGCTCATCGCGAAGGCGCAGATCGACATCGCGCGCAAGGAGAAGGCGGACACCGTGGCCCACGGTGCGACCGGCAAGGGCAACGATCAGTGCCGCTTCGAGCTGACCTACATGGCGCTCGCGCCGCGGCTGCAGATCCTCGCGCCGTGGAAGATCGATGCGTTCCGTGACCTCTTCCCCGGCCGGGCCGAGATGATCGCTTACTGCGAGAAGCACCGCATCCCCGTCGAGGCCTCGCTGAAGAAGCCGTATTCGATGGACCGGAACCTCCTGCACATTTCCTACGAGGCCGGCATTCTCGAGGATCCATGGTTCGATCCGACGGCCCCGGCCAACCGCGGCATGTTCAAGCTGTCCGTCTCGCCCGAGGAGGCGCCGAACAAGGCCGAGTACGTCGAGTTGGAGTTCGCCAAGGGTGACTGCGTCGCGGTGAACGGCCGCCGCCTTTCGCCGGCCGGCGTCCTGCGCGAGTTGAACCGTCTCGGTGGCAAGCACGGGATCGGCCGCGTCGACCTTGTCGAGAACCGCTTCGTCGGCATGAAGTCGCGCGGCGTGTACGAGACCCCGGGTGGCACGATCCTGATGCAGGCCCACCGCCAGATCGAGAGCCTGACGATGGACCGCGAGGTGCAGCACCTGCGCGATTCGCTCATCCCGAAGTACGCGGAACTCGTTTACTACGGATTCTGGTTCGCCCCGGAACGCGAGGCCCTGCAGGCGCTCGTCGACGAGAGCCAGCGCTACGTTTCCGGCACCGTCCGCCTCAAGCTCTACAAGGGCAACATCATCACCACCGGCCGCAAGTCCAAGTACTCGCTCTACGATCCGCACATCGCCTCGATGGAAGGCGTGAAGAGCTGGTACAACCAGAACGACGCCACCGGCTTCATCCGCCTCAACGGTCTCCGCCTGCGCGCGCGCAACATCGCGCAGGGCGGACCCAAGGTCTGAGCCCACACCCGCGCGAGTCCGCCGGTGCCGCGTGCGCCGGTGGGTTCGGCCCGGGCGGGGCGGCAGCTTCCCGTCAGTCCCAGGGCGTGACGTGATTCTGACGGCGTGCTTTCTCCTCGGAAACGCCCTCCCCTCCTGTCAGTCCGATTCCCTCCAGCCGCCGTTCCCCCGTCGATCCGGTCGGCCCCCGCTCCCCTCCGACCTTCCTCCCCGTGACCTCCCCGCTCACCGCCGCCGAGGTCCGCCGTTTCCGGGCGCTGCACGACAAGCGCGAGCGCGAGGCGCAGGGGCTCTTTGTGGTTGAAGGCGAGAAGGTGGTGACGGAGTTGTCGACGGACGGGCCGCCGTGGGAGGCGTTGCTGGTGACGGCCGACAGCGGGCTGGCCACGCGGCCCGGGGCGCGGGTGATCCCGGCAGCCGACATGGCGCGGATCAGCCACTTTCCGACGCCCTCCACGGCCTTCGGCGTCCTCCGCCTCCGGCGCGAGGTGCTGGGTCCGCGGGAACTGGCGCAGGGCCGGACCCTGGCGCTCGATGGGGTGCAGGACGCGGGGAATGTCGGCACCCTGCTGCGGATTGCGGATTGGTTTGGCTTGGACCGCGTGGTGATGGGTCAGGACTGCGCGGATCTCTTTTCCCAGAAAGTGATCAACGCCAGCATGGGCTCATTCAGCCGACTGCGGGTGGTGACGGCGCCGCTGGCGGAGGCCTTGGCGACGGTGCCGGCGACGGTGCCGATTCTGGGGTGCGACCTGCACGGCGAGGACATTCGCCGCCTGCCGCCCCTGGAGCATGGCGTGATCGTGATCGGGAGTGAGGGGCGGGGCCTGTCTCCGGCGGTGGCGGCGCGGGTGACCCGGCGGGTGACGATTCCCCGTTTTGGAAAGGCGGAGTCGTTGAACGCCGCGGTGGCGGCCGGCATCGTTTGCGCACACTTCCGGCGTTAAGCGCGGGGGCGTCTGTTTGGCTGACAATTGATTAGCCATTTCCGGAGACGCGGATAGGGTCGGGGGGTCTATGGCAGCTCCGGTATCCACCGATCGTTCTCCGCCGCGGGACTTCGCGACGGTGTTCGCGCGCCTGAGGCCGCACATGGCCGAGTTGGATGCGTTTCTGCGTTCCCAAATCGAGGCCTTTGAGCCGGAGATTCGGGAGATGGCGGACTACTGCATCGACACCTCGGGGAAGCGGATTCGTCCGGCGCTGGTCTTCCTGAGCGGCTGGCAGGGGGATGGCCGCGTGCTGCCGGAGTTGGTCCGGGCGGCGGCGGTGGTGGAACTCGTGCATCTGGCGACCCTGGTGCACGACGACATCATGGATGAATCGGAATTGCGCCGCGGGCGGCTGACGGCGGCGCGGGCCTTCGGTCCCGAGGCGGCGGTGCTGTTGGGGGATGCTCTGTTTTCGCACGCCCTGTTTCTCGCCGCGCAGTTTCCGACCACCGCGGTGTGTCGACTGGTTGCGGACTCGACCCGGCGGGTCTGCGCCGGGGAAATCATCCAGACCCTCCGGCGGAGGACGGACGACATTTCCGACGCCGACTACCGGCGCATCGTCGACCTCAAGACGGCGGAGCTTTTCACCGCGTCGTGCGCCCTCGGCACGGAACTCGCCGGGTTGCCGGCGGGCTACGTGAACGCGGCGGCGACCTTCGGACGCCAGCTCGGGATCGCGTATCAGATGTACGACGACCTGGCGGACTTCTTCGGCCGGGAGGACCGCATTGGCAAGACCCTCGGGACGGACCTGATCAGCGGCAAGCTGACCCTGCCCCTGCTGCGGTTGCGGCAGCGGTTGCCGGAGGCGCTGGCGGAGGAACTCCTGGAGGAAATCCGCGGGCAACGTCCACCCCGGCTGGCCTTCTGGCTGGAACAGATGGAGGCACGGGGCACCTTTGCGGAGGTGGCCGGCGTGATCGTCGCCGAGTTGGAGACCGGGGAGACGACCTTGGCGGCGTGGGGTGATCTCGCGCCGACGCCCCTGCTGCGGCAGTTGGGCGCGGTGTTGCGGGAGCAGGTGGCGGCGCTGCGTCCGGCGTCGGGCTGATTCCTGCCTCGGCGCGTGGATTTGGATTTGCGCCGGGCGTAATCCCCGCCATGGTTGCGGGGTCATGAACGCCCTTTCCAAGGCTCTCTCCAAGACGCTGGTGGCGTCGCCGGAGCGGCAGGTGGAGGCGGATTCCGACTGGGCCGTCGTGCAGCGCGTTCAGGCTGGGGATGTGGCGGCCTTCGACCAACTCATCCGGAAGTACCGGGAACGCGTTTTCGGGGTGGTGTACAACATGACGTCAAACCGCGAGGATGCGGCTGACCTCACGCAGGACGCGTTCATCAAGGCCTTTCAGTCGATTCACCGGTTTGCCGGTCAGTCTTCCTTCTTCACCTGGCTGTATCGGATTGCGGTCAACGGAACCCTGTCCCACCTCCGCAAGAACCGCCTCCGGACCTTTTTCAGCTTTGAGAAGATCCACGACGAAGAAACGGCGGGGGAGATCATTTCGCAGCTGACCGACAAAAAGGGCGGAGATCGTGAATTGTTCGTCAAGGAGCTTCAGGAAAAATTGAACGAGGCCCTGCAGAAGCTGTCTATCAAGCATCGTACCGTGGTAACTTTGTTTGAGATTGATGGTTTGAGTCATGAGGAGATCGCCGAGGTCATGGACTGCTCGGTGGGAACCGTGCGCTCGCGCCTGCACTATGCGAAGCAACTCCTCCAATCGGAGTTGCAGGGGTACATGCGGCCATGAGTCCTGAATCGAAGCAGTCGGGCAAGGCGGTGACGCTGGAAGATCTTCTGCGGCTGAAGCGCGCGGAGCGCCCGGCGCCGGAGTTTTGGGCGCAGTTCGACGATGCCCTGAGGGCGAAGCAACTGGCGGCGATTGTGGAGCGGCGCCCGTGGTGGCGCGTGGATTTGGGAGCGTGGGCCTCGGCCTTGTCACGGGTGCGCGTGCCCGTCGGTTTGGCGGCGGTGGGCGTGCTCAGTGTTTTGACGGTGCAGCAGTTCCGGTCGCCGACGGCGGTGACTCCAGTGGGTCCGGTGACCGATGCCGATCCGTCAACCTTGGCTGACGTGGCCATGGTGAGCGAGGCGCCGCAAGTGGCGACGCTGGGCGGTGCGGAGTCATCCGGTGCTCAGGGCGTTGTCGTGGCGGTGGCTCAGGTCAATGCCGGTCCCGAGTGGGTGGCGGCGGGCGAGGCCCTCGCCGCAGATACGTCCTCGGCAGCACTGGAGCGGGGTCCCGTAGCGTCCGCCGGTGCGGCGGAAGCGAGTCTTTCCCTGAATGCCACGGCGCTGGCGTCCGACCTTCGTTCGCTGCGTCCCGCGCCGCTGAGTACCTTGGATTCCTCGGGTGTTGCCACGCTTGAGCTCGGGTCCTTCCGATCCAACAGCCGGACGTCGGCGGTCGAGGAGCCGCTGGCGCGCGTGACATCGCCGACCGAGTCGAGGCGTGAACGCTTGGCCGCGCTGGTTGCTCCGGCGGCCATGAAGTCGTCCTCGCAATCCGGTTCCCCGGACCGCGCGCGCGAGCGAATGATCAGCCGCCTGAGTGAAGACGAGCTCTACAGCAGCGTCAGCCGCCTCAACGTGGAGCGCGGCGGTCTGCGGGTGAGTTTCTGAAGCCCGTGGGTGCGGCCGCGCGCTGCCGCCGCGGTCGGTGCTAGGTCTTGGCGCTGGGCGTGGGGAGGCACACCCCGCAGCCGCCGACGAAGAAGTCGTTGCCCTTGTCGTCGACGAGGATGAACGCCGGGAAGTCCTCCACCTCGATGCGCCAGATGGCCTCCATGCCGAGTTCCGGGTATTCGATCACCTCGACCTTGCGAATGTTTTCCTTGGCGAGGATGGCGGCGGGCCCGCCGATGCTGCCGAGGTAGAAGCCACCGTGCTTCTTGCACGCGGCCGTGACTGCCGGCCCGCGGTTGCCCTTCGCGAGCATGATCATCGAACCCCCGTGCGACTGGAAGAGATCGACGTAGCTGTCCATGCGCCCGGCCGTGGTCGGCCCGAATGAACCCGAGGCATAGCCCTTTGGGGTCTTGGCGGGGCCGGCGTAGTACACGGGGTGGTTCTTGAAGTAATCCGGCAGGCCCTGACCCGCGTCGACGCGCTCCTTCAGCTTCGCGTGGGCGGAGTCGCGGGCGACGATGAGCGGACCGGTGAGCAGAACGCGGGTGGTGACGGGATGTCGCGACAGCTCGGCGAGGATGGCGGGCATCGGCTGGTGCAGATCGATGCGGACCACATGGTTGTCCTTGAGCGTGCGCTGGGCGGCGGGGATGAAGCGCCCGGGGTTGGTCTCCAGCTTTTCGAGGAAGATGCCATCGCGGGTGATCTTGCCCTTGATGTTGCGGTCGGCCGAGCACGACACCCCCATGCCCACCGGGCAGCTGGCCCCGTGGCGCGGCAGCCGGACGACGCGCACGTCGAGGGCGAAGTACTTGCCGCCGAACTGCGCGCCGATGCCGCTTTGCTGGGCGATCTTGAGGATCTTGGCCTCCCATTCCAGATCGCGGAAGGCGCGCCCGTGCGCGTTGCCCGTGGTGGGCAGCTTGTCGTAGTACTTCGTCGAGGCCAGCTTCACCGTCTTCAGGCAGGCCTCGGCGCTGGTGCCGCCGATCACGAAGACCAAGTGATAGGGCGGGCAGGCGGCGGTGCCGAGGTATGACAGCTTGTCGGTGACGAACTTTTCGAGGCTCTTCGGATTGAGCAGGGCGCGGGTTTCCTGGAAGAGGAACGTCTTGTTCGCCGAGCCGCCGCCCTTGGCGACGAAGAGGAATTCATACGCGGTGCCCTCGGTGGCGTGGAGGTCGATCTGGGCCGGCAGGTTGGTGCCGGTGTTGACCTCGTTCCACATGTCGAGCGGGGCGGTCTGCGAGTAGCGAAGGTTCTCCTTCGTGTAGGTCTCGTAGATGCCCTTCGAAATCCACTCGGCGTCGTTGGCCCCGGTCCAGACCTGCTGACCCTTCTTTGCGACCACGGTGGCGGTGCCGGTGTCCTGGCAGAACGGCAGGATGCCCTCGGCCGAGACCTCGGCGTTCTTCAGCAGGGTCTGCGCGACGTAGCGGTCGTTGTCGGACGCTTCGGGGTCATCGAGAATCGCGGCGACTTGCTCCAAGTGCTTGGTGCGGAGAAGGAATTGCGTGTCGCGCAGGGCGAGCTGGGCGAGGAAGGCCAGCGCCTCGGGATCGACCTTCAGGACTTCCCGGCCCTCGAAGGTGGTGGTGCTCACGCCTTCGTGCGAAAGCAGCCGGTACTCGGTGTCGTCGGCGTCGAGTGGGAAGGGGTCTTGGTAAACGAAGGGAGGGGTGGGCATGGCGTGACGAACGAATCCTACGCGGCCTGCGGCGGGAGACAAGCCGGTGCGCAGGGTTGCGCGGCGGAGTCCATGCCCGGATGGGTGCGGAGTCGAAAGCGGGCCGTTCGCCGTGGCCGGATGCAGCCGCGGGTGGAGCGAGGGTCAGACGATCTTGAGCTTGGGAAGATCCTGCCCGTCAACGAGCCCGACCGGGCGGTGGCGGCCATCGACGGCGATGAGGTCGTCGATCTTGTGGGCCTCGAAGAGCCGGAGCGCGTCGACCCCGAGGGCGGTGTCGCGGATGGTCTTGGGGTGGCGCGTCATGAACTGCGCGACCGGCAGCGTGAGGAAGCTGGGGCCGGTGGAGAGGGCGGCGCGGCGGACGTCGCCGTCGGTCAGGATGCCGCTGAGCCGGCCGACCCTGCCGGTGGTGAGGGCGATGGAACCGCTCTTGGCCTTGGTCATGGCGAGGATGGCGTCCTGAACCGACACCGAGTCCGGGGCGACGGCCAGGCGGTCGCCCGTGCGCATGATGTCGCGGACGCGCAGGAGCAGCACGCGACCGAGATTGCCGGCGGGATGGAAGCGGGCGAAGTCGTCGCGGGTGAGTCCGCGGGCCTCCAGCAGCACCATGGCGAGGGCGTCGCCGAGGGCGAGGGCGGCGGTGGTGCTGGCGGTGGGGGCGAGCGCGAGTGGGCAGGCTTCGCGCGGGACGTGGTAGATGAGCTTCAGGTCGGCGTTCCGCGCCAGTTCGGAATCCGGCGTGGACGTAAACGCGATGATGCGGACCCCGAAGCGTTTGAGGCACGGGACGAGGCGGATGACCTCCTCGGACTGGCCGCTGTTGCTGAGCAGCACCGCGAGGTCACCGTCCTCGACCAACCCGAGATCCCCGTGCAGGGCCTGCGTCGGGTCGAGGAAGCAGGAGGAGATGCCGGTGCTGTTGAACGTGCCGCAGAGTTTCTGGGCGATGTGGGCGGACTTGCCGACGCCGGAGAAGATCAGCCGTTGGCCGCGGGCGGCGACCTCCTCGATCGCGGAGGCGACGGCGACGAAGGCCGCATCGAGTCCGCGCGACGTGGCATGGATCGCGGCGGTTTCGATCTCGAGGCAGGCCCGGGCGCGGGCGAGGGCGGTTTTGGAGTTCAGCGCCATTTCGCGTTTGAGTCGGTTGCGGAAACGGTGAACGGTGCCCTTCTCCGTTGATCCAGACAATCCCTTTCCGGACGATGCTGCGCCGCCTTTTTCCGATTCCGTTGTTTCTCATCGGACTTCTGCTGGCCCTCGCCGGGTGCGATGGGGGCGAGCGGATCGGCCTGACGGCGGAGACGGACGATCCGGGTTACCGGCGGGGCAAGGAACTGCTGCGGCAGGGACGAAACCAGGAAGCGTTGAGCGCGTTCCTCAAGGTCATCGAGCGCCGCGATGCCGATGCGGCGGAGTCCCATCTCGAGGCGGGCCTGCTGTATCAGCAGCATATCCGTGATCCGATCGCGGCGATCTATCACTACCGCAAGTTCCGGGAGCTGAAGCCGAACTCCCCACAGGCCGATCTGGTGCGGCAGCGCATCGATGCGGCGAAGCGCGAGTTCGCGAGCACGCTGCCCGGGGACCCACTGAACAACACGGTCGACCCGCGTTTCAATTCCTACGACCAAGTCGAACGTCTCCGCCGGGAGAACGAGGCCCTCAAGGCGGACCTCGCTGACTTCCGGGCCCGCGGCCTCGGTCGCGCGAGCGGCGTTGCCGCCCCGGGGCCGGAGCGGGAGGTCACGTCGACGGCGACCCTCGGTGCCGGGCCGGCCGGGGTGGTCGAGTCCGCTTCTCCTCTCGTGGCGGTCGATGTCCTGACGGATCGTTCGGCGCGGACGCTCGCCGAACGCCCGGCGGCGTCCGGCGAACAGGTTCCGCTGCTCCGGGCGCAGGCTCCGCCCGAGGCGGTGCCGACTCCCGTGGCGGCGGCGCCGGCGGCTTCGCCCCGCACGCATGTCGTGGTCCGGGGTGACACCCTGCAGAGTCTCGCGTTGCGGTACTACGGCGACCGCAGCCGCTTTCGGGACATCTATGCGGCGAACCGGGGAATCATGAATTCGCCGAATGATCTGCGGATCGGGATGGAGTTGAAGCTTCCGTGAGGCCGAGGGCCGCGAGGGCGCGCGCGTGATCGGCGGGCGTATCGATGTCGAGGGCGAGTTCCGGGAAGTCCTCGGCCGCCGCCTCTCCCCGGGCGTGCGCGGCGGCGATCAGGTCGCGTGCGCCGTGATCGCCCTCGAGTGACTCGAGGGCATGGAAGAAAGGCGCGGTGAACAGGGCGGGTGCGCCGAGCCTGCCGCCGTAGCGGGCCGCGACGATCCCGGTGCCGGTCGCGCGCTGCCGCGCGATGAGACGCTGAACCACGTCGGCGCTGAAGTGGGGCTGGTCGCAGAGCGCGAAGACGGCACCGTCGATCTCGCGTGAGAAACAGCGCAGCGTGGCCAGCCCGGTGCGCAGCGACGAGGCCATGCCCTCCGCCCAAGCGGGGTTTTCGGCCACCAGCACCGGGAGGCCGGCCAGCGCCGGTCGGACGGACGCGGCATGGGCTCCAACCACCACGACCACCGGCCAGGCGGTGGAGGCGAGGGCGGCCTCGGCCGCGCGAACAACGAGGGGACGTCCGGCGAGGGCGAGCAACGGTTTGGCCTGACCCAGCCGCGAACCGGCGCCGGCAGCGAGGATCACGCATCCGACGCGCTGACAGGCGGGAGCGCTCATCGGGGGTGGATCGGCTCCCGGCGTTGCCGGAGCGGGCGACCGTCCCGGCCCGAGAGGTGGCATTGGATTTCCGCGACGATCGCCAGCGCGACGGCGGCCGGACCATCTCCGCCGAGGTCCAGACCGACCGGCGCGTGGAGAACGGGTGCCGCGCTCATCGGGCCGGACGCCGGGGCGGCTCCACCCGCGGCGTCCACGTCGCGCCGCAGGCGCTCCGCCCGGGCACGGGGGCCGAGAAGCCCGAGGTAGGCAAGTGGCTGCGTTCTCAGGCCCGCGAGCAAGGGCAGATCGTGGACGTAATGATGGGTCATGATCACCGCGCCGGTGCGCGGGTCGGCCGTGTACGCGCGCAGCAAGGCATCGACCGGGCCGGAGTGCCACCCGACCGCCTCCGGAAACCGGTCGGGGGTCGGAAGCGCGGGTCGGGGATCCAAAACGCTGACCTCCCAGCCGAGCTCGGCCCCGAAGCGCACCAACGGACGCGCGTCCTCGCCGGCCCCGAACACCAACAGCCGAAACGGCGGTGGGATGCGGTCCATCAGGCCTCCACCCGCCGTTTCGCCTTCAGTTGCGATGCGGGTGCCTGCTGCCTCGCTGCCGTCCCCGGCGGTCCCAACCCGAAGTACGAGCTCCCGCCGCGACCGGGCGGCGTCGCGGACTGGGTCGACCCAGTCGGGGCGGGATGAAAGCGGTTCGATCAGCAGGTACACCACGCCGTGGCAGCCAAGCCCTACGCCCCAGACGAGGTCGTTCTCCTCCCGGGTGTCATAGCTCACGAACTCCGATCGCCGGGAGTCACGTACCCGGGCGCACCGGGCGAGGATGTCCTGCTCCAAGCAACCGCCGCTGAGGCTTCCGACGGACGTTCCGTCCGCCATGAGCAGCAGCCTCGCCCCGGCCCGCCGGTACGACGAGCCTTCGATCCTCACCAGCGTGGCGAGGGCCGCCGGGTAGGCTGACCCCGTCGCGAGATGGCTGAGGATGGCCGCGAACTCGTTCACTCGACAGCATGCTGGCAGGCTTTCGGCCCTCGGCAAGCCGCCGGCGGCAGCTCGTGTCGCGAGGACGCGCCCGACGTCGGCCACGCGTTCCTCGGCTCTTCGGCCAGCCATCGGTGGCACCTCAGGCGCAGGTTGACCAGCGCCGGGGAGGCCGCGATGCGGGTCCGCCGCCGGGCCGTTCGGATGCGACCCGGTGGGCGCTTCTGCGAACTTGCCGTTGCACCGGTGGCGCCCTTCCCATGGTTTCTGGGTCGGCCATGCTTTTCCCCGCGACGTCAGCACCGGGCGCGGCGCGAATTGACCCCGCCCCCCCGTTCCATGAACCTCGAAGACATGCACCCCAAGGCTCCCCCCGCACCCGGTCTTCTCGGCAAGTCGGCTCCACTCTTTCGTGTGACGCGGGGTCTCTCAGGTTTGCATGAGCTGCAGCGCCTCGCGCGCCTCTTGGGCGCGGCCGCGTTGGCGGCCGCCGTTTCCGTCGCCGCCCAGACGCCGAGGGCGTCGTCGGCCGCCGTCGCTCCAGTCCCCCCGAAGCCGACCGACGAGGGGAAGGCCGAGGAGATCAAGCTGGAGAAGTTCGAGGTCGTGGGCTCCCGCATCAAGCGTCTCGACACCGAGACGCCGGCACCGGTCGTCACCTACACGGCGGCCGAGATCCGCGAGAGCGGCTTCACCTCGCTGGGCGACTTCGTGCAAAGCCTGCCGTTCAACACGGGCTCAACCAACTCGGTCGTGCAGACCGCATCGTTCACCCGCGGGGCCGCCACGGTCAACCCGCGCGGCCTCGGCAGCAACCGCTTCCTCGTCCTGATCAACGGGCGCCGCACCGTGGGCTACGCGCTGACCAATTCGAACAACCAGACGATCTTCGACTTCAACTCCATCCCGATCGCCGCAATCGACAAGATCTCGTACCTCAAGGACGGGGCTTCCGCCATCTACGGCTCGGATGCCGTGACCGGGGTGATGGACATCAAGCTCAAGCGGAACTTCACCGGCCTGCAGGTCGACTTCCTCGCCGGCAACACGCTGGGCCACGACACGTTCACGAAGCTGGCCTCGTTTCTCGTCGGCACCCAGTCCGGCAAGACGTCCCTCACCGTCGTCGGAAACTACGTCGGCGCCAACGACAACTACCTCAAGGATTACGCCCGTTCCCGGACGACCGACTACTCCGCGGCCGCCCCGAAGGGACTCAACCAGAACAGCGCGGCCAACTGGCCGGCGAACGTGAACCTGTCCGCGCTGCAGGCCGCCGCGGCCGGCTTCACCTCGGGCGCCGGCCTCTACGTCCTCAGCGGTGGCAAGCCGACCGCCAACCCCACGCGGTCCCAGTTCACCCGCGTGGCTTCGCCCACCAACGAGAACCGCTACGACTTCGCCCAATCCTTCCAACTCTTCCCGTCCTACGACTACTTCAGCGGCTACGCCAACCTCCGCCACGAGCTCAGCGACCGTCTCCGCGTCTTCAGCGAGGTCCTGTACTCCAACAACAAGTCCTACTACGCGTTCACGCCCTCCGTCATCCAGAGCGTCCAGAATCCCGGCACCGGCCCGACCGGGTTGCTCAACGTCCCGCCCACCAATCCCTACAATCCCTTCGGTTTCGACCTCACCAACTTCCTCTACCGGACCAATTTCGGTCCTCCTCGCCTCTTCGACACCGCCGCGACCGCCGCCACGGTGCTGCTCGGAATCGGCGGGACGCTCCGGAACGACTGGACGTGGGAGGCGGGGGCGTCGTTTGCCTCCGGCGAGGTCACGGCGGTCTCGCGCAACTTGATCCGCGCCGCCGACCTCCAGGCGGCGTTGAACGGCACGACCCGCCAGACGGCCCTCAATCCGTTCGGACCTTCCGACAACCCGGAGGTCGTCAACCGGCTCTTCGTGGATTCGACCAGTGTCTTCACCGCCGAGGCCCGGATGTTCGACCTCACGGTCTCGGGCAGTCCCGTGGAGCTCCCGGGCGGCGACCTCGGTGTCGCGGCCGGCGTCGAGGTCCGCAACGACCTCATCGATCAAGCTCCCGACACCGCGTCCTTCGTCGGATCCGGCGGCGGGGCCCCTTACCGCGGCGATCGCGACATCTTTTCCGCCTACGTGGAGGCAACCTTCCCGGTCTCCCGCTCCTTGGAGGCGCAGTTGGCCGTGCGCTATGAGGACTACAGCGACTTCGGCACCGCCACGAAGCCCAAGATCGGTGTCCGCTGGAATCTCCCGCAGACGAAGTGGGTCGACGTGCTGCTCCGGGCGTCGTTCTCCCAGTCGTTCAAGGCTCCGGATCTCGGGCGTCTGTTCACCTCCGCGACGGTCGCGTTCAGCTCCGGGGTGCGTCAGGATCCGAAGCGCCCGCAGGATCCCCCCACCCAGCTCCGCATCGTCACCTCCGGCAACCCCCTGCTGCGGCCGGAGGAAGCCGACTCCCGCTACGCCGGCGCCGTCTTCGACGTGAAGGCGGTGAAGGGCCTGTCCTTCGCCGTCGACTACTTCGTGTTCGACATCAAGGACGTGATCACCGCGCCGTCCGACACGACGCTGCTCGCGCGGGAGGACCAGTTCCCGGGCGCGGTCGTGCGCGACGCCACCCAAGGAAATCCCGGCCCCATCCAGTCCATCCGGCGCATCCCCTTCAACGTCGCCAAGCAGTGGTACGAGGGGATGGACTTCGAGGCCCGCTACGATCTCCGCGACACGCGCGTGGGCCGTTTTCAGTTCACCGCCAACGCCACCCGCACGCTGAGCCTGCGCACCAATTCCGGCGTGCGCGACGCCAGCGGCAGTCTCCCGCCCGACTTCGAGAATCTGGGACGCTACAATTTTCCCAAGTGGAATGGCACGCTGGGCGGTGCCTGGGCCTACAAGGACTACTTTGCCGCCGTCCGCCTGAACTACATCGGGTCGTACTACAACGACGGCTACACCCTCGCCGGATGGGGCGAGAACGCCCTTGCCACCGTGAACACGAGCTTCACCTACAGCGGCCTCTGGGACACGCGCATCTCCGTCGGCGTGAACAATGTGTTCGACCGCGAACCGCCCTTCAACGGCTACGAGACGTCCAGCTACGACCAGAGCACCTACGGCGCGCTCGGCCTCGGCCGGTTCGTCTACCTGCGCGTGGGGCGCGACTTCTAGCCCGCGCCGCCTTGCGCTTTCCGCGCCAGCGGGGTTGTTTGCCTCCATGACGGTCCGCTTCGCCTTCCAATGGCTTGCCTGCGTTCCTCGAGGGTGGGGCGTCGGCGCCGCCCTCCTCGCCAGCCTCGTCGGAACGGTCCCGGTTGCCGCCGCCCCCGCCGCCGAGATCCCGGTGGAGCACTTCTTCCGCAACCCCGCGATCAGCCAACTGCGCTTCTCGCCAAGTGGGCGCTACATCGCCGCGCTCGTGCCGCATGAACGCCGACTCAACCTCGTGATCATGGACCGCGAGGCCAAGACCAAGAATCTCATCACGGCCTTCAAGGACTTCAGCATCTCCAGCTACCGCTGGGCCAACGACGACCGACTCGTCATGCTGCTCGACGACGACGGCGACGAGGACCTGCTGCCGTTCGCGATCAACCGCGACGGAAAGGACTTCATGAAGTTCGACGACACGCGGGCGTTCATCGAGATCTCGCGCTCCGATCCGAAGAACCCGCGCCGCGTCCTCGCCCTCTCCAATCAAACCTACCGCGACCGCGCCGACCCGGTCTGGCTCGACGTCAAGACCGGCAAGGTCACCGTTATTGCCGCCAACCCCGGCGATGTCCGGGGCTGGGTGCTCGACTGGAACCATGTCGCCCGCTTCGGCATCTCCGGTCGCCTGCTCGAACAGACGATTCTCTACCGCGACAAGGCGGGCGACGCATGGCGGACTCTTGCCCGGTTCAAGGATGGCGAGCCGAGTTGGCGCCCGCTCGCCTTCGCCGGCGACAACCGGACCGTCTACGTGACCTCGAATGTCGGCCGCAAGACGTTCGCCCTCTACACCTACGACACCGTCACCCACCAGCGGAGCGCCGAACCGGTCTTCGCCGATCCGGGGGATCGCTACGACGTGACCGAGGTCATCATCGGCGGCACCGAGGGCAAGGTGGTCGGGGCCCGGTACGTCACCGACCGCATCACCGAGGTCTACTGGGATCCGACCTACCAGCGGCGCCAGCGCATCCTCGATGAGGCCCTGCCCGGCCTCGTGAACACCCAGCAACTCGTCACTGAGGACGGGCGGCAGGTCCTGGTGATTTCCCGCTCCGATCGCGAACCGGGAGTTTACTACCTCTTCGACGAGGAGCGGAGGAAGATCGAGGAGCTCGCTGTCATCCGCCCGCACCTCGATCCTGCGGCTCTCGCGCCCATGAAGGCCGTCCGATACCGCGCGCGCGACGGGCTTGAGATCGAGGCCATGCTCACGCTCCCGGTCGGCCGGGCCCCGCAGGGCTTGCCCCTGATCATCAACCCGCACGGGGGCCCGTTCGGGATCCGCGACGAGTGGCGCTACAGTCCCGAGGTGCAGCTCTACGCCAACCGCGGCTTCGCCGTGCTGCAGCCCAACTACCGCGGCTCCGGCGGCTATGGGCAGTGGTTCGAGCAACGCGGCTACCGGACCTGGGGGCGCGCGATGCAGGACGATCTGACCGACGCCGTGAAGTGGGCCGTCGAGTCCGGCCTCGCCGACCCGCAGCGGGTCGTCATCGCCGGGGCCAGCTACGGCGGCTACGCCGCCATGGCGGGCGTCACTTTCACCCCCGAGCTGTACGCGGCGGGCGTCAACTACGTCGGGGTCACCGACCTCAAACTCATCGCCGCCCAGCGCCGTTCCCGCGACGACCGCAAGCTCTGGATCAAGACCCGCATGGGCGACCTGTTCGAGGACGCGGAGGAACTCGCGGCCCGCTCACCAGTCAACTTCGCGCCGCAGATCCGGGCCCCGGTCATCATGGCCTACGGGCAGACCGATCCACGGGTCACCCGCGAGCACGGCGACGACATGCGCGCCGCGATGACGAAGCATGGGAAGGAATTCGAATTCCTGATCGAGTCCGGCGAGGGTCACGGTTTCCGCAAGGAGGAGAATGCGATCGCCTTCTACACGCGGGTCGACGCGTTCCTCAAACGCCATGTCCTGTCCAAGGTCGACGTGAAGGTCGGGCCGTCCGAGGTCCTCCAGCTTCCGGCGAAGTCCGGCGAATAGCCCGCCCCGCGCGCGGCGATCGCGCGAGGTCGCAGACGAGGCGCCGTCGCCTCATGCCTTGGCAGGCGGGGCGGCCTCCGCGAAGGCTTCCATGCCGACGCAGGAACAGACGAGGTGGCGGTCGCCGTAGACGTTGTCGACCCGGCCGACGCTGGGCCAGAACTTCGCCTGCCGCACGGACGCCGTCGGGAACGCCGCCAGTTCGCGCGAGTAGGGACGGTCCCACGCATCCGACAGCACCACGGAGGCGGTGTGCGGGGCGTGCTTGAGCGGGTTGTTGGTGCGGTCGAGCTCACCCGAGGCGATCCGGGTCATTTCCCCGTGGATCGAAATCATTGTGTCGCAGAACCGATCGAGCTCGGCCTGTGATTCACTCTCGGTGGGCTCGATCATCAGCGTGCCTGCGACCGGCCAGCTCATCGTCGGCGCGTGATAGCCGTAATCCATCAGGCGCTTGGCGACGTCCTCCACCTCGATGCCGGACTTCTTCCACGAACGGAGGTCGATGATGCACTCGTGCGCGACCCAGCCGGCGGCGCCCTTGTAGAGCACCGGGAAGTAGGGATCGAGGCGGCGGGCGATGTAGTTCGCGTTGAGGATCGCGCGCCGGGTGGCCTCGGTCACGCCGACCGATCCCATCATCCGGATGTACATCCACGAAATCACCAAGATCGAAGCCGAGCCGTGATTCGCGGCGGACACGGCGCGGTTGCCCTGCGTCTGCTCCGGCCGGGCGCCCGGCGTCCCGGGCAGGAACGGTGCGAGGTGCGCGGCCACGCCGATGGGGCCCATACCCGGACCGCCGCCGCCGTGTGGGATGCAGAAAGTCTTGTGGAGATTGAGGTGACAGACATCCGCTCCGATGAAGCCGGGCGAGGTCAGGCCGACCTGCGCGTTCATGTTCGCCCCGTCCATGTAAACCTGGCCGCCGCGCTCGTGGATGAGGGCGCAGATGTCGCGGATCGAGGCCTCGAACACCCCGTGGGTGGACGGATACGTGACCATCAGTGCGGCGAGGTTCGCGGCGTGCTGGTCCGCCTTGGCGCGGAGATCGGCGAGGTCGATATTGCCGTCGGCATCGCAGGCGACGGGCACGACGGACATGCCGCACATGACCGCGCTGGCCGGGTTGGTGCCGTGGGCGCTGGTGGGGATCAGGCACACCGTGCGGTGTGCGTCACCGCGGGAGAGGTGGTAGTCGCGGATCGCGAGCAGCCCCGCGAATTCCCCTTGGGAGCCCGCGTTCGGCTGAAGCGAGACGGCGGCGAAGCCGGTGATCTCCGCCAGCCAGCGCTCGAGGTCGCGGAACAGGCGGGCGTAACCCCGGGTCTGCTCCGCCGGCGCGAGCGGATGAATGCGACCGAACTCCGCCCAGGTCACGGGGAACATCTCGCTGGCCGCGTTCAGCTTCATCGTGCACGAACCGAGCGCGATCATCGAGTGGCACAGCGAAAGGTCCTTGGCCTCAAGCCGCTTGATGTAGCGGAGCATCTCATGCTCGGTGTGGTACCGCTGGAAGACCCCGTGCTGCAGGAAATCCCCGCGCCGCGCGTGCGGCTCCGGGAACGCGTGACGGATCCCGGACGCGTCGGGCAGGACGGCGGACTCGCGGAAGAGGCCGAGCAGCACCTCGACGTCGGCGCGCGTGGTGGATTCGTCGAGCGAGATCCCAACGGCGTCGTCCGCGATCGCGCGCAGGTTGAGGCGGCGGGCGTGGGCGGCGGCGTGGACGCGGACCGCGGCGACGCCGCGCACCACGATCGTGTCGAAGAAGGGGCCGCTGTCGTCCACCTTCGCCCCGGTGGCGCGAAGCCCGGCCGCCAGCCACTCCGTGAGGAACTTGATCCGGCGCGCCGTCCGGCGCAGCCCCTCGGGCCCGTGGAAGACGGCGTACATCGACGCCATCACCGCGAGCAGCACCTGGGCGGTGCAGATGTTGGACGTGGCCTTGTCGCGGCGGATGTGCTGCTCGCGCGTGCCGAGGGCCATGCGCATGGCGGGTCCGCCCTGGGCATCGCGCGAGACGCCGATCAGGCGGCCCGGCATCTGGCGCTTGTAGACATCTCGCGTGGCCATGAACCCCGCGTGCGGTCCGCCGAAGCCGAGCGGCACGCCGAAGCGCTGCGCGGAGCCGATCGCGACGTCCGCCCCGAATTCCCCCGGCGGACGCAGCAGCGTGAGCGCGAGGAGATCGGTGGCGACGACGAGCAGGCCGCCGGCGGCATGGATGCGCTCGGCGATTTCATCGAAACGATGGATCGCCCCGAAGGTGTCCGGGTACTGCACGAGCGCGCCAAAGTAGCTGTCGTCGAACGCGGCCGTGGCGGCATCGCCGAGCACGACCTCGACTCCGAGCGGCTGGGCGCGCGTGACCACGACGTCGATCGTTTGCGGGTGGCAGCGGGATGAAACGAAGAACCGGCGGCGACCCGCGCCGCTGACGGAGCGCAGCGCGAGCGTCATCGCTTCGGCGGCTGCGGTGGCCTCATCGAGGAGGGAGGCGTTGGCGATTTCGAGGCCGGTCAGCTCGATGACCGCCGTCTGGAAATTGAGCAGCGCCTCCATGCGACCCTGCGAAATCTCCGCTTGGTACGGCGTGTAGGCGGTGTACCAGCCCGGATTTTCCAGGATGGCGCGCTGGATGACCGGCGGGGTGATCGTGTCGAAGTACCCTTGGCCGATATAACTGCGGAACCCCTGATTGAGCCCGGCGATGCCGCGGAGCTCGGCGAGGGCGGCGGACTCGGCCAGAGGGTCGGGCAGATCGAGCGGCCGTGGCAGACGAATGGCCGACGGCACCGTGGCATCAATCAGCGCATCGAGGCTCGGCTGTCCAAGAGCGGCGAGGAGAGGAATGACATCGGCGTCGTCGCCGTGGTGCCGCCGCGCGAAGCCATCGCTCGGGGCGAGGAGGTCCTCGAGGCGGGGCCCGGCGGAAGACGATGGCAGGATGGCGGGAGCGGCGGGGGCGGCGGCGGCGGCGGTCGACATGGAGGTTTCCCGGAAGCTAACGGTGCAGGGAGGGTGCGCAATCGGCTTCTGGCTTTCGGGTGCGTCCGCGGGCGCGGGGTGGGGGAGGGGGTGGGGGCGGGCCGAGGCCGGTTTGGGTGACACTCCGGACCCGGTGATGCGTCACCGTCGGCCCCCCTCGGAATCCCGCGAATGGAGGGGTGCCCAGAGGAGTGCCGTCGCTCGGGAGGGAAGGACGCTTGCCGGTGAGAAGGGCGCCTGATGGGAGCGTTGAGATTTGATTCAACCGGCGGCGGAGGGTGGGAGAGCCGCGGGTGATCGGTCGCCTTGCACTGTTCCCGGCGCGTCACGGCGGACGCCGCCTTCTGCCCTTGTCATGGGCGGTGCGGCGCGGCTTCCTCGCGGGCATGGCGGCTTCCGCGGCGACTTTGGACTTCTCCCGGCGGGCGGACCGGGCGGCGTACATCGACCGTCGGTTGGCGGAGTTGTACCCTCAGACTCCGGTGCCGCTGGATCATACGGATGCGTACACCCTGTTGATTGCGGTGCTGCTCTCGGCGCAGTGCACGGACAAGCGCGTGAACCTGACGACCCCCGCCTTGTTTCGCCTCGCCTCGACTCCGGCGCAGATGGTGAAGCTCAGCGTGGCGCAGATTGATGCGATCGTGCGCCCGTGTGGCTTGGCGCCCCGGAAGGCGGAGGCGATCCGGGGACTCTCGGAGATTCTGCTGGAGCGCCAGGGCGGCGAAGTGCCGCGAACCTTTGCAGAGCTGGAGGCCCTCCCCGGGGTCGGCCACAAGACCGCGTCGGTGGTGATGGCGCAGGCCTTCGGCGTGCCGGCGTTTCCCGTGGACACTCACATCCACCGCCTCGCGCAGCGCTGGAAGCTGACGAATGGCCGCAGCGTGGCGCAGACGGAGAAGGACCTGAAGGGCCTGTTTCCCCGGGAGCACTGGAACGCCCTGCACCTGCGCATCATCTTCTATGGCCGGGAGCACTGCACGGCGCACGCCTGTGACGGCACGGTCTGCGAGATTTGCCGCACTCTCTTTCCCCGCCGCCGCCGTCCGGTGGTGACGCGGAAGTGAGGCGCCCGGCCGGGTCCTCTGGTGACGCGGAGCGGGAGAGAGCGACCTGGAGTCGTGGGGAGGACGAAGGGAGATGCGTGGCGCGGCCGTGGCGCGGCATTGGCGGCTAAATCAGAGTTGCATCGCCCGGCAGCGTGCTTCACGTTCCCACCTCTGTCAGGGACGCTTAGCTCAGTTGGTTAGAGCACGTGCTTCACACGCACGGGGTCACTGGTTCGAGTCCAGTAGCGTCCACCATCAATTTGGCCCGTCTTCCCAGAGGAGTTCGGGATTGGACGGGTCTAAACCAAAGATGGGTCTACACCAAAAGTCCGGGATTAGAGCCCGGCGGTGAGGTCGTGCAGGTCTTGGGCGATGACCGCGGAATGCCGGAGGCGGGTTCGAAACTCCGGGGTGATTTCGGGGGAGATGGCGACGAACTCACGGCGCCAATCGCAGAAGCGACCGTGCGTCTGGATGAAGGCCTCGGCGCCTGTGCGGAGGCCGGCGAGAGATTCAAAGAGTTTATCCGGGTTGCGACGGCAGGTGCCGAAACGGATGCGGCGTTCCGATTCAGAAACAGCGACGAGGTCGATTTCGACATCTCCGCGATCCCAATAACCGCGAATGCGTTCGCTCAGCGGGAAGTCGCCGAGTCCGAGGCGACTGCGTTCCTCGTAGAGTTGACTGGCCAAGGATTCGAGGGCGAAGCCCTCGACGGTAGCGAGGCGTTCGTCAGCTTGAGTGATGAGCTCTTCCGGAGGGCGGAAGGCGGTGGCGGAAACGGGGCGCTGAAGAGCGGAGAGCCAAGCGCGGAGAAAATTGTCGCGGATGTAGTAGCGACCACTTCGGGCCTTGGCGGGTGCGAAGATGGGGAGCTTCCGTTCGATCATCCGATAGCGTTCGGTGAGAATCTTCAGGTAGCCTCCCACTTGCTTGGCCTCCCCTCCCCGCGAGACTTGGGTGATGGCGGCCTCAATCTCGGCATTCGTGCAGCCTGGATTCTTGGCCAGGTGCTGGAGCACCATGTCGTAGCGGCCGCGGAGTTCGCGGAGGAACCAATTGTCGGCCTCGCCGCGTAGGGGTGAAGAGCTGGCGAAGAAAAGGCGGTGGAGCAGTTCGCGTCGGTCGGCCCCGAGAACACCCTGCTCGAAGGCATCGCGGTAGAACTTGGGCACGCCTTCAAAAAGGTTCCAGAGGAAGAGCAGGCGTTGCGGGGCGGTGTCGGCGTGGGCCCGGAGAATTTCGAGGATGGAGGCGATGTCGAGGTGGCCGAGATCGAGCCGATCGGTGGCGCGATTGAAGAGCGGAGCATCGCGATCTTCCAGCAGGGCTGTCATCTCCGCGTGGAGAGTGCCGAGCACGATGAGTCCGCCGGTGATCTCGGACGCACGAGCGGCGAGGCGATCGACTTCGGCCTGAAGCAGGGAGCAGAAATCACCGAGGGGTTTACGATGGAAGTATTGAAACTCGTCGATGGCCACGATGTGGCCGGTCTCGGCAAGGCGGCCGACCAGCTTGGCGAGTTCACCCAGGGCGGAAACGCGTTCGGGACGGCCGAAGGTTTCGAGGTAGCCGTTGCACGCGGCCACGACTCCGACGGGATCAGAGTCAGGAATCTGGAGGTAGAGCGTGCGGGCCCGTTGGTCCGCGTTCAGGGCCTCTTGGATCAGGGTGGTCTTGCCAATCCGCCTGCGTCCGGAGATCTGAAGAAAGAACCAGCGACGGCGGGCGAGAATCGCCTGCAATTGGCTCAATTCAGTGCGGCGGCCGTAGAAGCTCCAAGGGATCGCCATGACGATTAGGTCATTAAGGTAAAAGTTTTTACCTAAGGCAATGATAGTTTGCTAAGCACTGATTAGTAATTAAATAAGCGTTTTATTTAACTGTTTCATGCGGGTCGTAATCAACCACTAGAGTCCTCGTGGAGCACGAGCTAGGTCACGAGTTCAAACTCAGTATCGTTGGTGGTGACCTGCGAGTGCCGGAAACCTCCGGCGCCTGAACGTGGTCCCCTTTGCTAGCTGTCGCCGCGGTTGGCGTTCTCGATTTCGGAGCGGCCCAGCCAGTAGCACGCGAGCGGTGCCGGAATTTTGAGGAGTTGCACCGCTGTCTTGGTGCGGGATGCGGCCAGCACCTGAAAATCCGCCAGTTCGCGGTGCTCAACCGGCGAAGCCGAAGCGGTCCTTCACGGCGGCCGCATCCAGATGCAGCGCTTCCCGCACGAGGGCGGAGGCGATGCGTTCGGCGGCGACCTTGATCAGACGGTCGGATTGGTGCGGAGTCAGGTCCGCTCCCTCGTGGCGAATCTGCAGGATGCAGGTCGCGCGAGGTCAGCCGGTGCATGAGGAAATCCTCAAGCTCGATCGGGTCGTCGGTGCGGTGCGTGAAGACGCGGGTGCGGTGCTCGGGAAACGCGATGTAATTGACGGAGAATTTGGCGATCGTGGCGGGACGGGGTTGGCGGATCGTTGCGGCGATGAGCGTCCGGGACGGACCCGGATCGGCGGAATGGCGAAGCTCGGCCGGACTCTCCCGTGCGGGGTGCGAGGTCGCTCGGCTGCGTGGATTTTGGACACACCGTACCGACGAAGAAAGCGAGCGAGGAATCGCCCGGCCGCGCGGGCGATGCGGGACTCCCGGCGCCTCAGCCGCGGGCTTGCACGCGGCCAAGGCCGCCGTCGATGCCGATGACCTGACCCGTCACCCAGGATTGCTCGCGGTCGAGGAGCCAGCAGATCGCCGAGGCCACTTCATCCGGCGAGCCGATGCGGCCGAGGGGATGCATCGCGGCGGAGGCCTTGGCGATGGCCTCGTTCGACGTGATGCCGCGCGTGAGATCGGTGCGGGTCAGTCCGGGAGCGACGCAGTTGATGCGGACGCCGCTGCGGGCGTAGCTGGCGGCGGCGGCGAGGGCGAGTCCCTCGACGCCGGCCTTCGCTGCGGCGATTGCTTCGTGGTTCAGCAGGCCGCGCTGGGCGGCGACCGACGAGCAGAGCACGATCGCGCCGCCACCCTCCTGACGCATCATCCGCTTGGCGGCGGCACGCAGGACGTGGAATGCCGTGGAGAGATTCTGCGCGAGGGTCTCGGCGAATTCCGCATCGGAAATCAAGTGCGCCGGTTTGAGCAGGATCGAGCCCGCACAGTTCGCCGCGCCGTCGATGCGAGCGTGGCGTGCGAGCACGTCCTCAAACAGCGCCTCGACCGCCGCAGACTCGCGCGCATCGACGACGTGTGCCTCCGCGCCGAGTTCGGCTGCCAGCGCCTGCAGCGGCGCCTCGCGGCGGCCGGCCAGCACAAGTCGGGCGCCGGAGCGGGCGAGCCGGCGGGCGGCGGCGGAGCCGATGCCACCGGCACCGCCGATGAGGATGTGGACGGGAGAGGATTCAGATTGCATGGAAAGCGAGGAACGTAGTGGCGGTTGGAGCGGTTCGGCGGTGCCGCGGTCGGTCGGCTTGAAGACCGTGTAGGCGACGGTGGGGGGCGTGGAATGGGCGTGGACGTTGAGGGGCGGTGCGCCGAGAGAGGGGAACGCGGGACGCGGAGCGAGGGGTGCGCGGGATGCGGGTTGGTCAGCGTGGGGTTCAGGAGGCGGGGGGGAGGTTTTCTCGGGGGCGGCGACGGCGGGAGGGGCCTTGGGGGCGTTGAGCGTGGCGCGGAAGCAAGAGAATTATCGCGATTCCCGGAAAACGCGAACCGGTCGATGTTTCCGCGGGCACCCCCGCTTGCGCGCGGGCGCAATCGGGCTAGGTTGATGGATGTCGCCGTTCCTGAGGTTCGCCGCGCTCCTTGTCTTCGTCCTCCAAACCCTTTCCCTCATGGCCGCTCAAGAGGCATTCCCGCCCACGCAGCCCGGCGTGTCCGAGGTCAAGGTGCTGCCCGCCGGCGTGCTCCTGAAGAGTCAGGGCAAGGGCAACTACTTTTCGGAATCGAACCGGCTCTTTGGTCCGCTGTTTCGCTACATTTCGTCGCGGGACATCGCGATGACCACGCCGGTGGAGGCGAAGATTGATCAGGCCGCGATGTACTTCTGGGTGGCGCCGAGCGAGGAGGCGAAGGTGACCGGCAACGCGGGCTCGGTCGAAGTGGTGCGCATCCCGGAGCGCCGCGTCGCGAGCCGTGGCGCGCGGGGCGGGTATTCGCAGGACAACTTCATCCGCACGCGCGACGAATTGCTCGCGTGGATCGCGACGCAGCCCGGACTGGAAATCGCGGGCGAGCCCTATGCGGTGTACTGGCACGGCCCCTTCACGCCGTGGTTCACGAAGCGCTCGGAGGTCCACGTGCCCGTGAATCTCAAGACGAGCGGCTGACCGGCACGCCGACGCGCGCCACGCGCGGGACCGGTCGTCGAATCGCTTAAGCTAACGCCTTGATCGATGGCGCGTCCGCTCGCGTCGTACACCCGCCGGAGCGTTCCGAGCGGTGATTGCGGGCGAGGCGACGGCTCGAACGCGGGCGGCGCGTTTGCGATCAGGCCCTGGCCCCGTCGACCAACCGGGCCACGGCGGTGAGGTACTTTTCCTGCGTGCGCTGGATTACGTCGGCTGGCAGCCGCGGGCCGGGCGGGGTTTGATCCCACTTGAGTGCGAGCAGGTGGTCGCGGACGAACTGCTTGTCGTAGCTTGGCGGTGAACTCCCCGGCGCGTAGCTCTCGGCCGGCCAGTAGCGGGAGGAGTCCGGGGTGAGCGCCTCGTCGATGAGGAACACCTTTCCGGAAGCGTCGGTGCCGAACTCGAACTTGGTATCGGCGAGGATCATTCCGGCGCGGGCGGCGAGATCGTGGCCACGGTGGTAGAGTGCGAGACTCAGGCGCTGAAGCGTGTGGAAGCGCTCGGCGCCCAGCAGCGCGACGCCCTCGGCGTCGGTCATGGGGGCGTCGTGCTGACCCTTGGGCGCCTTGGTGGTCGGCGTGAAGAGCGGTGCGGGCAGGAGGTCGGCCTGGCGCAGGCCTGGCGGCAGCACGTGACCGCAGACCTGGCTCGACTTCTGATAGGACGACCAACCGCTTCCGGCGAGGTAGCCCCGGACGACGCATTCGATGGGGAGGGGGGTGAGCTTGCGGACGATCATGCTCCGCAGCTGCAGGTCGCGATCGGTGAGCCCCCGGCGCTGGAATTCGCCGGCTTGGTCGGGGAACAGGTGATTGTCGATCAGATCGCGGGTTTGTTCGAACCACCACAGGCTGAGCTGGGTGAGCAGGATGCCCTTGCCCGGGATGCCATCGGGGAGGATGACATCGAAGGCGGACAAGCGATCGGAGGCGACGAGGAGCAGGGCGTCGCCGAGATCGAAGATTTCGCGCACCTTTCCGGAGGCGACGTGCGGGAAAGGCACGTGCGGGAACGTGGTGACCGCGTGGGCCGGGAGGGAGCGCACGATGGCGGAGGAACTCAAGGACACGGCGGAGAGTCCATGCCGCGCGGCGCCGGATTCCAACGCCAATTTCTGGGCGGCGCGGTGCGGGTGAAGACAACGACCCAGGGCGGACGCGGGAAGTGCCAGCGCGTACCGTCTCGGGCCGATGACATGCCTGGGCCCGCCCGGCTGAAAAACAGCCTTGCGCGACGGGTTTCGGGGCCTACCTTCTCCCTTTTGCGTCCCCATCGTCTAGCCCGGTTAGGACACTACCCTTTCACGGTAAGAACCGGGGTTCGAATCCCCGTGGGGACGCCACTTTAGCAAGCGCCGCATTTCGAGAGAGATGCGGCGCTTCTTTTTGGTCAGCGACCAAGCCGAAGGGCGTTTTGCTAACACTTTTGCACACAGCTCCCTCAAAGTGCAGGGATGTCCAAAGCGAGCAAGCGGAAGCGCCACTGCTACCACTGAGACGCACTCGTATCCGCTTCGGCCCAAACTTGCCTGCTAGTCTGAGGGAGGACGGTCGAACCTCAGCAGGCCCGCCAATCACTGCGCTGACGGGTTGCGGTCATATGTACGCCATCCCGGTGCTCTGGGTTCCCGGTTGGGTGGACGCAACGGGTCAGGACTTTCTTCAAAACGACTTTTTCTAGTCAGAAGACACGCCGGCGCGGCCTGCGAAGCAGGTTAAAGAAAGTAGCTTGGAAGCTACCTGTTCTCCCACAGCCCTACTCTCCTATATGCCGTCGGGTTTTTGAGGGTACCGACTTCCCCTAGGACCTACTTCCGGACCTTCTCTGCCACCATCAAGCCAGCCTTCGTCAGAAACTCTGTGACGGTCAGGTGCAGCTTGCTCGCCGCTGCGACGATGGAGGCCTTGTCGTCCTTCGTCAGCCTCAGCAGCACGGCTTCTGTCTTGGGCAGGCGTTTCACCTCGGACTTGCTGACCGACGGCAGCTTCTTGGGCTTCTTGCGCTTCATGCCGCCAGCTTCTCCTGCCGACGGAGGATGGCCAAGATTGTTTTGGGCGTCCACTTCCCGCCCTGCTTGGTAGCCACGCCGGCGGCTTCCATGCTGCGAGCGATGCCCCCGAGGGTCATGCCGGCGTTTCGACGCGTCGCCATGGTCTGGATGGCAGCCTGCTCGCTGGCGACCGGGAGGAGGGTCTCGCCGTCTGCGGATAGGGTGTAGCCGAACGGGATGCGGCTCGAAATCCGGCGGTTGTGCTTCCGCAGGTGGGTCATGGCGTTCGTGGTGCGTTCGCTGAGTTGGTCCCGCTCGAACTCGGCAAGAACGCTCATGAGCTTGAAGAACATGCGGCCCATGGCCGAGGAGGTGTCCAGGTTCTCCGACAGGCTGGCCAGATTCGCGTTACAACGCTCCAGTTCTTCGGCGAGGGCGAGGGTGTCAGTGCGGAGCAAATGCGGCGCGGCTGTGGCGCGGAGCCTCAGGCCCGGCCGTCGGCGCGGCGCCGGGTCCGGCCAGCCCGCGCCGGGGGAGGGTCGTCGCCGCGGAAGGCGATCTCGACCGTGTCGAATTCCACGTAGCCCTCCGGCAGGTCCGAGGTCCACACGGGATAGTCCCGGCCGGCGCGCAGCCGGTGCGGATCGCCGCGGAGCGGGCCCATCGGCGTCACCGTCAGGGGGAAGAGCACGAACATGAGGTTCACGTTCACGTCGCGCAGGATCGTGGCGAGCGGGAGGCGGCCGTAGTAGTCGGCGCGATCATGCCGGGACCCGAGGCAGGTCCACTGCGCCGGATCCGGGGTGAGGGTGATGTCCTGCTCCGACCAACGCGGCGTGACGGCCAGCGGTTGCCCGGTGAGCAGCCAGCCAGAAATGAGTGCGCCCTGCCGACCCTGGACGAGCAGCACGAGTTGGGCGCCGCGGAGCCGAACCTCGCCGCGGACCCGGACGCGCAGGCACGCGTCTTGGAAGTCCAGCGGGTAGGCGTCCTCGGCGAAGGTGTTGCGGCCCGCGACCTCGCGGTGGTGGTCCGAGAACGGCCCGCGCACGTTGAGGCAGGCCAGCATGTGCAGGTAGCCCGCGCCGGGCGGCGCGTGGTTGTAGTCGATCCACCACGGGCTGCGCGTGGTCACCGTGCCCCGGCGCCAGGCGAGGGGCTGCAAGCCGAGGTGATTGCCGGCAAATCCCCACCAGCCACCGGGGCCGTGGTCGAAGGTCTCACGATAGATGCGGGGCATGGATTTTTGGGGGGGCGGGTTGATGGAGAGTCAGCGGCTACGTGGGATGCGACGCAAACGTGAATCGCCCGTCGGCCTGCGTCCCGACGAATCGTGAGCCGCCGCGTCCGGCGGGGGATCGGCGGCGAATTGGCGACGGCCTCCTCGTCCCGGGCGCTGCGGTGGTGTGCTCCCGGGGACGGCGGCGGGCGGGAGGCACGGACGGAGCGACGCGCGTGGCCCGATCCGGTTCTGCGGGACGCCTGCGATCGGCGGGAGACCCTTGGACGCGGCAAGGGACAATCGCATCGCCTTCATCGGGTCGCGATGCACACTGGGAGCGTGGGTGGGGTCCGCGCCCGGCCTTGGGAGCCGGGTGCGAAGGCCTCGCCGCCCCGTGCTTTTCCCCGATGTCCTTCCTTCGTCTTCCTGATCTCCGCGTGGTCGGCCTCGTCGCGGGCGCTGCGTGGTCGGCGCTTGGCGCGGCGACAACGGAACCCGCCCCCGCTCCTGCCTCCGCCTCCGCTCCTGCTCCCGCCCCTGCAACCGCAGCCGCCCCCGCCGCCGCGCCGCTCGATTTCAGCGTCGCGCTGGATACCGCCTTGCGGCACGACGACGGCCAATTCCTCTGGTACCATCCACGGGCGGTCGCGGTGCCTGGCGAGGACTCCAGGGCGCCGTCGATGGTGATGACCCTTCAGCAGCACCTGCGGGTGTCGGATTACTATTCCGGCCTCCATGTTCTCACCCGACCCGTGCTGCAGGGCGACTGGGTGGGTCCGGTCGGCCCCCCGGCACTGTCATGGCGGCAGCAGCCCGACGGCGTGACGCTGAGCGTGGCCGACGTGACACCCGGGTGGCACGCGGCGACGGGGCGGGTGATCGCGCTCGGGGCCCAAGTTCGTTACAGTCCCAAGGGTGCGCAACTGGAGGATGTGCCGCGGGCGCACCAGACCGTGTATGCCGTGATGGATCCCGGCTCCGGGGCCTGGACGCCTTGGCGCGTGCTGGAGATGCCGCCCGACGAGCACTTCAACTTTGCCCGCAGCGCCTGCTCGCAGTGGTTGGCGCGGCCGGACGGTACGCTCCTCGTGCCGCTGTACGTCGGCCGGAACGCGACCGAGCCCTTCAGCGTGGCCGTCGCGGAGTGCCGCTTCGACGGTACGACCCTGCGTGTCGTGAGGGTCGGCCCCCTCCTGCGCCTTACGATTAAGCGCGGTCTCCACGAACCCTCACTCGCGCAGTTCGGAGGCAAGTACTTCCTGACCCTGCGCAACGACCTTCGCGCGTACGTGACCTCGGGGGACGACGGACTGGTGTTCGCCGAGCCGCAGCCGTGGCGGTTCGACGACGGGGAGGAGTTGGGGAGTTACAACACGCAGGCTCACTGGATCACGCACCGGGAAGGCCTGTACCTCGTGTACACGCGGCGGGGAGCGGCCAACGATCATATCATGCGGCACCGGGCTCCCCTGTTCATGGCTCGGGTTGATCCGGTGGCCCTGCGGGTGGTGAGGGCGAGCGAGCGCGTCGTCGTGCCGGAGCGCGGCGCGGAGCTCGGCAACTTCGGGGCGAATGCCGTGACGGAGTCGGAAGCGTGGGTGACGGTTTCGGAGGGGCTTTTCATGAAGGACTCGCGGACCCGCGGCGCGGACGGGTCCACCTTCGTGGCGCGGATTCGATGGTCGCGCCCGGACTGCGCCCCCCGGTCAGCGGAGCCGCTGCGCGTGGTGACGCTGGGGGATTCGATCACGAAGGCGGTGCGACCCGGGGTGACGGCGGAGGAAACCTTTGCGGCGCGATTGGAGCGGTCACTCCGGCGCGGCGGCGTGGACGTCACGGTCCGCAACGTCGGCATTGGCGGCGAGCGGACGGATCAGGCGCTCCTCCGGCTGGAGCGGGACGTTCTGGCGCACCGTCCTCACCTCGTGACGATCATGTACGGGACGAACGACAGCTATGTCGATCCGGGCAAGACGGCCTCGCGGATCACGGGGGAGGCCTACCGGGAGAACCTGCTCCAGCTCGTTGACCGTCTCCGGGCGGCGGGGGTCGTCCCCGTGCTCATGACGGCGCCGCGGTGGGGGAGGGAGGCGAAGCGGAACGGGTTGGGGGAGCACCCCAACGTCCGGTTGGAGCCCTTTGTGGAGCGCTGCCGTGAGGTTGCGGTGGAGCGTGGCGTGTGGCTTGTGGATCACTTCGCGGACTGGAGCGCGGCGGAGGCGAGTGGAGAGCAGATCGGGGCATGGACGACGGACCAATGCCATCCCAACCCGGCTGGCCAAGGGCGGCTGGCGGGGCGGCTCGCACCCGTGGTGCGGGCGGCGCTGGAACTCGGGTATTGACCGAATGAATGCCGGTTCAGGTTCCAGCGGATCAGGACGATATGAGAGGGACGTGTCTCCGATGCAGCCCATCTCCGCGATTGACTCGGCCATTCTCCCACACTCCCCGTCGGAGTCTGAGGGGACGGTTCACAAGGCTGAATCCGGAGCGCCTATCCCTCCCCTGCATGGAAAGTCTGAGCTGACCTTGACGTACGATCTGGTCCAAGCTGAGAGGGCGGGAACCCTCTCCGAACGGGTTTGGCACCGCCTCCGCAAGCGAGCCCTGGAAGGTATGTTGCGTCGGTCGGGCGTGTTTCCCGGACGGGACACCCTCTTGGACATCGGGTGCAATTCCGGGCCGCTCCTGCTCCATCTCGGGCGCTTGGGTTATCGCATCGAAGGAGTGGACCTTAATCCTGAGCTCGTGCGCAAAGGTCGCGAGTATCTGAGCGCGGCTGGGTTGGATCCAGCCTCGGTGAAGCTGGGCAATGCCAGCCGACTGGAGTACGCAGACGGCTCGCTGGATTGCGTGCTGATGATCGATCTTCTGGAGCACTGCGTGGAGGAGGAAGCCCTGGTGGCGGAGGCCCACCGCGTGCTGCGTCCCGGCGGTCGGGCGATCGTGGCGGTGCGGTGTCCCTGGCATCCGATCTGGAACCCCTGGCTGAAGAAACTCCTCAGCTGACGCTCGGCGGCGGACATCGATTCACATCCCGATCGCTTCAAGACGGGGCGTGACCTGGCCAGGCTCTTCGCCGCGTTCCGCCGCCTCCGAGGCGGGTTCCGGGTCGGTGGCGCGTGGATCGTCGGCGTCTTCGAGAAGAAATGAGCTTCCGGCTGGAGTTGGGGTCGGAGACCCTGCTGCGCCTGTATCGAGGCTTGGTGTGGACGGTGGCGGCGCTGGTTGCGCTCTACATGATGACGCTGACCCTCGGCGTCGCTTGGAAAGCGGGCGGGATGATTGCCCTCATCGCGGGCACGTGGGTGGCACTGCGACGCGTTCCGCGGATGCGGGAGGCGGGGCTTTTTTCACCGGTCACGGTCAACGGCTGGGCGGTCCTGACCTTGGTGGTCTTCCTCGTCCTGTCGCATTCGAAGCTCTACCACGGTGACTCCTTCCTTGGGGACTGGGCGAAGCACCGGTCGGTGCTGCTCTCCCTCTACCAGGACCCGGTGGCCCCGCGGGCGTCGGGATTTCTCTTTGATGACCGGGAGCCGGATGCGCCGATTCCGATGCAGTATCGGCTTAATTACTACTACCTTCCCTACCTCCCGCCGATGATCGCGGCGACTCCGCTCCACTGGTTCCGGCCGAACTACTCGCCGGATGCGACCGCGCGGGTGCTTGCCGGGCTGCTCAGCGTCAGCAGCCTCGTCCTCCTCCTGTGGGCGATGGTGCTCGTGCTCGGTGCGGTTCCCCAGCTGTGGCGCGGAGAACCGCGACCCCTCTCGGAGCGAGCGGCGAGTCTGGCCCTCCTGCTCGTGCCAACCTGGGGTGGCGGCGAGTTCTTCCTTGAGTCGTACCGGCGCGGAGAGATCCCGCCCTTGGGACCGCACTACGACGGCGTGTTCTACGCGTTCTTCCCCTTCCAAGTTCAAAACACGGTGAGCATGTGGAATTGGGCGCCGTCGCAACTCGCGGCGGGAGCGGTGGGCTTGGCCCTGTTTCTCCCCTTTGTGCGGACGGTGGACCGGGCCCCGTGGCCGTTGCTGGTGGGTTTCCTGATGGGCGGTCTCCCCTTTGCGCTCTTTGGTCTCGGCGCCATCGCGTTGTTCGGAGTCTTGCAGTTCCAGGAGCGATTCCGGTGGGCATGGTTCCGGAAGGAAGGCCTCGCCTTTGCCCTGCAACTGGGCTTGGCCGCCGTGTTGGGATTTCAGGCGGTGGCCTTCTTTGCCGGCAAGACGCTGCAGGATGGATTCCAGAACATCCTGACAGTTAACAACAACGCTGCCTACTGGGCGATTTCGGCCGGACGCGAATACGTCTTCATCGCGGTCGTGCTGGTCGGCCTCGCGTGGTGTGGACGCCTGACCTGGTGGGCGGCGATGTCCTTCCTCGTGGTCTTGGTCGCGATGAGTTTGGTGTATCTCGGGCACCTCAACCCCTGGGGGCTAAAGACGACGATCCCCGTGCTGCTCCTGATGCCCTTTGCCCTCGCCACGCTACTGTCCGCGATTCCGAGCCGCTTGGGCCGGGTCCTTCTCCTGAGTGTCGCGCTGACCTTTCTCTTGCCGTCCTTCGCGTACGAGACCTTCTTTGCGTGGAACGCGCCGCCGCACGCTGACACTTTGGAGAAGACCAAGTGGATTGTGGACCAGTACCTCGGCTTCCCTAAAGCTAATCCCTAGCAAAAGCCGGCGATAATTTCACGAAAACGTGGAAAATCGCTCGCTGTCACATGACAGAGGCGTTTGGGTTACTATCGTTCAATTAGTGTGCGGAGTGCCCAAGTGGCTCCATGATAGTCACACTCAACCATAACCACACCACCATGATCCCTCGTCTCCGTACGAAGGCTCGGTCCTCCTTTACCCTCGCATTGGGTCTGGGAGTATTGAGCTCGCTGAGCGCCTACGCGCAAACCGCCCCGGCCAACTCGTCTCCCAAGAAGGAAGACGAGGAGGTTCAACTCGAAAAGTTCGTCGTCACGGGTTCGCTGATCCCGATGGCGGCCGACACCCCGGCGATCCCGGTGTCGGTCATCACGTCGGTCGACATCAAGAACTCCGGCGTTTCCAACGACCTCCTCCAGGTCCTCAAGAAGACCGAGCCCTTCTTCTACGGCGCGAACAACATTGGCTCCGACAACGGCAACATCTCCTCCGGTTCGTCGAACGGTGGCTCGGCGGTCTCGCTGCGCAACCGCGCGACCCTCGTGCTGATCAACGGCCGCCGTGCGGCGGTCTCGCCGGTGACGGCGAGCGGCGGCGCGAACTTCGTCGACGTCAGCCTGATCCCAATCTCCGCGGTCGAACGCCTCGAGATCCTTTCGGACGGCGCGTCCGCGACGTACGGCTCTGACGCCGTGTCGGGCGTGGTCAACGTCATCCTGAAGACGAACTACCGCGGCGCCGAGGTCGGCGGCCGTTACGGCTTCAGCCCGAATGACGGCAACTACCGGGAGCGCAGCTACTTTGGTGTGTTCGGCGCCGGTACGGACAAGACCCAGATCACCATCTCCACCGAGTGGAAGAAGAGCGATCCGCTCATCCAAAATGAGCGTCCGTGGGCCCGTGGGATCTTCCGCACGCCGACCTACGCCGGTGTCGTGAACATCGGGACCGTGTGGTACTACCTGAACCCGAGCCTGAACGCTCCGCCGCTGAACCTCGACCTCACGCCGGAACAGGCGGTGGCGCAGGGCATTTACCGCGGTCCGCTCGACCAGACGGGTGCGCAGCAGTTCTTCGATCTCGCGTCCTACCCGACGATGCTGATCAAGGCCCAGCGCCGCAGCGTGGTCGCCGCGATCGACCACCGCCTCACCGAAAAGACGACGCTCTTCGCCGACTTCATCTACTCGGCGACCGGCTCGGAGTCCGTGCTGAACGCCCAGCCCGTCGCGGGCAACGTCACGGGTGCCACGCCCTCCAATCCGTTCAACGTCACCGTCACCGCCCGCAATCGCTTCGTCACCAATCCGCGTATCTACAAGAACGAGACGGTCGCGACCCGTGGCGTGGTCGGCTTCAAGGGTCCGCTGGTCGGCACCTGGAACTACGAGGTGGCGTCCAACTTCAACCGCACGGTGAGCAACTTCCGCAACGATAACCTGATCGACGCGGCCGCCTACACCGCTGCCGTGAACAACGGAACCTACAATCCGTTCGCGCGCAATCAGGCGCCTGGCGTCGTCGCCGGCTTCATCGGCACCAGCTTCCGCGACTATGAGAGCGAACTCATCGGCTTCGACGCCCGCGTCACCGGCGAGCTCTTCGACATCCCCGGCGGTCCGGTTTCCGCGGCCCTCGGTGCCGACACCCGCCGCGAGTCGCTGTCCTTCACCAACGACCGCTACGACCGGAGTGGTGGCTGGCTCCAGGCCACCCCGCGTCAGCCCTACTCCGCGAACTCGAACACCGACGGCTTCTTCGCCGAGGTGCGCGTTCCGATCTTCGACAAGGCCAACTCCCGCCCGGGCTTCAACGTGCTCGATCTCTCGATCGCCGCGCGCAAAGAGCTCTACAGCCTGACGTCCGACCCGTTCGTGCCGAAGTACAGCCTCCGCTGGCTGCCCTTCAACGACGAATTCGCCGTCCGCGGCACCTACTCGGAGTCCTTCAGCGCCCCGACGCTGTTCGACCTCACGGGTCCGGTTTCGCAGGGCTTCACGGCCGGCGTCAATATCTTCCGCTACAGCACGACCGGTCAGGCGCTGGGCACCACCACGGGCTCCCGCCAGTACCGTTCGTCCTCCGGTTCGAACCCGAAGCTGAATCCGTCGCAGTCGCGTAACTGGACCGCTGGTGTCGTCTGGTCGCCGATGAAGAAGCTGAAGGGCCTCGAGGTCTCGATCGACTGGTTCAACATCGATGAGCGTGACCTCATTTCGAGCATCTCGTCCTCGCTCATCGTGAGCTCGGTCGAGCAGTTCGGTCCGGCCTCCCCCTACGCCCCGCTGGTCCGTTTCGGCGAGAGCGCCGCGGGCGAAACCTACTTCGGCACGGGCGCTCCGGTCACGAGCCCCGGCCAGCTGTCCAGCCGTCCGTCCGACTCCGTGTGGATCACCAACCAGTTGGTGAACATCGCCGGTGTCTGGCAGTCCGGTGCCGACGTCAAGGTCTCCTACACCCACGACACGCAGTCCTGGGGCGTCCTCACGGGACGCGTCTCGGCGGTGTACCTGAATGACTACAATATTCAGAGTCTCCCGACGCAGGCTCCGTTTGACTACGCCGATTCCTACTCCGGCTCCAGCCTCTATGCCCGCTGGCGCGCCTACGCGCAGGTCAGCTGGCGCTACAAGAGCTGGAACGCCGGTGTGAATCTGGTCGCGATCCCGAGCGTCACCGACGTTGCCACCCCGAATGAGCCGTCCGTCAAGGCTTACCGCACCGTCGACCTCCAGGCGGGTTATAGCTTCTCCGGTTCCAAGAACCGCTGGCTGGATGGCCTGTCCGTGAACCTTGGCGCGAACAACGTCTTCAACGTCGATCCGCCGTTCATCGCCTCTGAAGGCAATCAGAGCCGCGACATCAACGCCTACGACCCGGTTGGCCGCTTCTTCTTCGTGGATGCGCGCTACAAGTTCTAAGGCAGCGTGATCGTCCTCCGGTCGCCTCGGCGACCGGTCCGATCCGGTTTTGGCCGGGGCCTTCGGGCCCCGGCCTTTTTCGTGCTGCAAAATCGCGTCCACTTCGCACCGTTGGGGCATGAAGCTCTTCCATCCCCGCGCCAGCGCTTCGTCCGCCCACCGTTGGCTCCTCGCCGCGGCGGCGTCAGCGCTCAGCGTCCTCCCCGCCACCGCCGAGACGCGCGTGCCTCTCCCCGAGGTCGAGGTTCGCGCCCGCGAACTGCTGCCGATGAACATCTTCTTCGACCAGCAGTCGATCGAGACCGTCGTCATCTCACCCGACGGCACCAAGGTCGCGATGATCGCGCCGAATCAGGGCCGCTACAGCATCGCGGTGAAGGACCTCGCGACGGGCAACGTCACCGTCCCGGTTCACTTCAAGGACGAGAACATCCGCGGCGTGTTCTGGAAGGGCTCGGATCGCCTGCTCTTCACGTCCGCCATCGCCGGCCATGAGGTGCCGTTGCTCGCGTCCGTCGACCTGCAGGGGCGCGGTCTGAAGCGCATCCTCGAGCCGCGCCGCACGAAGGACGATTTCTCGCTGTTCTTCGGCAACCTCGTCGACCGCTTCCCCGCGAGCGATGATCACATTCTTATCTCCGGCTTCACCGAGGAGAGCGATGCGCGCCGCATCAACCCGAGCGCTCCGCGCAACCCCACCCCGAGCATCTATCGCGTCAACGTCAAGACCGGCCGCCGCTCTCCGGTCGTCGGTCTCGACCGCGGCGTCAGCGCGGGCTTCTTCGACCGCAACGCCGTGCAGCGGATGACCACCGAACTGGAGGGAGCGACGCGGCTGTTCCGCATCCGTCAGCGCAACGATCAGCCGTGGCGCACGGTCAAGTCCTTCCCCGCCGCTGAGGAACGCTGGGAAATCGCCGGGCTCCTCGACTCCGGCAACACCGCGTACATCATCGACCAGACGACCGAGGACCGCGGCGTTCTGCGGGCCTTCGACGTGACCAAGGGCGAATTCACCGCCGACGTCTTCAGCCCGCCCGCCGGCATGATCCGCCGGGCCTTGATGTCGCCGAAGCGCGACCGCCTGCTCGGCGTCGTTTACGAGGACGTGCTGCTGCGCACGCACTGGATCGATCCGCAGTGGGCCGCGATCATGAACTCAATCCAAGGCCAGTTCCCGCGCCATCTGCTGCTCGTGACCTCGATGGCGGACGATGAGAAGCGCTTCATCATCCGGGCCTTCTCCGACCGGGATCCGGGACAGTACTATTTGGTCGAGATGAGCGCGGCGGGCCTGCGCCTGCAGGCGGTGACCGCGGCGCGGCCGGCGATCAAGCCGGAGCAGATGTCGTCGATGATGCCGATCGTCTACACGGCGCGGGATGGCCTCAAGATCCACGGCTACCTGACCAAGCCGCTCGGACGCGAGAAGGAGCGGGTGCCGCTCCTCGTGATGCCCCACGGCGGTCCCTTCGGAATCCGTGACACGTGGGGTTTCAATCCGGAGGTCCAGTTCTTCGCCAGTCGCGGTTACGCCGTGCTGCAGCCGAATTTCCGCGGGTCCGGGGGTTACGGCTGGGACTTCGAGCGCTCCGGATTCGGCGAGTGGGGGGCGAAGATGCAGGATGACCTCACCGACTCGGTCAAGTGGGCGATCGCCGCAGGACATACCTCGGCCGATACGGTGGGGATCGTCGGCGCCAGCTATGGCGGTTACGCCGCGCTGGCTGGAGCCACCTTCACCCCGGAACTCTACCGTGTGGCTGTCAACTACGTCGGCGTCTCCGACCTGCGCCTGATCACGCGTTACGACCTGATCGGGAACAGCGTCGCCGGTGCCTGGCTGCAACGGGCGGTGGGCAACGACCCCGCCGTGCTGGCGGCACGTTCGCCGGTCGAACACGTGGCCAGCATCCGGATTCCCACGATGCACGCGTACGGTCGCAACGATCCCCGCGTGGAGTTCGAGCACTGGGAGGTCCTGGAACGCGAGCTCAAGAAACACGGCAAGGAATACGCCTCGCTCATCGAGGACGCTGAGGGTCACGGCTTCGAGAAGGAGGAAACGGCGTTCGGCTACTACGGCGCCGTGGAGCGCTTCCTCACGAAGTACTTTCCCCCCACAGTAACCCCTCCGCCCTCCGCCCGCGCGTCCGGCGCGCGGGCACCTTCGGCGTCGGAATAACGGCGCGACGGCGCGGTCACTGCATTGCCCGAAGGTGCCGGTGCCGAAGCGGTCCGCGTGAGCAGCGCCGCAGCCCGCGCGTTCAGCGCGGGCCGGCGCGGCGCACCCGGACCCGGAGCGCAGCGTCCGGAACCTTCAGGACGTACGTTCCGAGAACCCCGGGACGCACGATGACTTCGGGTGACTTCAGGACCGGGCCGCTGTAGGTGCCGGGCTCGTCCATCTCCCAGACGTCGCCGTTCTCGAGGATGAAGGAGCGGCGTCCGCTGAACGAGCGCAGGTTGTCCTTCAACCGGGTCACCACTTCGTCCGATGCGGCGGGCGCAGCGGGTTTGGGCGGGGCGGGCTTCGCGCCGTCGTCCTTGAGGAACGGGATCCAGGAGCGCACGGTGCGTCCAGCCGTGGCGACTGCGGACGTACCCGGCTTGGCCGCGGCGGAGTCCGGGCTCGCCGGAGCGGAGGCGGTCCGGGGAGCGGCGCTGTCGCCACCTGACACCGCAGCCCCCGCTTGGTCGGCGTTGCCGGGGGAGGGCGAGCCGGCGCGTTCGCGGTAACGCTCGACCGCAGCGACGAGGGCGGCGCGTTCCGCGGGCGTGAGCTTTGCCAGGCCGATGGCGGCCTGTTCGTCCGGGGAAAGTTCCCGGGTGAAGTCCTGCGCCCGCACGAGGGCCGGAAACCAGCCGGCGCAGACCACGGCCCCGGCGACAAGGGAAAGGGCGAACCGCATGGACCGAGCAAGCCACGGCTGCCTTATCGGGGCAACGCTTTTGACGATCGCGCCTGCGCGGGCGACTCCGGCAAAGCGTGAACCGGCAAAGCATGAACCGGCAAACCCCGAACCGCCAAACCTCGAACCGCCAAACCTCGAACCGACGAACCTCGAACCGACGAAGCGTGGACCGGCGTCGGCGGAGCCGACCCCAACTGGGTCGGCCGCGGGCGCGTCGGGGAGAACTGCAGCGCTCTTCCCGCGTCACGGGCGGTGGCCCTCGCGGTGCGGATGTCTTTTCGCTTTCCCGCCCTCGTCTTCCCGGCATGATCGAGGCGTGCCCGGCCGTGAACGGAGCAAGCCCCCGTTACCTTCGCGGCCAGCCGGAACCCCCCAACGACGACGGGAGAACGCAGCCCCGCTTCCGCTCGCCGTCACCCACCTCATCACGATTCACGATGACAGCCTCCGTTTCCCCCGTTCATCGACTTGCTGCGCGTCCTTCCTCGGTCGCTGTCTTGGCCGTGCTTCTCGTGGGCCTGGGACTCGGATCGCGGGCGCTGGCACTCGGTCCGCCGCTGCATCCCACGCTTCTGTCGGCCGAGCATCAGAACGCCATGCATCCGGTGGTGGACGCCGCGAAGGACCGTGCCGTGGTCAGCATCGCGGGCGGGCTCAAGACCCTCCCGGCCCTCGCGCCCCTGCAGGTCGCGCGGGCGGCGCGTTATCATCCGGTCCGGGCCCAGCTTGATCCCCAAGTGATCGAGCGCACGCGCTATGGCTTGGCGGATCTGAGCATGCAGCAGATCCAGGCGCAGGACATCAAGGTGTCCGTCGAGGTCACGGCCGAGGCGGACGTCCCGGACGCGTACCTCCTCGTCATTTGCGAGGACCTGCTGGCGTCGGCGACCGGGAAGCCGGGGATGCCGACCCTGCGGCTCCAGAAGATCGGTGCGTTGCGGGCCGAGGAGACGGAGTATGTGGAGTTCACCGTGCGTACGACCCGTCCGCAGCGTTTCTCCGGTCGCGCGCCGGCTCCGGGCGGCGACGGATCGGATCAGCGCCTCTATTGGCAGCTCTTTTCGGAGGGCATCGAACTCAAGACCAATCTCTCGGGTGAGGTGGCGCCGTTCCATCGGCGGCGCGAGGAGCAGGCCCTCGCGCTGGCGGTCGCGGCGTGGCTGCGGGAGAACGCGGGTGGCGACCGGGCGGCGCAGCCGTTCCTGCAGATTCCGCCCCTCTTGGAAGAGAAGGAAGGGCTGCCGGCGTCCGTGCTCGCGACGCTGACCGTGGCTCCGAACGGGATGGTCTCGGGGGTCAGCCTCGACCCGAGCCCGGCGGCGGAGACGCGCGCGGCGCTGGAAAGCGCCTTGGGCGGTTGGCTTTTCCTGCCGGCCGTGAAGTCGGGGCGCGCCGTCGAGACCCGGATTCGCGTGCCCCTGAAGTTCTAGGGGCGTCGAGCACCGGATCCGCACGTTCGAAGGGCCGGGTGACCTGCGGGACGCGGCAATTGCCGAAGGGGTGTGCGACCGGCGCAGCGATTCGGCATGCGTCGATGCCGGTACGCCCCTGACGTTCCCGGGGGGGGGGGGGGGGGGGGCCGCGGAGCCGAACGGCCCAGACAGCCAAGAGCCCCTCGGTGGTGCGCATCAGCGGACGATACCGCGCCGCGAGCGCGAGGTCTGGGGAGCAAGAAGCCCCCTCGGTGAGGAGGGGGCTTCTCGGGGTGAGGCTCAGACCGGGACACGATCGCCGCCGACTGCGGCGGGCGTCTCCGCTGGTTAGCGGGGTGACCCGTTTAGAAGGGCAGCGACATCGAGACCTCGTAGGTCCGGCCCAAGGCGCTGTGCAGCGCGCCGTTGAAGCCGAAGACGGTGTCCGAGAACGGCGGCTCCTCGTCGAAGACGTTGCCGATGCCGCCGCTGATCCGCAGGCCCTTGCCGAAGCCGCGGACCAACCCGTTGCGGAATTCGTAGGCGCCGCGCACGTCGACCTTGGTCTGCGACGGGATTCCATAGTACACGAATCCAGCCGCCGAGGTGAAGGTCAGGTTGTTGCCCGAGCGGTTCGAGTTGAACTTGTCGAGGAACGTCGCGAACACCGACGCCGAGTACGGGCCCTTCTGCCAGAACACCGCGGCATTGAGCTTCCACTTCGGCGGCGAGAACGTGTCGCCCGCGTCGTCCAGTTCCGGCAGACCCGGGCGGACGTTGCGGATGGCGGCGAGCGTGTTGGAGGCCGTCGCATTGACGGTGAAGCGGCCGAGGCGCTGGGACGGGATGCCGTACTCGACCGTGTAGTCGATGCTCTCGTTGCGCACCTCGCCGAAGTTCACGAGCGTGGTGTCCACGGAAACAAGCCGGCCCGGTTGCCCGAGCGGCACGTCCACCACCGGATCCGGGGTCGCGCGGACGACGCGGCCGGGGAAGGCGGCCTCGTTGTTCACGATGTTCTGCGCGCTGACGACCTGGATGACGTTGTTCTGGATCGTGCGGTAGTAGTTGACCGAGACGTTCAGGCCCTTGGCGAACTGCGGCTCGAAGACGAGGCCGTAGAACTCGTTGGTGGAGGTTTCGGGCTGGATGCCGGGATTGGCGCCGCGCGTCACGCTGACGCCGGTGGTCGACGCCGGCGTGCGGCGCGGGTCGGTGAGCGTGGAGGTGAACGGCGTGCCGGTGACCTGGTACTCGGTCAGACCCGGCGCGCGGAAGCCCTCGGAGTAGCTGCCGCGGATGAGAACCGGGAGAACCGGCACCCACGAAAGACCGATCTTCGGAATGCTGGCGCTGCCGGCGGAATCGCGGTCCTCATGGCGCCCCGCGAGCTGGAGTTCGAGGCGCTGGAGCAGGGGCCGCGCATTCTTGCGGCCGAAGATGGGAACGGAGAGCTCCGCGAAGCCCGCAAGGCTGGTGCGTGCGCCCAGAGCCTGGGTGGTGGTCGCGACCGGCGTGACGGCTTGGCTGAACGTGACGCCGAGGCTGGAATTCTTGGCGCGATCGCTGGAGACGCCCGTGGCCATCTTGATCGTGCCGCCCCACCAGTCGATGACGTCGCCGTCGAAGGTCAGGTCGAGCGATGTGAGTTCAGAGGTCGTGTCGAGCGTGTTGTAGTTGGCCATCCGCTCATAGATGGCAGCTTGGCTGATGCTGGAGGCGCGGGCGTCGATGAAGGGATTGAGGCGCAGCGCCGGGTCCGGGTTGGCGAGCGCAGCGGTGATGGCGAGCGTGTTGAAGTCGCGGGTGCGCTGCGAAAAGTCCTGATTCTGCCAGCCCAGCCCGAGGTCCCAGCGCCACGAGGCGCCGAGGTTACCGCGAACGCCGACGAGGGCGTTTTCCGCGATCGTGTGCGTCTTCTGGGTCACGGAGCCGAACTCGTAGTGGATCATGCCGACCAGCACATCCTGCCCGAACGGATTGAAGGCGGCGGGGACGATGGTGGCGACGTTGCCGAAGCCCGTGCTCGCGGCAGCCGATGAGACCGGGGGTTGCGTCGAGTAAAGACCCTGGGTGTCGGTCTTGCCGACGCGGACGTAGGCCTCGACGCCAGAGGCAAATTCGTAGGACAGCGTGGCGTTTGCTCCCTTGCGCTCCGAGGGGGAGACGAGGTCAAGGAAGTTGGCGGTGTTGCCGCGACGGACACCGGAAGCGGTGAACACCGGTGCACCGGTGGTGGCATTGTAGCTGGTCGGGCCGACCGGGATGAAGCTCGTGAGCGACGGCGTCTGACCCGAGCCCTCCGGAACGAGGGCCAGCGGCGTGTTCAGTCCGCTTACGGACATGCCCGTCAGCGTACCGGTGCGGGCCTGCACCAGAGCCGGGTAGCCCCAGTTGAGGCGCAGATCGACGCCGCTGACCGGAGTGTTGGTGTTGTTGTTGAAACCCTTGATGAAGCCGCGGTGGTTCTGGTTCTTGGAGAACCGGCGCTGGCTGGCCTTCAGGTCGGAACGGTCGTAGTAGTCGACCGTGACGGTGCCGCGGAGGCGGCCCTCGACGAAGCCGGAGGTCACCGTGGCGCCGCGCTCGCGGGCGCCGCCGTGCCACGTGCCTTTGTAGGTCGTGGTCAGTTCATTGCCGACGTAGTTCTTCTTGAGGACGATGTTGATCACCCCGGCCACGGCGTCCGCGCCATAGAGGGCGGAGGCACCGTCGGTGATGACCTCGACCCGCTCGATCATGCCGAGCGGGATGGTGTTGAGGTCCACGAAGCCCTGGCGGGAGTCCGTCGAACGGTTGCCTGCGCCGGACTGGGCGACGCGGCGACCGTCGACGAGGACGAGCGTCGAGCCGGAGCCGAGACCGCGGAGCGAGACGCCGGAGACGCCGCTCTGCGCGGGCGGTGCGGCTGAACTGCCGGTGATCAGGTTGAACGCCGGGCTGGTCGTCTCGGTGCGCTGGCCGAACTCCGGGTTGTACTCGTTCGGGGCGCTGCCGCGGCCGGAGGAGATGCCGGAGTAATTTTGCGGGAGGTAGTTGAGGAAGTCCGCCAGCGTCATCGCGCCGGTCGACCGGATGTAGTCACGGTCGTAGGCACTGACCGGCGACGGCCCGACGGACTCGGTCTGGCGGATGCGGCTGCCGAGGACCTCGACCTCCTGCAATTGGAGCGGCGCGGAGGACGCGGCCTTGGCTGGCGTCGCAGCGGTGGCGGCGTTGCCGGCCGCGGTACTGGCGGCATTCTGGCCTTGGGCGGCGGCGGCCGCGGCGGCCGCCACGGCGGCAGCGAGCCAACGCCGAAGGGAGGAAGGGAGGGTTTGGTGCATGGTGGTAGAGGTCACTTCGTGAGTGGAGGCGAAGTCGATCCGGTGAGCCGGATCGGGGTAGACGTTACGCAGTTTAGCGGTTCGAGAGAAGGCAAGAATGCGGGGAGGCGGGGAAAGCCATGGGGGGAGCGGACCGTGGTCGGGTCCCCTCCGCGCGTCGGGTCTGCCTGGCGATGCCTCAGTACTCGAACCGCAGTGTGACGCCGACCGTCCGGGGATCGCCAAGGACGGCTGCGTACTGCCCCGCGTTCCCGCCGGCAGGAAGGAGTTGCTCAAAGTAGTCACGGTCGAGCACGTTCCGTGCCCACAGGTAGAGCTCAAGGCGGCGGCTGGTGCGGATGCCGATGCGGGCGTTTGCCACGGTGTAACCGGCAATGTTGAGGTAACGGGAAGGGGTTGGGCTGGACGAGAATGAACTCCGGTAGGAGGCGTCGACGCCGAGGACCCACTCGCCGACGACGCCGGGAACCCGCGACGGCCGCGTGAACTCCGCTCCGGCCGAGGCCGCCCAGCGCGAAAGGCCGGGCAGGCGCCCGCCCGAGATGTCCTTGAAGGTCGGGCCACCGGTCTCCTCCAGCGGGGGTTGTAGAACTGGAAGACGAACCCCACATGCTCGCGGCGGTAGTGGGTCAGCGCCGCATCGTCCCACGCCGTCAGGTCATGGTCGCGGAAGCGCACGGTGCCAGCCGTCGGCACATCCAGCCCGCCGAGGATGTTCAGCAGGGTCGACTTGCCGCTGCCGGAGGGGCCGAGCAGGACGACGAATTCGCCGGGGTAGAGTTCGAGATCGATCCCCCGCAGGGCGTGAACCTCGGCCTCGCCGGAGCGGAACACGCGGGTGACGCCGCGGGCGACGAAGACCGGGGCGGTTGCTCCGCCGAGCGGCGGGCGCGGGGGCCGGGGGCGGAGGAGCGGCGGCGGGCATGGCGGGCGTCGGCCCGGCGGATCGCCCTGACCGGACCGCAGTCAAACCCTGACAGCAGGCGGGCCGCAGGGCGAGCCCGATGCGACCGCCCTCAGCCCACCCAGCGGCGGGCGTTGTGGAAGAGCTCCATCCACGGGCTCTCCTCCGCGGTCCAGGCGGTGGGACGCCAGCTCAGGGACACGTTCCGGTGCACGCGCTCGGGATGCGGCATCAGGATGGTGACGCGCCCGCCCTCCGTGGTCAGCGCGGTGATGCCGCGCGGCGATCCGTTGGGGTTCAACGGATACCGTTCGGTCGGCTGGTGGTGGTGGTCCACGAATCGCGCCGCCACGAGCCCGGAGGCATCGCAGGCCGCGAGCGCCGCCGCGTCCGCGAATTCTGCGCGGCCCTCGCCGTGCGCCACCGCCACGGGGATGACGGACCCGGCCATGCCGGCGAAGAACACGCTGGGACTCGGCTCGATGCGGAGGGATGAGAACCGGGCCTCGAACCGTTCCGATTCGTTCTGCACGAAGCGCGGCCAGTGGCCTGCGCCCGGGATGATGCTGCGGAGGTTGCTCATCATCTGGCAGCCGTTGCACACGCCGAGCGCGAAGGTTTCCGGCCGCGCGAAGAAGCTCGCGAACGCCCCGCGGGCCCGCGGGTTGAAGAGGATGCTCTTCGCCCAGCCCTCACCCGCGCCGAGGACATCGCCGTAGCTGAAGCCGCCGCAGGCGACGAGGCCGCGCACGCTCTCGAGTGAAAAGCGGCCCGCGAGGATGTCCGTCATGTGCACGTCCAGCGCCCGGAAGCCCGCGCGGTCGAACGCCGCCGCCATCTCCACCTCGCCGTTCACGCCTTGCTCGCGCAGGATCGCGAGCGCGGGCCGGGTGCCCGAGCTCACCACTGCGGGTGCCGTCGGGGTGAAGGTGAGCTTCGGGCTGATGCCCGGATCCGCGCGGTCGAGCCGGTGCGCGTGCTCCGCCTCCGCACAGGCCGGGTTGTCGCGCAGAGCGGCGATGCGCCGGGTCACGTCGGACCAGACCTCGCGCAGCGCGAAGAGGTCTTCATCGAGGAGAACATGCTCGAGCGTGCGGATCCGCAGGCGGTGGTCGTCGTTCAGCGTGCCGAGCACGTGGGAACAGACGCCGAGGCCGCCGCGGCGCAGGACGGACATGATGGCGGGGAGGTCGGCGGTCCGGACCTGCAGGACGGCGCCGAGTTCCTCGGCGAAGAGTGCCGCGAGGGCGGAGGCGCGCGGCGATCCGTCCCCGTCGGCGCCGCTGAGCAGGAGCGGGGCGCCCAGCAGGAGGTCGAGGCCGACGCGGCCCGCGAAGGCCATCTCGACCAGCGTGGCGAGCAGTCCGCCGTCCGAGCGGTCGTGGTAGGCGAGGATCCGATCCTCTTGGTTGAGTTGCTGGATCGCGGTCCAGAAGGACTTCAGGTCTCCCGGGTGATCCAAATCGGGCGCGGTGCGGCCGGTCTGCCCCACGACCTGGGCGAGGATCGAGCCACCGACGCGGTTGCGGCCGCGGCCGAGGTCGATCAGGAGCAGCGCGGTTTCCCCCGCGCCCGTCCGGAGCTGCGGCGTGAGCGAACGGCGTACATCCGCGCAGGCGGCGAAGGCAGAGACGATGAGCGACACCGGTGCCGACATCCGCCGGGTGCGCTCGCCGTCGCGCCAGACCGTGCTCATGCTCATCGAATCCTTCCCGACCGGGATGGTGATGCCGAGGGTCGGGCACAGTTCGAGGCCGACCGCCCGAACCGCCGCATACAGCGCCGCACCTTCGCCCGGGAGTGCGGGCGCGGCCATCCAGTTGGCCGAGAGATTGACGCGGCCGAGGTCGGGGACGAAGGCGGCGGCGAGGTTGGTCAGCGCCTCACCGACCGCGAGGCGGGCCGAGGCCGCCGCGTCGTGGATCGCCGTGGGTGTGCGCTCGCCGACCGCCATCGCCTCGCCGGTGAACACGTCGAAGCTGGCCGCCGTGACCGCGCAATCGGCCACCGGCACCTGCCACGGGCCGACCATCTGGTCGCGCACCACCAGCCCGGTCACGGACCGATCGCCGATGGTGATGAGGAACGATTTGTCCGCGACCGTGGGGTGACCCAGAACGCGGCGGACGGCCTCGGGCACCTCAAGCCCGCCGAGGTCGAGCCGCGGCAGCGCGCGCGCGACGGTCGAATCGCGGCGGTGCATGCGCGGCGGCTTGCCGAGCAGCACCTCCAGCGGCAGGTCGATCGGGGTGTTGCGGAAGTGACGATCGTTGAGGACCAGCCGGCGCTCGGCGGTGGCCTCGCCCACGACGGCGTAGGGGCAGCGCTCGCGCGCGCAGAGCGCGGCGAAGGCGTCCATGCGTCCGGCGGGAATCGCGAGGACGTACCGTTCCTGGGATTCATTGCACCAGAGCTCGAGCGGACTCATGCCCGGCTCGTCGCTCGGGACCTCGCGCAGCTCGAAGCGTCCGCCCCGCCCGCCGTCGTTGACCAGTTCCGGCAGCGCGTTGGAAATGCCGCCGGCACCGACATCGTGGATGAACGCGATCGGGTTCGCGTCGCCGAGGGCCCAGCAGCGGTCGATCACCTCCTGGCAGCGGCGCTGGATTTCGGCGTTGTCGCGCTGGACGCTGGCGAAGTCGAGGTCCTCCTGCCCGGACCCGGTTGCGACGGACGAGGCGGCGCCGCCGCCGAGGCCGATGAGCATGGCGGGCCCGCCGAGGACGACGAGCTTGGCGCCGGGCTCGATGGCCCCCTTCTGGACGTGGTCGGCGCGGATGTTGCCGAGGCCGCCGGCGAGCATGATCGGCTTGTGGTAGCCGCGGAGCTCGGTGGCGCCCTCGGGGGCGGGCGTGCCGGGGGCGGCGGGGATTTCGGCCTCGAAGCTGCGGAAGTAGCCGGTGAGGGCGGGGCGACCGAATTCGTTGTTGAAGGCGGCGCCGCCGAGCGGCCCCTCGATCATGATGTCGAGCGCCGAGGCGATGCGGCCGGGCTTGCCGTGGTCCTTCTCCCACGGCTGCACGGCGCCCGGGAGGCGGAGGTGCGAGACGGTGAAGCCGGTGAGGCCCGCCTTCGGCTTGGCCCCGCGCCCGGTGGCGCCCTCGTCGCGGATCTCCCCGCCGGCGCCGGTCGCGGCGCCGGGGTACGGCGAGATCGCGGTGGGATGGTTGTGCGTCTCGACCTTACAGAGGACGTGGATGTCCTCGGCGTGCGCGGCGTATTCTCCCGTGACGGGATCGGCGAAGAAGCGCCCGCCGCGGGAACCCACGAGCACGGCGGCGTTGTCCTTGTAGGCGGAAAGGATGCCATCGCGATGCAACTCGTGCGTGTTCCGGATCATCTGGAACAGCGACCGCTCGCGCGCCTCGCCGTCGATTTCCCAGGAGGCGTTGAAGATCTTGTGGCGGCAGTGCTCGGAATTTGCCTGCGCAAACATCATCAGCTCCACGTCGTGCGGATCCCGGCCGAGCGTCCGGAAGGCGTTCACGAGGTAGTCGATCTCGTCCTCCGCCAGCGCCAGCCCGAGGGTTGCGTTGGCGGCGACCAGGGCGTCGCGTCCCTGCGCCAGCACCGGCACCGCCGTGAGCGGTCGCGGGCTCTCGTGGCGGAAGAGCACCTCGCACTCGGCCACGGCGCCAAACACGGCCTGCGTCATGCGGTCGTGCAACTTGCCCATCGCCCGGTCGATCACGGTCACCGGCGTTCCGGGCGCGACGGCGAGGTCGTAGGCGATGACCCGCTCGATGCGGCGAACCGAGGCGAGGCCGCAGATCCGGGCGATGTCGGTGGCCTTGGAGGACCAGGGCGACAGCGTGCCGGGGCGGGGCGCGACGACGCGGGGGTGGACTTCGCCGACCAAGGGAGTGAGGGCGACCTGCGGACCGTAGGTCAGCAGGCGCTCCAGCACCGCGTGTTCCGGCGATGACGGCGCGGGGGACGCATCGACGAGATGGACAAAGTGCCCAGCGAGGCCGAGGAGGGGGATGCCGTCCGCCTTCAGCTCCTGGAGAAGCTTGTGGCTGCGCGAGGAGGAAAGCGCCGGGGAGCCGCGGAGGATGAGCATGGTCGGGTCGGGATGCTCCCGGACAAGGCGCGGGCGGTCAAGCGGCGGGAGGGGCCGGGGCGGCGGCGTCGTGGCCTCGGCAAAGCGTGCACCCCACTGGCGAGCGGGGCCCGGAGGAACCCAGCGACGACGGGCGGGAGCCTCCCGGGCCGGAGCCGGCTAGCGCGGGGCTGATTGTCGGAGCAGGACGGCGACGACCGCGGCGGCGAACAGGTCGGTCCCGGCGACCACGGCCCGCAGCGGCCACGGGATCGGCAGGGGCAGGACGAGGATGAGCACGGCGCTCGCGACGAGGGCGAGGGCCACGATCTTCAGGGTGGAGCGTTTGCGGTTCGGGACGGACGGCGGAGAGGACATGGCCAGGGAGCGATGGACGGAGTAGACGCCGGGCGGCCTACGGGGCTGCGGTCAGCGGCAGGGTCAGGCGCAGGGTGGTGCCGGCTGCGCTGGTGTCGAGCAACTGGATGTCGCCCGAGTGGGAGAGCAGGATTCGCTTCGCGATCCCAAGGCCGAGCCCGGTGCCATCGGGCCGACCGGAGAGGAAGTTGTCGAAGATGTGGGCCCGGAGCCGTTCCGGAATCCCGGAGCCGGTGTCGGCGACATCGATGTGCACCACCCGTCCCGCGCCCGGCCGCTCCTCGGTGGCGGTGCGGAGCGTGATGCTGCCCCCGTTCGGCATCGCCTGCGTGGAGTTGAAAAGCAGGTTGAGCAGCACCTGCTGGATCTGCCCCTTGTGGACCTCAACCACGAGGTCGCGTGGAATGGGTGCGACGCGGAGCGCGATCTTTCCCTGCGCCAGTTTGAGCCGGATGAGGAGGGCGGTGTCCTCGACGAGGTCGGCGAGGACCCAGGGGGCGTGCAGGCTCGCCGGCGCCTTCCCGAACTGCAGCACGCGGGAAACGATCGCCTCGAGTTGGTCGAGTTTCTCGCCGATCACCCGCACGTCGGTGCGGCGCGGGTCGTCGGCGGGGAATTCGAGGTTGAGGTAGCCGAAGAGCAGCTTGATGACCGTGAGTGGATTGCGGATCTCGTGGGCGATCTCGGCGGCGAGGAGTCCGAGGGTCGTGAGTTGCTCGTTCTTGCGCAGCGACTCCTCGCTGCGGAACACGCGGGCGTAGAGCCGCGCGTTCTGCAGCGCCACCGCCGCCAGCGAGGCGAGCGCGGCGCCCAGTCGCTTCTCGTCGTTGTTGAAGCGATGGACGTGTTCCTTGAATACTGCGAGCACGCCGAGCACTTCGCCCTCAAAAACCAGAGGTGTTGCGAGCAGCGAGCGCAGCCGAGGGTCGACGGGCAGGTCGACGACCTCGCCGTATTCCGGGGACTGGATGTTCGCGAACTCAAGGGCGCGGCGCGTCTGGATGACCGACCCGATGGCACTGGTCTCCAGGGGTAGGTCGTCGGTGGGCCCCGGATGCGTCGCGCCGGTCGAGTCGGGATTGGCGAACGTGATCAGGCGCAGCGTGCCGCGGGAGGCGTCGTGGAGGTACAGTCCGCAGGCGCGCGCCTGCATGATCAGCCGCGCGTCGCGGGTGACGGTCTCAAATAGGTCGCGTTCCTCGACCTTTGCGACGAGCGCCTGGCCGATGCCGATGAGGGACTCGAGCTGGCGCGCCTTGCCCCGGAGTTGCTGCAACTGCCAGAGGCGCTGCAGCACGGCGGTGGCCTGCGCGGTGAGGCAGATCAGCGTGTCGAGATCCCAGCGCGAGAAGCCATCGGGCCGGTCGCTGTCGAGATTGACGACGCCCAGCACCTGCCCGTGCTCCTCCATGGGGGCCGCGATCTCGCACTGCACGCTCGGCCGGAGCCGTACGTAGCGCGCGTCGCGGTGGACATCCGGGACGAACTGCGGCTTGCCGTGGAAGGCGACCCAGCCCGTGATGCCTTGGCCGAGGCGCAGCGTCGCCTCGCGGTAGTCGTCGGGCAGTCCCTGCTGGACCTCGATCTCCAGTCGCCCGGTGTCGGGGTTGAGCAGTGCGATTGATCCGGAGTCGGCCCGGAAATGCGTCATCAGGACCTCGAGGATGCGGCGAAGCGCGAGCGCCGGATCGTCGACCTCGGTGGCGAGGGCGGCGAGCCGGTAGAGCGAAGCCTCGAGGACAGGAGGGGTCACGGTGCGGACGTGAGTCGTAGGGCGGTGGGACGGCGGCGGGCCGAAGGGTGAAGGCGTCGAGACGGCGATCCGCGCGGATCAGTCCATCCGCAGCACGATCTTCCCGAACTGCCCGGCGGCGGCGAGATGGTCGAAGGCGGCGCCGGCCTCGGCCAGCGGGAAGACTTCGCTGACGATTGGTGTGATGCGGCGGGTGGTGACGCAGTCGAGCATGGCGGACCAGTCGCGCGGGCTGCCCATGGTGGAGCCGAGGAGGGAGAGCTGACGCCAGAAGACCTTGCGGGAAGGCAGGCTCGGTGGATTGCCGTGGGTGGCGCCAAAGAAGACGATGCGGGCGCCGGGGGCGGCGACGTCGATCAGCGACTCAAAGCCCGGACCGCCGGCACTGTCGACGACCACGGAGAAGGGGCCGCCCGCCGCGCGGACTGCGGCCCGGGGCCACGCGGGATCGCGGTAATCGAAGCCTTGGCGCGCCCCCAGCGCCGCGGCCCGCGCGAGTTTGTCGGGCGACCCCGACGTCACCCAGGTCTCCGCGCCGAGGGCGACGGCGAACTGGAGCGCGGCGAGGGCCACGCCGCCGCCGATGCCAGTGATGAGCACCCGGTCACCGCGTTCGACGCGGGCGCGGGCAAACAGCGCGCGGTACGCGGTCAGGCTCGCCAGCGGCAGCGCGGCCGCCTCGGTCCAGCCAAGGTGCGCGGGGCGGGCGGAGAGCTGGCTGACGGGCACGGTGATCTCCTCGGCGAGGGTGCCCGGGCGGGGCAGGCCGAGGATCGAGAAGTCCGGACCCTGCGCGTCCTCGCGGTCGCCCCAACCGAAGCTTGGATTGATGATCACTTCGCGGTCGATCCACGCCCCGTCGACTCCCGGACCCACACCCTCGACCACCCCGGCGCCATCGGAACCGGGCGTGCACGGATAGCTGATGCCCGCGTACTGGCCCAGCTTGATCCAGAGGTCGCGGTGGTTGAGGGCGGCGGCGCGGAGCCGGACGCGGACCTCGCCGGGACCGGGGATCGGGGAGGGGAGTGTGGTGACGGCAAGCTGGTTCAGGGCGGTGAACTGGACGGCGCGCATGCCCCACGAGTGACGGGAGACAGGCCGGGAGGCAACCACCGCGGTGACGGGGATTGCGGCGGGCGGGGAGTGTCCGCCTACTCGGATGGCGTGATCGTGGCCTTGCACAAGCCGTACGGCGTCCTCTCGCAGTTCACCCCCGAGCCGGGCTCGCGGTGGCGCACCCTCGCGGAGTTTGGACTTCCAGCGCGCGTCTATCCGGTTGGCCGACTTGATGCGGACTCCGAGGGCTTGCTCCTGCTCACGGACGAGCCTGACCTCGTGAGCCGCCTGCTGGATCCGGAGCGCGGCCATCCCCGTGAATACTGGGTGCAGGTCGAGCGCGTGCCGGACGAGGCGGCGCTGCGGCGCCTCGCCCGCGGGGGCCTGGAATTGCCGGACCATCGGACCCGGCCGGCGCGGGTGTGGCGCCTTGACCCGGCCCCGTCGCTGCCGCCGCGCGATCCGCCGATCCGCCGCCGCCAGACCGTACCCGATGCGTGGATCGCGCTCGAACTCACGGAAGGCCGGAACCGGCAGGTGCGCCGGATGACGGCGGCGGTGGGGCATCCGACCCTGCGGCTCGTGCGGGCGAGGATCGGTGGCCTGACCCTTGCCGGGCTCGGTCTGGCACCGGGCACGTGGTGCAACGTCGCGCGCACCGCGGTCCTTGCGTTGCCGGGTGCGTGAGACCGGCTCGCGGCGCGCGCGAGCCCGTCTCGCCGGGCGGGGTGACTCGCCGCGCCGCGCTCCTCCGCTCTAGAGCGAAGGATAGTCGGTGTAGCCGACTTCCGGATTCACGCCGGGCGCGCCGTAGAAGGTTTCGGGGATTGGCGGGTTGAGGGGGGCGCGCTGGTGGAGCCGGGCGACGAGATCCGGATTGGCGATGTAGAGACGGCCCCAGGCCACGGCGTCGGCGCGGCCGGCGTCGAGTTCGGCCTGGGCCGTTTCGGCAGTGAAGCCCTGGTTGGCGATCACCGGCCCGCCGAACGCCTCCCGGATCGCGGGGGTGAGCCGTTCCCCTCCGAGGCCCTCCCGTGTGCACAGGAAGGCGAGTTGGCGGCGTCCGAGTTCGCGGGCGAGGTGGGTGAAAGTCTCGCGCGGTGATTCGTCCCGCATGTCGTGACTGTCCTGGGCCGGAGCGAGGTGGTAGCCCACGCGGTCGGCCGGCCAGACGGAGAGCACGGCGTCGGTGACTTCGAGCGGGAAGCGCGCGCGGCCGGCGATCGAGCCACCGTAGGCGTCGGTGCGCTGGTTGGTGGAGGACTGGAGGAACTGATCCAGCAAGTAGCCGTTTGCGCCGTGAAGCTCCACGCCGTCGAAACCGGCCTCGCGGGCGAGTTGAGCGCCCCGGCGATACGATGCAGCGACGCCGGCGAGTTCCTCGGTGGCGAGGGCGCGGGGCGTGACGAACGGCCGGGCGGGGCGCAGCAGGCTCACCTTTCCGGCGGGGGCGATGGCGGAAGGGGCGACGGGAAGGGCGCCCCCAAGGTAGTGGGGATCCGAGATGCGGCCCACGTGCCACAATTGCAGCACGATCCGACCGCCGGCGGCGTGGACGGCGTCGGTGACGACGCGCCAGCCGGCGGCCTGCTCCTCGTTCCAGATTCCCGGGGTGTCGGGATAGCCGACGCCCATCGGATCGACCGCCGTGGCCTCGGAAATGATCAGGCCGGCGGACGCGCGCTGGGCGTAGTAGCGCGCGTTGAGCGCATGCGGGACGCGCCCGGCCCCGGCGCGGCAGCGCGTGAGCGGGGCCATGACGATGCGATTGGGCAGGGCGAGGCTGCCGAGCGTGATGGGATCGAAGAGCGAGGGCATGAAAGGAGGGGGTTGGGATGGACGCCCTGCCTTCGCAAGCCGCGGGGCCCCGCTCAGAGCGGCCGCCGCGACCAGCGCTCGACCAGCCACGCGCAGATCAGCAACTGCAACTGGTGATACAGCATGATCGGCAGCAGGATGACGCCGAGGGCGGGGTGCGCGCCAAAGATGAGCGACGCCATCGGCACTCCGGAGGCGAGCGTCTTCTTGGAGCCACAAAGGATCGCGGCGATGCGGTCCTCGGCGGAGAAACCCAAGGCATCGCAGACCCGGCCGACCAGCGCGGCGACCACGGCGAAGAGCGCGACGGCGCCGGCGGAGAGCGCAAGGAGCAGCCCAAGGCCGCGCCCGGACCATACGCCCTGTTGAAACGAGTCGGCGAACGACGTGTAGACAAGGAGCAGGATCGTTGCCCGATCGACCAGCCCGATGCGGCGGCGATGGGCGGTGACGAAGGCACCGATCAGCGGCCGACTCGCCTGCCCGAGTGCCAGCGGCAGCAGGAGCCAGAGCGCGAGGTCCCCGATCACCCGGCCCAGCGGCAGCGCCTGTCCTGCCGTTGTGAGCAGCACCCCGATCCACAGCGGCGTGAGGAAGACACCGAGCAGGCCCGAGAGCGTGGCGTTGAAGACCGCAGCGGGCACGTTGCCCCGGGCCGCCGCGGTGAAGGCGATTGATGACGAGACGGTCGAAGGCAGGGCGCAGAGGTAGAACACTCCGAGGCGCAGGTCCGGACCGAGCACCGGACCGGCCAGCGCGACGATGAGCAGCCCCAGCAGCGGGAACACGAGGAAGGTCGTGAGCTGAACCACGACATGCAGCGGCCAGCGCAGCGTCCCGGCCTTCAGCGCCGCCAGCGGCAGGGCGGCGCCGTGCAGGAAGAAGATCAGCGCCACCCCGACCTTGGTCAGGATCTCGGGTCGCAGCCAGCCTCCGCGCGCCCCCGGCTCCGGAAACAGCCACGCCAGCGCCAGCACGACGAGCATCGAGAGCAGGAAGCCATCGGGACGGCGCTTCATCGGTGAACGGGGTCAGGACACGCGCCGCCGGAACGCGCTGCGCAGCGCGGCGACGGCCTCCGCCCGACCCTCGAAGCGCAACAGCCAGAGCAGTGCCGCGTAGAGCGGGACGGCGGTGAGGATCGCCACCAGCGTCAGGCGGAGATCGGCGGCGAGAGATCCGGACGCTGGCAACACCCGTTGCAGCCCGAGGACGGCGCCGCCCATCACGGCGGCGGCGAGCACGATCCGCGACGTGTCCCCCAGCAGGTGATGGAAGGCCAGTCCCGCCTGCAGCCGCGTGAGCCGCGACTGCAGGAACCACGCCTGCACCCCGGTCGAAACCGTGCCGGCGATGGCGAGACCGAGGGTGCCGGCGGGTTCCATGAGGGCGAGGCTGAGGGCGAGGTTGACGACGAAGCTGAGCACGGCGGCGCGCACCGGCGTGCGCGTGTCCTGCCGGGCATAGAAGGCGCGGAGGGCGAGATTGACGAAGGACAGGAACGGCAGGCCGATGGCGAACACGGCGAGGACCGGTGCCATGGCGGCGGTGTCGCCGGCGGAGAACGCTCCCCGCTGGAACAGCATGCGGATGATCGGGCTGGCGAGGAGCGCGAGGCCGACGGCGGCGGGGATGTTGAGGGCGAGGATGAGCCGCATGCCACGCTGGTAGGCGGAGGCGAGGTCATCCCACGCCCCCGCGGCCGCGTGCCTGGAGATCAAGGGAAAGACGACCGTGGTCACGGCCACGGCGAAGACCCCGATCGGCAGCTCCATCAGCCGCGTGGCGAGGTTGAGCAGCGTCACGGACGCGTCATCAAGCGACAGGCCGATCAGCCGGGAGACGGCGAGGTTGATGAGGTAGATCGCGGATCCGAACACCGTGGGTCCCATCAACCCGATGATGGAGCGGACGCGCGGGCTGGCGGTGAAGTCGAGGCGGGGTCGCCACCCGAAGCGGCGCAGGGCGAGAGCGGGGACGAGCATCTGCAGGAAGCCGCCGAGCAGGACCCCCGCGCAGAGCCAGCGCATGTGTTCCTGCGGCGAAGCCCCGGGGTGCGCGACCGCCGAGAAACCCAGCAGCCCAATCATGGCGCAGTTCAGCCAGATCGGCGAGAGCGCCGGCTCAAGGAAGCGGTGGAAGGTCTGGAGCGCGGCGCTGAAGGCGGCGGCGAGGCAGACGAAGATCAGGTAGGGAAAGAGCCAGAGGGCGAGCTCGGCCGCGAGCAGCCAGCGCGCGGCGGTGTCGCCCGCGGGGCCGAGGCTTCCGGTGAGCGCCAGCGCCTGCGGCGCCAGCGACAACAGCACCATCGCGCCGGCCACGATCAGGCCCGTGACGGCCAGCAGCCAGGTGGCCACCTGGCTGACCAAGCGGTGGGCCTGATCCGGACCACCGGAGCGCATCTCCTCCGTCAGCACCGGGATGAAGGCCGCGGTCAGCGCGCCCTCACCCAGGAGGCGACGGAAGAGGTTGGGCAGCGTGAACGCCGTGAAGAACGCGCTGGCCAAGGCGCTCGCGCCGAAGACCGCGGCGGTGAGGGAGTCGCGCACCAGCCCGAGCACCCGCGAGACCATGGTCGTGGCGGAGACGACGCTGATGTTTCTTAGACTCGACGGCACGACCGATGGTTCTCGGGTCGGCGGCGCAGGTTAGCAAGAGCGGAGGCGGGGCTCGCCCGGCCGATGGCGGGGTGCATCGCGGTGGCGGGGTTGACGGCGGCGGCCTCCGGCCCGATGCTCCGCCGCCGTTGGATTTCCGCCATGCCGCTGGTTCCCCTCCTCGTCGACCGCATCCAGAGACACCCCAAACGGGTGGTGTTCCCCGAAGGTGCGGACCCCCGCGTCCTGCAGGCGGCGCGCCAGTGGGTGACGCGCCGCATGGGGGCGCCGGTGCTGCTCGGGGAGCGGGCGCTGATCAAGGAGACGGCGGCGCGGCTCGACCTGAACCTTCAGGGCATGCGGCTCATTGATCCCGCCCGCAGCGAGGATGCACCCCGCTTCGCGGCTCGCCTCGCGGAGCTCCGGCGCACCAAGGGCCTTTCCCTTGCGGAGGCGCGGGAGGCGGTGCGGGACGCCAACACCTACGCCACCCTGATGCTGGCCGAGGGGCAGGCGGACGCCCTCGTCTCGGGTGCGACCGTCAGCGCCTCCAGCGCCCTGCGCCCGCTTTTCCAGGTCATCCCCCGGCTCGAACACGTCCAGACCGCGTCGTCGCTGATGATCCTCGAGTTCGAGGAGAAGGCGGTGGGCACGGACGGCGTGCTCTTCCTTGCCGACTGCGGCGTCATCCCGGAGCCCACGGCTGAACAACTGGCCGACATCGCGGTGTCGACGGCGATGATCGCCCGCCACCTCACCGACGCCACCCCGCGGGTGGCGATGCTGAGTTGGTCCTCGAAGAGCGACCACCCCCATCCGGCGGTGGCGAAGGTGCGGCTGGCGACCGAACTCGCCCGGGCCAAGGCGCGGGCGGCTGCGCTCCCGATGGAGATCGACGGTGAGATGCAGGCGGACGCCGCGCTCGACGCCGTCGTCGCCTCGACCAAGCGGCTCAGCGACCCGGTTGCCGGGCGCGCCAACGTCCTCATCTTCCCCGACCTGAACGCCGGCAACATTGCCTTCAAGCTCGTCCAGGCCCTCGCCGGCGGGAACGCCTACGGCCAGATCCTCACCGGCCTCAGCCGCCCCGCCGCGGAAATCAGCCGCGGCGCCAGCGCCCACGACGTCTTCGGCGCCGCGGCGGTCGTGGCGTGCCAGGCCATCGACCGCCGTCTCCTCCATGGAAACGCCTGACCCGGCCCCCGCGCCCGCGGCCAATCCCTTCGCCGCCCCGGCACTGCCCCTGCAGTCAGCACCGACCAACCGCGTGACCAAGCGACTCTTCGTCGCCGCCACCCGGATGAACGACGGCAAGACCACCACCTGCCTCGGCCTCTACGCCGCGATGCGCGCCATGTATCCGCGGGTTGGATTCATCAAGCCGATCGGCCAGCGTTTCGTGGAGGTGCGGGGCCAGAAGATCGATGAGGATTCGGTGCTGCTGGACACGCTCTTCGACGTGCACGTGCCGATCGAGAGCATGAGCCCCGTGGCCGTGGACGGGTCGTTCACGCGGCGGTTCCTGAACGCGCCGGGACCGATGCTGGCGGAGCTGACCGACCGCATCTGCCGGGCCTTCGACCGGGTGTCGTGGGAGAAGGATTTCACCTTGATCGAGGGCACGGGCCACGCGGGTGTCGGGAGCGTCTTCGAACTCTCCAACGCGCGCGTCGCGAAGCTGCTCGGCGCCAAGGCGCTGCTCGTGTCGCCGGGCGGGATCGGGCGGCCGATCGACGAGATCGCCCTGAACAAGGCGCTCTTCGACAAGGAGGGTGTCGAGGTCGTCGGGGTCATCCTCAACAAGGTGGAGGAGGACAAGGTGGAGCAGATCCGTGACTTCGCCGGCCGCGGGTTGGCGCGCTTCGGCGTGCCGCTCCTCGGGGTCCTGCCCCGGCAGAACCTGCTCTCATCACCCAACCTGTCCCAGGTGGTTGAGGAGATCGGGGGCCGCTGGCTGAGTCCGCCGGCCGGCCAGGCCCTGCGGCGGGTGCGGCAGGTGATGGTGGGCGCTGGCACCGCCCGCGGAGTGGCGGAGGCCCTGCGCCCCGGCACGCTCCTGATCACGCCGGGGGACCGCGACGACATCATGGCGGCGGCACTCGCGGGTGCGGGTGAGCGGCGGGGCCGCGAGCGCATCGTGGGACTCGTACTCACCGACGGCATCGCGCCGCCCGCCGGATTGGCCGCGCACCTGGCGGCCGCCGACATTCCAGTGATCGCCGCCGAAGCCGGATGCTACACGATCACGTCACTCATCCACGGGATGACGGTGAAGACCTCACCCCAGGACACGGACAAGTTCCCGGTGATCAAGCAACTCATCCTTGAGCACGTGAATCTGGCGCGCCTTCTTGCCGCGGTGTAGACCGGGCCCGGCGGACCACCCTTCGCGGCGCTCAGGGAATCGTGACGGTGAAGAATTGTCCCTCGATCGAGGCCCGCGAGACGCGGCTCCAGCCGCCGAGCACATCCTCGGGGACGAGGGGCTGGCGGGACACGCGCGCGAGCAGCCAGCGGTGCACGTTCGGGAAGCGATGGAGGGCGAGGGAACCAAAGTAGGTTTCCCGCGGCTCGAACCGCTGGCCCGCCTCTGTCGCGATGAAGGCGCCCCGGCTTTGCAACTGACCGGTGACCGTGCCGCCGAAGAGGCGGAGGGTCGTGGGCGTGGCAACCTGGAGCATGCCGTCGACAATGCGGAAATTGAGGCGACCCGTCTTGATGAAGGAGTCGACGGGGACCTGCGCGGCGGGCGGGTTGGCCTCGGACCATGCATTGAGTTCGGACTCGGAGATGGCCAACTGACCGCTCTGACCCTCAAGAAAGGCCTGCAGCTTGGACTCCCACTGACGGCGATTGACGACGGTCGTCTCTCCCGCGACGAAGGGCACCGGGTTGATCCGGGCTCCTTCTGTGGACGGGTTGTGGAGGCTCTCGCCGCTGCTGGCCAACCAGACGAATGCAATGAAGATGCCAACGAGGAGGCTCGCTGCCGCGCCAAAGAGGATTTCGAAAATACCGGGGCCGATCAGGGCCCGCTGAAGGTACTTTTCCATGACGATTCGTTAGGAAGGCGATTTCGTGCGTGCTTTGCGAGCCTCTTCCACGTGCCGGTAATAGGCGGCGTAGTAGCTCCAACTCGCGGCGAGGCCAATGAAAACCGTGAAGGTCATCAGCGGGTATCCGACCACGAGGAAGCCGATGAGCGCGAAGGTGGGCACCCAGAAGCGGGCGCGGCTGGAGCGCAGCATCGCCCCCAGCACATAGATCCGGAAGGCATCGCGGTATTCTTCGCGTTTCTGATACTGGTAGATCCCGGCGGCGGTGAGGGGTCCAGCCAGCATGATGGCCGGGAGCAGCGGCAGGTAGACCACCACCCCGTAGGACAGGAGCCGGAGCGGCCAGGTCAGCAGCCAAGCCAGCAGGATCGGGGTCAGCCCCAGCAGGATGAAGAGCACAAAGGCCGTCACCCCCCGCGAGAAGAGGCGCCCCCAGTCCTCCCACGCGGGGAGGCCGCCGGTTTCGCCGCGCCGGGCGCGGTCGATCAGCTCGTAGAGGTAGCCAAAGGCGAGGAAGTGGGCGATGGGAACGACGAGGAGAACGGCGCCGACCAGACAGCGCACCAGCCACGCAGAGTCTCCGAAAAGGCGTTTGCAAACCGATTCGAGCGTCGGCATCTCGGCGTTCACGCGGTCACTCTCCGCCGGTCGATGGACTTCTCAACCAAATTCAACGCCCTCCTCCGCCGGGTCGAAGCGGGTCTCGGCACCTGGCTGCCGGCGGCGGACACGCGCCCAGGGCGCATCCACGCCGCGATGCGCTACAGCATTGAGGCCGGCGGCAAGCGCATCCGCCCGGTCATCGTGCTGGCGACGGCCGACTTCCTTCAGCCGGCGGGTCCGCGGGACCCCGTCCCCGCCGCCGTCGCCGTGGAGTGCCTCCACACGTACTCGCTGATCCACGACGACCTGCCGTGCATGGACGACGACGACCTGCGGCGCGGGCGGCCGACGCTGCACCGCGCCTTCGACGAGGCCACCGCGCTGCTCGCCGGTGACGCCCTCCTGACCCACGCGCTGGGACTGCTGGTGACCGCCTACGCCAGCGAGCCCGCCCTGGCGGTCGCGCTGGCCGCCGACATGACCGACGCGGCCGGCAGCCGCCGCCTCATCGGCGGGCAGGTCGAGGACCTCGCCGCTGAGGGACGCATGGATCTGAACGCCGGGGACTTGGCCTACATCCACCTGAACAAGACCGCCGCGATGCTGGAACTGTCGTTCTCGCTCGGGGCCCGGATCGGCGGGGCCAGCGAGGCCGAGCGCGTCGCACTGGTGCGCGCGGGTCGCGAACTGGGACTCGCCTTCCAGATCATCGATGACGTGCTCGACGCCACCGCCGACACGGCCGCCCTGGGCAAGACCGCGGGCAAGGACGCCAAGGCCGGCAAGGTCACGTCCGTCAGCCTCCACGGCATCGAGGACTCCCGCCGCCACGCCGCGGAACACGCGGCGACCGCACGGGCCCGCTTGGCCGAGGTCCGCGGCGGGGATTCTTTCCTCGCCGCCCTGATCGACGCGCTGACCGTCCGCAGCCGTTAGGAAGCGGAATCGCGGGCGCGGCGGCGGTGCCGTCTGCGTCGGTCGGCCGGGCAGGATGAACCTGCGAGCCGCACTTCGATGGGGGGGCTCCGGGGCCACCCCTTGTCCCGAGCTTCGCGTTCGACAAGGTGTGGCCTGCCGCATTCCCTGTCGTCCCGTGTCAGACGCGTCGCCTGAGATTCCGCCCGACTCCGGACTCGAAGTCCGGACCTACTTTGTGCGCTCCCGCAACGTATTGCTGGCTCGGGCCGAGTTCAGTTCTCTTTACGTTGACTACTACTTGCATCTGGCGGACCAAGGATTCCGTCCGGAGTCGGATCATGATGCCGTGTTCAAGCGGGCGCTGGCGGGGTTCGTCCTCCATGCGGCCTCGCGGCCGTGGAACGAGCACATTGCGTGGACCCTCAATCTGCAGGAGCCGCGCCTGAATCTTTTCCTGGTCGGCGACAATGAGACCGGCGACGTGGCGGGCCGGATCTTCACCGAGAATGTCCGGGAGGGTGAGCGGTCGCTCTTCTACTGCGATGTCGTGCGGGGCCGGGCGACGAAGCGCCGCAGCGCGGTTGAATTCAACGGGAACGATCCCCTCGTGGCGGCGGAGGCGTTTTACGCGCAGAGCGAGCAGCGCATCGGGCGGTTCTTCCAGACGGCGGAGGAGGAGGTCGTGCTCGCGGTCGAGCATCCGGACTGCGACCTCGCGTGGCTGCGGGATCTCGACGTCGATCAGGTGCGCCGGATGGATGATGCGGAAACGGTCGTGCTGCTGGAGCGCCGCATCGTCCGGTGGCGTTGTGGCTGCAGTCAGGCGCGCATGCTCGAGGTGCTGGCGCCGGTCTTCCGGACGGATCCGGAGGAACTCTTTGGCGATGAGCAGCGCCTCGAAATCCGCTGCCCCCGCTGCGCGCGGCGGCACATCGTGACCCGCGAAGCGCTGGAAGCGCACGTCGCGCAGTCGCCCGATGCCTGAGGCCGGGGCCGAGAGCCTAACGTCGCGCGTCGATGGATCCCCTGGAACTGAGCGGTGCCGTGATGGGAGTCGTCGGCGTGTGGCTGATGATCCGCCAGCGCGTCGCGGCATGGCCGGTCGGGCTGGTGCAAGTGGTACTGTACGCGTGGATCTTCTTTCAGGCCCGCATCTACTCCTCAGCGCTGCTGCAGGGCGTCTTCTTTGTGATCCTGCTTTATGGCTGGTGGCACTGGTGGCGCGGGGCGCGGACCAGCGGTGGCGAGTCGGCCGTGGTGAAGGCGAGTGCCGAGTCGCGTGCGGACCCGAGCCTGGGAGCAGGTGCAACTTCGAGCACCGATGCCACGCCCCGCGCCGCGGCGGCGGGGGCCGGGGCCGGCGAACTGCCTGTGACGCGTCTGGAAGCCGCCGGGTGGCTTGGCGCGATGGCCGCGGGCGCCCTCGTGACGGTGGCGTGGGGCCTGTTCCTCGGACGCACCACGGATGCGGTGATGCCCTTCTGGGACGCCGGGGTGCTCGGATTCAGCCTCGTGGCGCAGTGGCTGCAGGCGCGGAAAAAGCGGGAAAACTGGTTGTTCTGGAGCGGCGTCAATGCAGTCGCCTTGGGTCTGTACTTCTCGCAGGGCCTGCGGGTGACGGCGGCTTTGTACGCGGTGTTTCTAGGACTCGCGGTCGTCGGCTGGCGGGCGTGGGGTGAGTCCCCGGCCAAGGAGGTGAAGTCATGAACGAGTCCTTGCCCGCGCGCGTGGTGATTTTCGGGCCGGAGTCGACCGGCAAGACGTCGCTGGCGGAGCGGCTGGCGCGGGAATTCGGCGAGCCGTGGGCCCCCGAGTTTGTCCGGGAGTTCTGGGATCGCCGCGCGGGTCGGATCGAGGCGGCCGACCTTGCGGAGATCGCGCGCGGCCAGCGGGAGGGAGAGGAGCGCGCGGCGGCGCGGGCGCGGCGGGTCGTCTTCTGCGACACCGATCTCCTCACCAACGTCCTTTGGGCGGATTTGCTCTTTCCCGGCGCTTGCCCACCGACCGTGCGGGCCGAGTCCGAGGAGCGAAGCCGCGGCTACGCGTTGTACCTGCTCTGCCTCTCCGATCTTCCCTTCGCTCCGGATCCGCAGCGCTGCTTCCCGGATGCGGAAGGTCGGGCGATGGGCGCGCGCCTGTGGCGGCGCACCCTGGAGGAACGCGGGCTGCCGATGGCCGAAGTGAGCGGCGAAGGCGAGGCGCGCTTGGCGTCGGCCCTGCACGCCCTGCGCGACCGCCTCGGACTGGTGCCGTCGCGGCGGGAGGGCGACGCATGAGCACCGCGCCGGATGCCCGTTTCGGAGGCGTGGAACGCCTCCTTGGCCGCGACGCGGTCGCCCGCCTGCGCACCGCCCACGTGGCCGTGGTCGGCCTCGGCGGCGTGGGCTCGTGGACCGTGGAGGCGCTGGCGCGGAGCGGCGTGGGTCGGCTGACGCTGATCGATTTGGACGACGTGTGCGTGACCAACACCAACCGTCAGCTTCCGGCGCTGGTGGACACGGTGGGTCAACTGAAGGCGACGGTGCTCGCTGAGCGCGTGCGGCGCATCAATCCCGACTGCGTTGTCGAGCCGGTTGCGGAATTCTTCAGCGATTCCAATGCCGATCGGCTCCTCGCGCCGGCGCACGACTGCGTGGTCGATGCGATCGACGTGCTCGGCAACAAGGCGCGCCTGATCGCGGCGGCGGTGGCGCGCGGCCGGCCGATCGTGACGATCGGCGGGGCCGGCGGACGCCGGGATGCGACGCGGGTCCGCGCCGGCGATCTGGGCGATGCGTTCGGGGACGAACTCCTGCGCCTCGTGCGCAAGAAACTGCGGCGCGACCACGGCTTCGCGCCGGGCCTGCACACCGGGAAGGTGAGCTTCGGCGTGCGCTGCGTCTGGTCGAGCGAGCAGCAGGTTTACCCGCGGCCGGATGGCACCTGTTCGCTGGAACCTGTCGAAGGCGCGGGCGGGCGGATGGACTGCGAGGCTGGCTTCGGCGCGGCGGCGTGGGTGACGGGCACCTTCGGACTGGTGGCGGCACAGCAGGCGGTGGATGCAATTCTGACCGGACCGACGGGAGCGGCGGCAACGACGTGAGCCCCCGGAGCGTGAGTGCGGACGGCGGTAGGGTGGATCACTCGCCGCCGGCGGGACGGGGCCCGGGCGCCGCTGCTCCCGCAGCCGCCGAATCCTTCGCGCCGCGATCGTCGGGGAGACCACTCCTGGCTTCCGCGATGGCGCCGGATCCCTGCGTCCTCGCCGAGGCCACGATCGAGTCGTTGGCGGAACGGGTGCGGGCGTGGGGCTGCAAGCCATCGCACGCGGTACCGCTGCTGCGGGCGTTTTACGCCCGTGATGGCGAGACGTCGCTGCCTCCCGGACTGTGGCCCGAGGCGTTGCGGCGGCGCTGGCCGGTGGAGTGTGTGGCGGGGACGTCCCTGCCCGGGCTCCGGCAGGCCTCGATGGATGGCACGGTGAAGCTGCTGCGCCGGCTCCACGACGGACGCTCAGTGGAGTGCGTGCTCATGCCCGATCACCGACCGGACCGCGCGGCGGGCTGCGTCTCCTCGCAGGTCGGCTGTGCGATGGGCTGTGATTTCTGTGCGACGACGAAGACGGGCTTCGAGCGCAACCTCAGCAGCGGCGAGATCGTCGAACAATTCCTCGCGCTGCGCCGCGAAGCGCGCGCGGCCGGGCGGCGTTTGCAGACCTTGGTCTTCATGGGCATGGGCGAGCCGATGCTCAACCTCGACGCCGTGCTCGCGGCCGTGGAGCGGATCGCGGCGAATGGCCTCGGCGGCCTCGGCTGGCGGCAAGTCACGATCTCCACGGTCGGCGTGATCGCCGGCATCGAACGCCTCGCGGCGTCCGGTCTCGGCGTGCATCTCGCGATTTCGCTCCACGCGCCGGATGACGCGACCCGCGCGACGCTGCTCCCGGTGGGCCGGCGGCAGCGGCTGGAGGACATCATGGCGGCGGCGGACGCCTACCAAGGGGAAACCGGTCGTCCCGTGACCCTGCAGTACTGCCTGCTCCGCGGCGTGAACGATTCCGACGACCACGCCGCCGCGCTGGCGGCGCTGGTGGGTCGCCGCCGCATGCACGTCAATCTCCTCCGGTACAACCCGACGGGCCCGAGCTTGCTCGGACGGCACTACGAGCCCACTCCCATGGCGGTGGAGGAGCGCTTCGTCGCGCGACTGCGCGCGGCGGCGGTGGTGGCGCACATTCGCCGCTCGCGCGGTCCGGAGATTGACGCCGCGTGCGGACAGCTCCGCCGCCGTGCCGTGCAGGACGAAACGGCGGTCGTCGGGTGAGGGACGCGACGCGCGCGGACGGCGTCAGCCTTGGCCGGCGCTCGCGGCGGCGCGCCGCCGCTCGTCCAAGATCCGCTGGCGGGCACGCAGCGTGACGGCGGAGAGCACGAGGGCGCCGCCGACGAGGGCGAGACCGCTGGGCTTCTCGCCGATGACGAGCAGCACCCACACGGGACTCAGCAGGGGCTCCATCACGGGGATCAGGACGGCCTCGAGGGCGGTGACGTGGCGGATGGCGCGGGCGTAGAGCCAGTAGGAAACGCCGAGTTGCACGGTCCCGAGGATGAGCAGCGCGCTCCAGCTCAGGGCGGGCAGGCTCGGGGCGGCGATGATCTCCGGAAGACCGATCAGGAATGCGAGGAGGTTGCCGAGGATGAGGGATTCCACGGGCGAACCGTCCTTCTGGCGCCGCAGCGCCAGAGTCATGATCGCGAAGCAGACCCCGGAGAGGGCCCCGATGAGATTGCCGGTCAGGCTGGTCAGACGCAGTCCATCGGCGACGAAGAGCCCCATGCCAGCGAGCACGGCCGCGATGGTGAACCAATCCGCGCGGGTGGCCCGCTCGCCGAGGAACCACGCGCCGAGCAGCGCGATCCAGACCGGCGCGGTGTACTGGAGCAGGATGGCGTTGGCGGCCGTGGTCATCTTGGTCGCGGTGACCAGGGTCACGGTGCAGGCCGCGTACGCGACCGCTCCGAGCACCTGCATGCCGGAGAAGTGGAACCGCAGGGGCCGGCTGACGGCGATGAGGAAGAGCGCGGCGACGATCCCGCGGCCCCCGGCGACGGCGAGGGGCGGCCAGTCGATCGATTTGATCAGCAGACCCCCGAGGCTCCAGCACAGCGCCGCGACGAGCAGTTGGGAGACGGCGCGGGAATGGGCGGGGGCGGCCATGGTCGGGGAAGGAAACCCTCAGGGAACGCGCGGCGGATCAATGCGCGGTCGCGATGACCTCAGGCGCGGGGTTCGCGGACGGACGCCGGTCGCGGGCGATCGCCGTGTAGAAGGCCGGGACGACGAACAGCGTGAAGACGGTGCCGATCGCCATGCCAGTGGCGACGACCAGACCGATGCTGAAACGGCTCTCTCCGCCGGCGCCGGTGGCGCGCAGCAGCGGCAGCACGCCCAGCACCATGGCGGCGGTGGTCATGAGGATCGGCCGCAGCCGCACGGCGGCGGCGTGCTCCACGGCGTCGCGGATCGAGCGGCCCTCCTGCTCCTGGAGCTTGTTCGCGAACTCCACGATCAAGATGCCGTGCTTGGTGATCAGGCCGACGAGCGTGATCAGCCCCACCTGCGTGTAGATGTTCAGTGTCGCGACGTCGAAGAACAGAAAGACCATCGCACCCGCGAGCGAGAGCGGCACCGACATCATGATGATGAACGGATCGCGGAAACTCTCGTACTGTGCGGCGAGGACGAGGAAGATCACGATCACCGCGAGGATGAAGGTGCCGGCAAGCGAGCCGCCCTCCTGGGTGAACTGGCGGGATTCACCCGCGTAATCGAGCGTGAAGCCCTGCGGGAACCCCGACGCCGCCTCGGCCCGGAGCCAGTCGAGGGCCTGGCCCTGCGAGACGCCCGGGGCCGGCAGGAACGAGAGCGTGGCGGCGTTCAGCTGCTGGAAACGACGCAGATCGCGCGGCTGCACGCGCTCCTCGAGGTGAGCGATCGTCGAGAGGGAGACGAGTTCGCCGCGGGTCGTCGACACGTAGTAGGTCTCGAGTTGCTCGGGATTGAGCCGCTCCCGGCGCGTCACCTGCGGCGTCACGCGGTAGGCGCGGCCGTCGATCGCGAACCGGTTCACGAAACCGCCGCCGAGCATCGCGCTCAGGTCGGCGCCGAGCCGCTGCATCGTGATCCCGAGCGCGGCGGCCTTTTCGCGATCAATCACGATCTCCACCTGCTGCTGGTCGAAGCGCAGATTGGTGTCACCGAACAGGAACAATCCGCTCCGCAATGCCTTCTGCAGCAAGGCGTCGGCGACCTCCGCGACCCGCTCATGGCGCTCCGTCGAGCCGATCACCAGCTGCACCGGCAGACCGCCGATCGCCCCGGGGAGGGAGGGGCGCATGAAGGCGGCGACCTTCACGCCGGCGATCGCGGTCACCCGTCCCTGGATCTCCGGCAGCAGCTCCTGGGCGCTCCGCGAGCGCTGGCTGCGCGGCTTCAGCCGCCAGCCGACGAACGCGCTGTTCGCCGTGCCGGCGCGGCCGATGACCTGGAACGTCTCCGCCGTCTCGGTCGGGTAGTGCTGCCGGAGCAGGGCGACAATCTGGTCGGCGTAGAGCAGCGTCTGCTCCAGCGTGGCGTTGGGCGCAGCCTCGACCTGCATCAGGATCACGTTGCTGTCCTCGGTCGGCGCCAACTCCTTCTTCGTCATCACGTAGAATCCGGGGATCGCCAGCAGCACCCCGGCGGCGACGATGAAGACGGCGGCGCGCGTATTGAGCGCGTGGTGCAGGAGCCACTCGTAGCCCCGCTGCAGCCGGGCAAACTGCCGGTCGAGGAAGGCCTCGAATCCGCGGCGGTTCGGGTTGTGCCGCAGGATCCGCGCGCACATCATCGGCGTCAGGGTCAGGGCGACGAAGCCGGAGATGAGCACCGCGCTGGCGAGGGTGAAGGCGAATTCGCGGAACAGCGCGCCGGTCAGGCCGGATTGGAAACCGACCGGCGCGTAGACCGCGGCAAGCGTGATCGTCATGGCGATGACCGGCCCGACCAGTTCGTGCGCCCCGCGCAGCGCGGCGGCGAAGGGTGTCAGGCCCTCCTCGATGTGCCGATGGATGTTCTCGACGACCACGATCGCGTCGTCGACCACCAGGCCGATCGCGAGCACCATGGCGAGCAGGGTGAGCAGGTTGATCGAGAACCCGAAGGCGAGCATCAGCGTGGTGCAGCCGACGAGGGAGAGCGGGATGGCGACGATCGGGATGATGACCAAGCGCGCCGAGCCGAGGAACAGGTAGATCACCACGATCACGATGAGCATCGCCTCGACCAGCGTGCGGACGACCTCGCGGATCGACTCGTTGATGAACTCCGTGAAGTCGGCGACGAGTCGTCCCTCGATCCCGACCGGCAGCTGCGCCTGGATCTCCGGCATCGTTTGGCGGACCCGCGCCATGACGTCGATGGCGTTCGCGGTGGGCAGGACGAAGATGCCGATGAACACGCCGGTCTCGCCGGAGAACTTCACGTGCGAGTTGTAGTCCTCGGCCCCGAGGACCACCTCGGTGATGTCGCCAAGGCGCACTTGGTCGCCACCGCGCTCGCGGACCACGATGCGGCGGAACTCCTCGACCGACCGCAGGTCGGTGCGGGCGGTCAGGTTGACCGTGAGCATGCTCCCCTTGGTCTGGCCCACCGGGGCGAGGGAGTTGTTGGCCGCCAGGGCGGTGCGCACGTCGGCCGGGGAGAGCCCGAGGGCGGCCAGGCGGTCCGGCTTCAGCCAGATGCGCATCGCGAACGTGCGCGCGCCGATGATCTCGGCCTTCTGGACGCCCTCGATCGTGGAGAGCTTGGGCTGGACGACGCGGGCGAGGTAGTCGGTGATCTGGTTGCCCTCGAGCGAGCGGCTGTAGAAGCCGAAGTACGCGGAGGCCGTGCTCTCGCCGACGGAAACATCGAAGACGGGATCCTCGGAGCCGGCGGGCAGCTCGCCGCGCACGCGGTTCACCTTGGCGGTGATTTGCGTCAGGGCGTCGTTGGGGTCGTAGTTCAGGCGCAGCCGCGCCGTGATCACGGAGGCGTTCTGGCGGCTGATGGACTCGACAAAGTCGATGCCGTCGGCGGAGGCGATCTCGCGCTCGAGCGGCGTGGTGACGAAGCCGCGCACGAGGTCGGCGCTGGCGCCGGGGTAGGGGACGGTGACGGTGACGACGGCGTTCTTGGTCTCCGGGTACTGCCGGACCACAAGGGCCTGGATGGACTGCCAGCCCGCGATCAGGAGGAAGAGATTGACGACGGTGGCCAGCACGGGCCGCCGCACGAAGCGCTCGGTGAAGTTCATGGGCGCGGCCTCAGCTCTCGGCGGGCTTGGGGGCGGCCTCGTTCCCGGGCAGGATGGAATTGTCGATCCGGACCGCCGCGCCGCTGCGCAGCTTCATCTGGCCGGCCACGACGACGCGGTCGCCGGGGTTGAGGCCCTTGCGGATGCTGGTTTGGTCGCCGCGCCGCGGACCGACCTCGACGAAACGCTGCCGGGCGACCTCGCGCGTGCCCTCGGGGGTGGTCTCGGTCTCCACCACGTAGACGGAGTCGCCATAGGGACTGTAGGTGATGGCGGAGGCGGGGAGGACGAGCACCGCGCTGGATTCCGGGAGGATGACGGAGACCCGGGCGAACATGCCTGGTCGCAGCGCCTCGGCCGGATTCGGGAAGACGGCGCGAACGGCCACGTTGCGGGTGTCGTCGCGGACCCGCGGACTCGTGGTCTCGACTTTCCCGGTGAACGTGCGACCGGGATAGGCGTCGGCTTGGAGCCGGACCTCCAGGCCCGGCTGCAGGCGCGTGAGCTCCTGCTGGGGCAGACCAAAGTCGGCGTAGATGGGGTCGGCGGACTCCAACTCCACGACGGCGTCGCCCTTGTTGAGAAACTGGCCGGGGTTGACGCCGCGGATGCCGAGGCGGCCGGAGAAGGGAGCGACGATCCGCTTCTTGGCGATCGTGGCACGCAGGACCTCGATGGCGGCGAGGCTCTGCTGGGCGGTGTTCTCGGCGAAGTCGAGGTCGGCCGGCGTGTTGGTGCCGGTGCGGCGCAACTCGCGGGCGCGATCGAGGGAGAGCGCGGCGAGGCGAGCCTGCGCCTCGAGCCCGGCGAGCTGGGCGGTTTCGGTGCTCGTGTCGAGTTCAACGAGCACGTCGCCTTCGCGCACAACGGCGCCGGACTCGAACGCAAGCCGGCTGATGCGACCGTCCAACTCCGCGCGCACGGTGATGCCGCGGAAACTCCGCAGGCTGGCGACGGCGTCCAGCGTGGCGGTCCAGGTCTCCGGCACCGCCTGGGCGGTGGCGACGGTGACCGGGGGCGGGCGCCGGGCGGCGGCGGCCGCGTCGGCCTTCCGGATCTGCAGGGCCTTGGCGCCAAAGATGCCGCCGAGCACGACGATCACGGCGAGCAGGGCTAGGGCAATGCGCAGCTTCATGGCAAAGGAAAAACGGCACCGCGCGCACTGTCGCATCGCGCGACGGAGGTGCGGGACGGAAGGCTTGGCAGATTTCGCCGACCGGGGCGAATCGGAAAGCGGGCCGCCTCGCTGCTGCCCCGCTCAGGAGGCGGTGGCGGGGAGCGCGGCCTGCCGCCGCCGCCCCCGCAGCCGATCGATCCACAGGTAGACCACCGGCACGGAGAAGAGCGTCAGGATCTGGCTGACCAGCAGACCGCCCGCAATCGTCAGCCCGAGCGGGCGGCGGAGTTCGACGCCCTCGCCGGCCGCGAAGATGAGCGGCAATGCGCCGAGGATCGCGGCGAGGTTCGTCATCAGGATCGGCCGCAGCCGCACCAGAGCCGCCTCGCGGATCGCGGCCCGCGCCGGCAGGCCGCCGTTCCGCTCGCGGTCGAGGGCGACGTCGATCATGAGGATCGCGTTCTTCATCACGATTCCGATCAGCAGGAAAAGTCCGAGCAGCGCGATCAGCGTGAACTCCGTGCCGGTCAGCCGCAGCGCCAGCAACGCCCCGAGCCCCGCCGACGGCAGCGTCGAGAGGATGGTCAGCGGATGCAGCGTGCTTTCGTAGAGGATGCCGAGCACGAGGTAGACGGCGACCAGGACGCCGAGGATGAGGAGCGTCTGGCTTTGCTGCGTGCGCTGGAAGTTCTGGGCGCCGCCGCCGAGGCGGGCCTGCACCTCCGTGGGCAGGAGGACCCGCGCCAGCGCCCCGTCGATCGCGGCGAGCGCCTGCTCAAGGGAGACCCCGGGGGCGAGGGCGAAGCCCACCCCCTCCGACGCGAACTGGGCGGTGTGCCGCACCCGGTCCTCCACCTGCGCGTAGTCGTATCGCGCGAACGCCGAGAGCGGCACCTGGCGGCCGCCCGAACCGATGACCTGCACCTGGTCCAGCACGGTGGGATCCTGCGTGTACTGCGGCTCCAGCTCCATCACGACACGGTACTGGTTCAAGCGGTCATAGAGGGTCGACACCTGACGCTGGCTGAACGAGCTGTTCAGCACCTGCGTGACCATGCGCATGTCGACCCCCAGGCGCCGCGCGGCCTCGCGGTCGATGTGGAGCCGCACCTGCTGCGTGCCGGCGTCGGAGGGTGCATCGACGTCGACCAGCTCCGGCAGTTCCTGCAGGGCGCGGGAGACCTTGGGGGCCCACGCCCGCAGCGTGTCGAGTTCGGCGGAGAGCAGGTTGATCTCGTACGAGCCGCCGTCGGACATGCGCGGGGCGTCGAGGTCCTGCGCCACGCTCAGCCACATCATCCCGCCCGGCACGCTGGGCAGCCGCGCCCGGATGCGGTTGACCACCTCGCTGGCGGAGACGCCGCGTTCGGCAAGCGGCTTGAGCCGGATCATGATCCGGGAATTGCTGATGCCGGACTGCCCACCGCTGAAACCGATCACGTCGGCGACCGCCGGGTCCGAGAGAATCAGCCTCCGGTACGACTCGATCTTGGGCTGCATCAGCTGGTAGGAGAAGGCATCGTCGCCGCGGACGAAGCCCTGGAGCTGGCCGGTGTCCTGCTGCGGCAGGAAGCCCTTTGGGATCGTGATGTAGAGCGAGATGTTCAGCGCGATGGTCCCGACCAGGATCACCAACGTCAGCGTGTCGTGCCGGAGCGTCCAGTCGAGGGCGTGGCCGTAACCCCGCTGCAAGGACGCAAACGCGGCGGAGGTGGTGCGGGCGAGGCGGGTCGGCGGGTGCGCGTCGCGTCGCGGCAGCCAGCGCGCGCAAAGGCTCGGGGTGAGGGTGAGGGAGACGACGAGTGAGACCAGCATCGCCGCGGCAAGCGTGATCGAGAACTCGCGGAACAGCCGTTCGACCAGACCGCCCATGAACAGGATCGACACGAACACCACCACGAGCGAGAGGTTCATCGCGAGGAGGGTGAACCCGACCTCGCGGGCGCCGCGGTACGTGGCGCGCAGCGGCGAGGTGCCTTGCTCGATCCCGCGCGAGATCGTCTCCAGCACGACGATGGCGTCGTCGACCACGAGCCCGGCGGCGACGACGAGGGCCATCAGCGAGAGATTGTTCAGGGAGAACCCGTACAGGTACATGATCCCGAACGTACCGATCAGGGAGACCGGGATCGCGAGGCTCGGGATCACGGCGGCGCGGGCGCTGCCGAGGAACAGGAACACGACCAGCATGACCAGCCCGGCTGAGAGGATGAGGGTGGTGCGGGCCTCGGCGAGCGAGGCCCGGATTCCCGGAGAGCGGTCCATGACGACGGCGAGGGAGGCATCCGCCGGGACGAGCGCCCGGAGGTACGGGAGCTGGGCGTTGATCGCGTTGATCGTGGCCACGATGTTGGCGCCCGGCTGGCGGCTGACCATCATCACGACCGCAGGCTCGTCGTTGTGGAATCCGCTGCTGTAGCGGTCCTCGACGGAATCGGTCACCTTCGCGACATCGCCCAGCCGGATCGCCGCGCCGTCGCGGTAGCGAATGATCAGCGGCAGGTAGTCGGCCGCGCGGCGCAACTGTCCGCTCGTCTGGATCTGCCAGCCCCGGTCCCCGGCTTCGAGGCTGCCCCGGGGCACCACCGCGTTGGTCGCGCTGATCGCGCGACGCACTTCATCCAGCGCGATGCCGTGGTGGGCGAGGGCGTTGGGGTTGAGCTGGACCCGCACCGCCGGCAGGGAGCTGCCGCCGACGGAGACCTCGCCGACACCGGGGAGCTGCGAGAGCTTCTGGGCGATCACCGTGGCGGCGATGTCATAGAGCTTGCCGGGGGCGAGGTTCGGCGAGCTCAGGGCAAGGGCCATGATCGGGGCCTGCGAGGGATTGACCTTGCGGAAGCTGGGATTGCCGGGCATCCCCGCCGGCAACTGGCCGCGCGCCGCGTTGATCGCGGCCTGCACGTCGCGGGCGGCGTCATCGATGTTCCGGTTCAGCGCGAACTCCAGCGTGATCCCGGTCGATCCCTGGCGGCTCGTCGACGAGATCGCCGTGACCCCGGCGATGCTGCCAAGGGCGCGCTCGAGCGGCGTCGCCACGCTTGCCGCGATCGTCTCCGGACTCGCTCCCGGCAGCGAGGCGTTGACTTGGATCGTCGGGAAGTCGACCTGAGGCAGCGGCGCGACCGGCAGCAGCCCGTAGGAAAGCGCGCCGGCCAGCACGAGGGCGGTGGCGAGCAGGGCGCTCGCCACGGGCCGACGGATGAAGGGCCGGGAGAGATTCATCGCGGACGGTCAGGCGGAGGCCGGCTTCACCGCCGGGGCCGCGCGGCGCTTGGTCCGACGCCGGGCAAGGTGGTCAAACGCGAGGTAAACCACCGGCGTCGTGAAGACGGTCAGTACCTGGCTGACGAGCAGGCCGCCGACCATCACGAGGCCGAGCGGCTGGCGCAGCTCGGCCCCGGAACCCGAGGCGAACATCAGCGGCAGCGCGCCGAACAGCGCCGCCAGCGTGGTCATGAGGATCGGCCGGAAACGCAGCCGCGCCGCCTCGCGGATCGCTTCGCGCGGCGGGAGTCCTTGGTGACGCTCGGCCTCCAGCGCGAAATCGACCATCATGATGCCGTTCTTCTTCACGAGGCCGATCAGCAGGATGATCCCGATGATCGCGATCATGTCCAACGGGCGACCGGTGAGGTGCAGCGCGAGGAGCGCGCCGACCGCGGCCGACGGCAGAGTTGAGAGAATCGTGATCGGGTGGATCGTGCTTTCATAGAGCACGCCGAGGACGAGGTACATCGTCACCACCGCCGCGAGGATCAGGAAGAGCGTGCTCGAGAGCGACGACCGGAAGGCGTGCGCCGCGCCTTGGAAGGTCAGTTCGATCGCCGGCGGCAGGGGTGCCTCGGCCGCCGCGCGCTCGATCGCCTCCACCGCCGCCCCGAGCGCGAAGCCCGGGGCGAGGTTGAAGGAGACGGTGATGGCCGGGAACTGACCGACGTGGTTGATCACCAGCATGGCCGGTCCTTCGCGCACCTGCGCTACGCTCGCCAGCCGCACCGGGCGACCCGAACTGCTGTTGACGTAGATGCGGTCCAGCGCCGCCGGTCCCTGCGCGAGCCGCGGATCGACCTCCAGCACCACCCGGTACTGGCTCGCTTGCGTGAAAAGCGTCGAGATCTGCCGCTGCCCGAAGGCATTGTAGAGGGCGTCACCGATGTCGGCGACGCTGACCCCGAGCCGGCTCGCGGCGTCGCGGTCGATCTCCACAAAGGCCTGCAGGCCGCGCGTCTGCTGGTCGCTCGCCACGTCCGCCAACTCCGGCTGCGCCTGCAGCAGGGCGACGAAGTCCGGGACCCACGACTCCAGCAACGGGCCGTCCGGTGAGGTGAGCGTGAACTGGAACTGCGTCCGGCTCACCCGGTCCTCGATCGTCAGCTCCTGCACCGGCTGGAGGTAGAGCGTGATCCCGGGCACGCCCCGCGCGGAGGCGAGCAGGCGGGCGATGATCTCCGGAGCCCGCTCCCGTCGCTCGCCGTGCGGGCGCAGGTTGATCAGCATCCGCCCGCTGTTCAGCGTGGTGTTGGTGCCATCGACGCCGATGAACGAGGACAGGCTGACCACCGCAGGATCGGCGAGGATCCGCTCCGCCAGCGCCTGCTGCCGCTTGGCCATCGCGGCGAACGACACCGACTGCGGCGCCTCCGTCACGGCCTGCAGCACGGCGTTGTCCTGAACCGGGAAGAACCCCTTTGGCGCGGTGACGTACAGGGCCACCGTCAGCAGCAGCGTGCCCACCGTCACGGCCAGCGTCATGCGCTGGTGATTCAGCACCCAGTCCAGTCCGCGCAGGTACTGCGCGATGACCCGATCGAGGAATCCCGGCGCGCCGTGGCCCTGCCCGTGGCCGGGTGAGGGAGGCGGCAGGAGCCGTGCGCCCATCATCGGCGTCAGCGTGAGCGACACGACCAGCGAGATCAGGATCGCCACCGCGAGCGTGATCGCGAACTCGTGGAACAACCGTCCCACCACGTCGCCCATGAAGAGCAGCGGGATCAGCACCGCAATCAATGAAATCGTCAGCGACACCAGCGTGAAGCCGATCTGCTTCGCCCCCCGCAGCGCCGCGTCGAGCGGCGCGAGGCCCTCCTCGCGGAAGCGCGCGATGTTCTCGAGCATCACGATCGCGTCGTCGACGACGAAGCCGGTCGCGATCGTGAGCGCCATCAGGGTGAGCAGGTTCAGCGAGAAACCGGCGAGGTGCATCACCCCGAAGGTGCCGATCAGCGACAGCGGCACCGCGATCGACGGGATGAGCGTGGCGGCCGGATCGCGGAGGAAGAGGAACGTCACCAGCACCACCAGCCCGATCGCGAAGAGCAGTTCGTGCTGCACGTCGCGTACCGAGGCCCGGATGCTCTGGGTGCGGTCGGTCAGGACGGTCAGCTCCACCGCCGCCGGGAGGCTCGACTCCAGCTGCGGCAGCAGCGCGCGCACCCGGTCGACCACCTCGATCACGTTCGCGCCCGGCTGGCGCTGCACGTTGATCAGGACCGCGGGCAGGCGGTCGGCCCAGGCCGCGAGCCGGCGGTCCTCGGAGGCGTTGACCACTTGGGCGACTTCGCCCAGCCGCAGCGGCGCCCCGTCGCGCCACGTGAGGATCAACTGCCGGTACTCCTCGACGGAGCGCAACTGGTCGTTCGCGTCCATCAGGATGCTCCGAGTCGGCCCGTCGAAATTGCCCTTCGGCTGGTTGACGCTGGCGGCGTTGATCGCCGCACGGATGTCGGCGAGATTGAGGCCGCGGGCGGCGAGCTCGGACGGATTCACCTGGATGCGCACGGCGGGGCGCTGGCCGCCGGCGAGGCTGACCATTCCGACGCCCGGAAGCTGGGCGAGCTTCTGGGCGACCCGCGTGTCGACGAGATCGTGGACCTCGGGCAGCGGCAGGCTGGCGGAGGTGACGGCGAGCGTGATGATCGGCGTGTCGGCCGGATTGACCTTCCGGTAGATCGGCGGCGCCGGCAGGTCATTGGGCAGGAGATTGCTCGCGGCATTGATCGCGGCCTGCACCTCCTGTTCGGCGACCCCGAGTGAGACCTCGAGGGAGAACTGCAGCGTGATCACGGACGCCCCGCTCGCGCTGGTGGACGACATCTGGTTCACGCCCGGGATCTGCCCGAGCCGACGCTCCAGCGGGGCGGTGATCGCGCTCGACGTGACCTCCGGGCTCGCGCCCGGATAGAACGTGAAGATCTGGATCGTCGGGTAATCGACCTCCGGCAGCGCCGCGACCGGCAGCAGCCGGTAGGCGAGGATGCCCGACAGCGTCAGCGCCACCATCAGCAGCGTGGTGGCGACGGGGCGGAGGATGAATGGCCGCGACGGATTCATCGACCCTTGCTTCCCGGGCGGCCGCCGGGGCCGGACTTGGCCGCCGGCTCGGCGGCGGGCGCGGCTGGGGCGGATTCATCGATCAGCGTGACCGCGCGGCCATCGCGCAGCCGGTCGATGCCCTCGACCACGACCGGATCGCCGGCCTTGACCCCGGAGGTGACCGTCTGGAGCAGCGCGTTGGCGGGTCCGAGCACGACGTCGCGAACCTTGGCCTCGTTGCGCTCGTTGACCACGTAGACGTAGGTTCCGCGGGAGCCGAACTGGATGGCGGACGTGGAGACGACGATGGCGGCGGGCAGCGTGACGACGCGAAGCCGCACATTGACGAATTGGTTGGGGAAGAGCCGGTCGTCGGCGTTGGCGAACTCCGCGCGCAGCCGCAGCGTGCCGGTGGCCACATTGATCTGGTTGTCGACCGTGCGCAGCGTGCCGGTGGCGAGGAGGCTCCGCTCGTTGCGGTCCCACGCCTCGACGACGAGAGCATCGCCGGTGCGGAGGCCGTCGAGGACCTGCTGCAGGTCGGTTTCCGGCACGGTGAACAGCACCGAGATCGGGGCGGTTTGGGTGATGACGACCAAGCCATTGGAATCGCCCGCGCGGACGAGGTTGCCGGTGTCGACCTGGCGCAGGCCAAGGCGCCCGGCGATCGGTGCCTCGATCCGCGTGTAGCTCAGCTCGAGACGCGCGGTTTCCACCTGGGCCTTGCTGGCGGCGAGGGCGCCCTCGCGGGAGGCGACGAGGGCCTGCTGCAACTCGAGTTCCTGACGCGTGACCAGATTCTGGGCGAACAGTTGCTCGAATCGCTGCAGATCGCTGCGGGCGGTCTGCAACTGGGCCGCGTTCTGCTGCAACTGGCCCTCGGTTTGGGCCAGACGGATCCGGTAGGGTGCCGGATCGATCTCGGCGAGCAGGTCGCCCCGTTCGACCCGCTGACCCTCGGCGAAGGCGATCCGCTGCAACGGGCCGTCGACCCGGCTACGGACGGTGACGGTGTTGAGGGGCGTGACGGTGCCGATGGACTTCAAGTGGACGGCGAACGCCTCCTGCCGGGCGACCTCGGCGCGGACCGGGACGGCTTGGTTGCCGGCCTTGACGTTCCAGCGATTGCGCCCGCCCCCGGAGGAGGCGGGGCTGCGGGAGGCGGCGTACCAGACGCCGAGGGCGAGCACGAGCGCCACGGATCCGTAGATCAGCCAGCGGCGGGAGGACGGGGGGGCGGAGGAGGCGGACATCGCGAAAGGGAGAGTGGAAGGGGGGGCGGTTCCGAAGAAAGAACCGGGGTTGACCAGCAGAAGCGATGCAGCGCGGGAAACAAGGCAAGAGACGGGCGGAGTTGGTGAACAGTTTGAAACGGTGTGAGGCCGGGGTGCGACGGGACGATGAGCGTGGACCCGCAGCCGTCCGCTCGCGGATTGAAACCCCCAGCGCCCCCGTGCAACGTCGGGCCCCGATGAACCACGCGAAAGCCGGACACCAGCTCCTTTTGCTCCTGCTCGTCGCCGCCTCGTGGCTTCCGGCGGCCGAGGCAACGCCGGAGCCGCCGGTGCGACTGGCGGAGGTGATCGTGACGCCGAGTCGCTTCGGCGTGGGTGAGGCGGCCGGTGCGCCGGCCGCCACCCTCACGGCGGAGGAACTCGCCGCCCGGCCGCAGGTGGGGGAGGACCTGTTTCGCGTCATCGCACGGCTTCCCGGTCTCGCTGCGGATGACTTCACGGCGCGCTTCTGGGTGCGCGGCGCGCCGAACGGGCAACTTGCGGTGCGGCTGGACGGCTTCGACCTCGTGGAACCCTTCCATCTCAAGGACGTTGACGGTGCCCTTTCGATCGTCGACCTCCCGACGGTGCGGCGCCTTGACCTGTTTACGGGCGGATTCACGGCCGAGTACGGCGACCGCCTCGCGGGAGTGCTGGCGTTGGAGACATCGACCGCCCCGGCCGGCCGCGAGCGCACCTCGCTGGGGGTGAGCGTGACCGGCCTCCGCCTGTCGCATGGCGGTCGCTCAGCGGACGGTCGCGGCGAGTGGCGCCTGACCGCGCGGCGAGGGTACCCGGACCTCGCGCTCCGACTCCGCGGGCGGGAGGACGACCTGTTTCCCCGGTACCACGACGTTGCGGCCAAGACCGAATGGACCCTCGCGCCCGGGCACCGCGCCTCGCTGCACGCCCTGCACGCTCTCGACACCCTCCGCTTTCAGGAAACGGGTGAGCCGGCGCTGAACAGCCGCTACGCCAGCGACTCCCTGTGGCTGCGCTGGCGCGCGGAGTGGACCCGCGGGCTCACCAGCGAGACCGTGGTCGGGCATGCCCGGCTGGGGTGGCGCCGCGACGGCGACGGGTATTTCGACCAGCGCCTGCGCCTGCTGCTTCAGGATGACCGCGGACTCGCTCTTTCCACTCTGCGCAGCGACTGGTCGGTCCCGGTCTCCACGCGCCTGCTCGTGCGCGCCGGTGCGTCGGTCCAGAGCGGGAGCGCGGACTACGCTTACTCTCTCCTCCGGGAGGAGACGGTGATTCGCAGCGCGGCACTCGTGACCGAGCGGCGCACGGAGGCGGCGCGCTTCGATCGCTCCGGCACGGGTGCCTCCGTGTTCCTCTCGCCCCGCGTCGCGCTCGCGCCCGGCTGGATCCTCGAGGCCGGGCTGCGCGCGGAGTCGGCACCGTCGCGACCCTCCGAGTGGGCGACCCTCCCGAGGCTCAACCTCGCGTGGGAGGCGGCGCCCGGGACCACGCTCCGGGCCGCGTGGGGCCGCCACGCGCAGGCGCAGGGACTCCACGAACTCTCCGTGCCGGACGGCGAACGCGTGTTCTCGCCCGCCGAACGGGCCGAGCACCGCGTGCTTGGTCTGGAGCAGCGCCTGCCGCGCGGTGTGCTCCTGCGGACGGAACTGTATCAAAGAAAAGGATACCGAACCCGGCCCCGCTCGGAGAACCTCGTCAGCCTCTACAACGTCTTCCCCGAAGTGCAGACCGACCGGGTCCGGATCGATTCGCAGGACGACGATGCACGGGGCGTCGAAGTGCTGCTGGAGCGCCGGGCGGGTGGTGGGGCGGCGTGGGGCTGGTCGGGGGGCTATGCGTGGGCGCGCGCGGAGGAGCGGGTTGGCAGCCGCGACCTTCCGCGGGCGCGCGACCAGCGGCACACGCTCCTCGCGGAGGTGACGTACGCACCCAACCCGCGCTGGAACGCGAGTGCGGCCTGGCAGCATCACACCGGCTGGCCCACCACCGGCGTGAGCTACGTGCTGGTGCCGCTCGCCAACGGACGCCGGGCGGTGCAGCGGGTCCTCGGCGCGCCGTATGCCGAACGCCTGCCGGCGTACCATCGGCTGGACTTGCGCGTGACGCGGCGCTGGACGCCGCGGTGGGGCGAAGTGCGGGCCTTTCTCGACCTCTTCAACGCCTACGACCGCGTCAACCTCCTCGGCTACAGCACCAGCCCGGTCGTCCAAGGCACGCAGGTCGAGGCGCGCCGCGAGGTGAAGGACCTGCTTCCCTTCGTTCCGAGCGCCGGTGTGGAAGTGAACTTCTGAGCCGCTGCCCTGCGGGCGGCCGTGACGGACCGGCCAGCGGCGGCGCGACTGCGGGTTGTCCTTGTCCGCCCGCCCGATGCTGGAGGGCTGGAGGCGGAGCGGCCCCGCTCGGTCCGGCCCGGGCCCCTAGGATGCACCGACCGCACCCGGGGCCGGATCAAGGCGAACGACGGCGCCGCGGCCCTTGATGGCTCTGTGGTCGCGGGGAGGCGGAAGGTACGGCCCGAGGGGCCTCCGAGAGGCTCGTTCGATGGACTTTCGTCTGCGCCCTCACAGCTGTATAAGTAGCTATCTCGAAATTTTTAGATCGTTACTCAGCAGGTATTTGAATCTGTCGCAAAATAATTGCCTCCATCGCCTCGCCGGAGCGCGGGGAGAGGTGGTTTGCGAGGCGTGATCCCCGCCGCTGGCTTCGCCGTTTCGGTGAGCGCCTGCACCCAAGGCGGGCCCCACCGCCGTGGGGAGGGTCGCGAGGGTGGGGGCGGGTCCGGGGGGCGGGGGTTGGAACCGCGCCCTTGGGCGCGCTGCGCGGTCGACGCCCGCGTGGAGCGAGGACTCGGCGGACACCGCCGACCAAGTCCGCTGGGCTTACGGACGCGCGCGGGCAGCGAGGCGATCGGGCGTGTGGGGAGCCTTGGGGACAGGGCCGGGCGGTCGGGGTGCGGCGGGAGCCCTCCGGTGGCGTGAATAACCTGTGGGCAATTTCCCTCGAAAAACGTGCCTCTTGCCTTGACCTAAGTGGGGCGAAGTGGGTTGATTTGGGGCGTTATGGGGCAACTGAGTTGTCCTAGTCATGGCTTCCCCCGCTAAACCTTTCTACACGGGCCTTTTCCGGCACGCCTTGGACGACAAGAATCGTTTGACGATTCCGTCGGCGTGGAGGGCCGCGCATGCGGAGGGCGAAGTGTTCCTGGCTACGCCGCATCCCGATGGATACATCGCGGTGCTGCCGCCGCTGGAGGTGGAGAAGCTGCACGCGAAGATCGCGGCGATGGCGTTGTCGGATGGCGCGGCGCAGGACTTTGCGGCGCGGTTCTTCGCGGAGACGCAGACGCTGGCCTTTGACAAGGCGGGGCGGGTGATGGTGAACGCGGAGTTGCTGGTGCGGGCGGGGATTGCGAAGGATGCGGTGCTGGTGGGGTCGCTGACGAAGTTCAGCATCTACAGTCCGGAGCGTTGGGAGCGGGTGAAGGAGCGGACGGCGGGCGACAACTTCGGCGACCTGATGCGCCGTCTGGGGATCTGACATGGCGGTGGAGGCATCTGCGAAACCCCTGCGCGCCATGGCGACCGGTCACCTGCCCGTCCTGCGGCGCGAAACGCTCGCGGTGCTGGCGCCGCGCGATGGCGGACGCTACCTCGATTGCACCTTCGGCGGCGGCGGGCATACGACGGCGCTGCTGGAGGCGGCGCCGGGCGTGGCGGTGGTGGCGCTCGATCGCGATCCGGCGGCGGCGCTGCGGGCGGCGGACGTGGCGGCGCGCTTTCCCGGGCGCTTCCGCTTGGTCGATCTCGATTTCGGTCGCTTGGCGGAACTGCCGGAGGCGGACTTCGACGGCATCCTCTTCGACTTGGGAGTCTCGTCGTTTCAACTCGACGAAGCGGAGCGCGGCTTTTCCTTCCGCGTCGATGCGCCGGCGGACATGCGGATGGATCCCCGCGTGGGTGTGCCGGCGTCGCGTTGGCTGGAGACGGCGACGGAGGAGATGCTGGTGCGGGCGGTGCGCGACTACGGTGAGGAACAATCCTGGCGCCGCGTGGTGCGGGCGATCGTGGCGGCGCGGGGCACGGGGGCGTTGCAGCGCACGGCCTCATTGGCGACGCTGATCGCCGAGGCGATTCCGGCGCGGGAGCGCCATGCCTCGCGCATTCATCCGGCGACGCGCGCCTTTCAAGGCATCCGCATCGCGGTGAATGACGAACTCGGTGCGCTGGAGCGCGCGCTGCCAGCGGCGTTCGCGAAGCTGCGCGCCGGCGGCGTGCTCGCGGTGATCTCCTTCCATTCGCTGGAGGACCGGCCGGTCAAGCAGGCCTTCCGCCGCCTCTGCGGCCAGCCGGAGAGCGCGGATGACGCCCGCCCGCAGGATGAACGCGCGCTGACGCAGGTGGCCGAGCCTCTGACCCGCCGCCCGATCGTTCCGGACGCCGCCGAGATCGAACGCAACCCGCGCAGCCGTTCCGCGAAGCTCCGCGCGATCCGCAAGCTCTGAGCGACTCCCTGTTTTCCCTCCGCCCCGTCTTCCCTTCCCGCCCCGTCCCCGCCCCATGCGCCCCTTTGGCAACCGCGCCTTCGTCAACCAACTCCTCGTCTACACGCTCGTGATGATCTCCCTGACGGGCTCGATCGGGCTCGGCACCGTGTGGCTGCGTCACCAGATTTCGGTGACGGCCAACGCGACGCGCGAGCTCGAGGCGAGCGTCGCCGCGGTCGAGCGCAGCATGGCGGAGACGACGATCCGCGTCGCAGCGGAGGAGACGCTGGAGGCGCTGACGCGGCGGAACGCGGAGTGGAGGCTCGGCCTGATGCCGCCGCTGGAGGAACAGGTGCACCGCGTGACGATCTCGCCGGAGCGCCGACTCGCGGCGCTGCGCAACCAGGAAGTCTTCTCGGACCGTCCGGCCGATGGTTCGGGCGTGGTCGTCTTCCGCTTGGAAGGCGGGGCGGAGCGGCGCTGAATCGCCCCCGGCTCTCACGAAACATCGGGAACCTGGGACCATGGCGCGGGGCTTCGCCTCCAATTACCGGATCGTGCTGGTGGCTGCGGCCGTGGTCGCGGCCTTCGCCGGCATCGCGCTGCGCCTCGTGCACCTGCACGTGATTGACCGTGAGCGCCTGACCAGCTTCGTCGAGAAGGTCCGGCGCCAGATCGTGGTCGAGCCCGCCCGGCGCGGTGACATCCTCGATGCGCGGGGCAAGTTCCTCGCGACCTCGCGCTCGCAGATCTCGCTGGGCGTCGACCCGCAGGTGCTGCGGCCGGAGGATGAATCGAAGTGGCCGGAACTCGCGCGCTTGCTCGGCCTGCGCCCGAGCGACCTTGAGACGATCTTTCGCACCAAGGTCCGCCCGGCGTCCGCGGCACCGACGATCGGTGAATCCGGCGGGCCGATCGACTTGGATCCCGTCGAGGCGGAGCCGGATGGCGGGCGGCGCATCCGCTGGGTGAAGCTCAGCGATGCGGTGGAGGAGGAGACCTACGAGCGCATCGTTAAGCTCGGCGTGCGCGGCGTTTACGCGCCGCCCCGGGTGTTCACCCGCGCCTATCCCAGCAACGACCTCGCCGCCCACGTCGTTGGATTCGTCAACGACGAGGGCGTGCCGGTCCAGGGCATCGAGCGGTGGGCGGATTTCTACCTGCGCGGGCAGGACGGCTGGCGCGAGTCAGAGAAGGACGGCAAGCGGCAGGAACTCGCGCAGTTCCGCGTGCGCGAGGTGCCCGCGACGCGCGGCTACGACGTCGTGCTGTCGATCGACTCCGTCATCCAGCACAAGGTGGAGGAGGAACTGGCCCGGGTGGTCGCGGCCTCGAAGCCCGAGAAGGCCACGATCATCGTCAGCGATGCACGGACGGGCTTCCTCCTCGCGCTCGCGAACTGGCCGACGTTCAACCTCAACGAGTACCGCAGCATCCCGGCGACCGAGATCCGCCGACTGCGCAACATCGCGGTCGCGGACGTCCTTGAACCGGGGTCAACCTTCAAGATCGTGCCGGCGGCGGGGGCGCTGCAGGAGGGTCTGGTGTCGCCCCGGGACTCCTTCGACTGCTCGCTGGAGCGGGTTGAGTACAAGGGCCGGATGCGCGACCTGCCGCGGGAGGACCATCGCTTCTCCCACCCGCTGACGCTCTCGGAGATCATCTCGCACTCGTCCAACAAGGGCGCGGCGCAGCTCGGCATGCTGCTCCAGGAAAAACGCCTGCATGACTACTCGCGGGCGTTTGGATTCGGCGAACCGACCGGGCTGGCCCCGATCTACCCGGAGGCGGGAGGCCTGTTCGCCCATTACTCCAAGTGGAGCGGCTCCGACATCACCCGCATCCCGATGGGCCACACGGTGGCCGCGACGCCGTTGCAGATCCACTATGCGATGGGCGTGATCGCGAGCGGCGGCGAGCTCCTGCGCCCGCAGGTCGTGCGCGAAATCCGCGACGCCCAGGGCGAGACGGTGTACCGCTTCGCCCCGGTGACCCGGCGCCGCGTGATCTCGGACACCACGGCGAAGACGATGACCACGATGCTGGCGCGCGTGACCGTCCAGGGTGAAGGCACGGCACCGGTTGCCGCCATCCCCGGCTACGAGATCGCCGGCAAGACCGGTACGACCCAGAAGCTGATCAACGGCCGCTACTCCAGTCAGCATCACATCGCCTCGTTCGTCGGCTTCTTCCCCGCCAGCCGGCCTGAGTTGGTGATCTCGGTGATCGTGGACGACGGTCACGGCCCCAACGGCGGCACGGGCTACGGGGCGGCGGTGGCGGCGCCGAGCTTCAAGCGCATCGCGGAACAACTCATCCAGTATCTTGACATCAAACCCGGCGGCGCCGCGCTCGCCCGCCCGCTGTTCGCGCTCGAGGGAGGCCGGCCATGATCAGCTACCTGCTTCCCCCCGTGCCGGCGCGCCCGTTGCCCCGCAGCCGGGCTGGCCGCGACCGCGCAAGTCCGACCTGGAGCGGCCCCGCGATCCCGTCCCGCCTGCGATTGGCGGACCTGCTTCGCTCCGATGAACTGCGGACGGTGCGCGGATCGCTGACCCGGCCGGTTTCGGGCCTCGCGATCGACAGCCGCCGGGTCGTGCCGGGCGACGTCTTCTTCGCGCTGCCGGGGCACCAGGCCGATGGCTCGGACTTCATCGGCCAGGCGGTGGCCCGCGGCGCGGTGGCGATCGTCTCCCTGCGACTTCCGGGGTCCCTGCCGTCGAGCGTGACTGCGCTGCAGGTCGACGATCCGCGCGCCCTGCTCGCGCGCGCCGCGCAGCGTTTCTACGGTTTCCCCGATTCCGCGCTGGGCGTGATTGGCGTCACGGGCGGCCGGGGCAAGACCTCGGTGGCGCATCTCCTGCAGCACCTGCTCGACCGCCCGGACGGGCCGCGGGCCGGACTGATCAGCTCGATCCATTACCATCTGGGTCGGCGCACGGTGCCGGCGTACCTCACCACGCCCGAGGCTCTGGACACCTTCGGCCTGCTCGCGCAGATGCGGGACGCCGGTTGCAGCGAAGCCGTGGTGGAGGTCAGCGCCCGAGGCATCGCCCGGCAGCGCGTCCTCGGTGTCCGCTTCGGCGCGGTGGTGCTCCTGCCCCGGACGGATGACGCGGGGGAGGCGCGTCGCGATGCCGCCACCGTCGCGCCCCTCGAGTCCCGGCTGCTCTCGGGCGAATTCGGCGTGCAGCCGGGCGTGGTGGTGCTGAGTGCGGATGATGCGGGCGGGACCGGGGTCCGGGAGCGCATTCCGGCCGGCGTGCGCGTGGTGACCTTTGGGTCGGCGGCATCGGCCGACGTGCGGGCGGAGGCGATGGAGTGCGGGGCTGGCGGAGCGCGGTTCCGCCTCGTCTGGCCGGGCGGGCAGGCGTCGGTGGCCTCGCCCCTGATCGGGCGCCGCCACGTCGACAACCTGCTCGCGGCGCTGGCCGCCCTCTGGGCGCTCGGCCGCGACCTCCGACCCCTCGTGGCGGCGGCGGGTGGCCTCGCGTCGATCCCCGGCCGCATGGAGCCCGTCGAGGCCGGGCAGTCCTTCCGGGTGGTCGTTGACGCGGCGAATGCCGCCGCCCCGCTGGCGACGGCGCTGGCGACGGTGCGGGCTGGGGTCCCGGGCCGCGTGATCGCCGTGCTCGGAGCGGCGGGTGACCGCGACCGCTCCGGCCGCCCAGCGCTGCTGGCGGCGGCGCAGCGCGGCGCGGACTTCGTGATTGCGACGGCTGACAACCCCCGGACCGAAGGCGTGCGGCGCGTCTTTGCCGACCTCGCGCGCGGCGTGACCGAACCCGGGCGCGTCGCGTGGATCGAGGACCGCCGCCGGGCGATCGCGCTCGCCCTCGACATGGCGGGCCCGGGTGATGCCGTGCTGATCGCCGGTCGCGGACCCGACGGCTGGCAGGAGATGGCGGACACGATTGTTCCCTTCGATGACCGCCGGGTGGCGCGGGAACTCCTGATGGGGCGCGGCGCGTGCCGCGGAGGTTGAGCGACCCATGCCGACGTTCAGTCCCGAATTTCTGGCCCGCGCGACTGGCGGGGTGTGGACCCGGCGCCCGGAGCGCGGCCTGACCGGCTTTACGCAGGACACGCGGACCCTGCAGCCGGGCGACGTATTCGTGGCGCTGCGCACGGAGCGCCGGGACGGACATGCCTTTCTCGCCGAGGCGCGGGCGAAAGGGGCCTCGGCGGCCCTCGTGGCGCGGGCGTCAACGGAGGAGCCCCTGCCGCAGTTGGTGGTGGCTGATCCCCTGTTGGCGCTGCAGGCGGCGGCGCGGGAGCATCGTCGCCGTTTCCGGGGTCCAGTGATCGGCATCTCGGGCAGTGCGGGCAAGACTTCGACCAAGAACCTCTTGGCGCAGTTGCTGGGCGGCGAACCGCGGGTCCTCCCGACGCGGGGCAACCTGAACAACCATCTCGGCGTGCCCCTGACCCTCCTGCGGCTTGATCCGCAGGAGCACGCGTACGCGGTGGTGGAGGCGGGCATCAGCGGGCCCGGGGATATGCCGCCGCTCGCGGCGATGATCGAGCCGGACCTTGCGATCATCACGATGGTGGGTCCGGCGCACCTGGAGGCGCTGGGATCGCTGGAGGGAGTGGCGCGGGAGAAGGCGGAGTTGCCCCGGGCCGCTCGGGTCGCGGTCTTTCCGGCGGAGTGCCGACAGTACGCGGCGTTCCGGGATTTGACGGTTTCGAGCCTTCGGGCGGAGCAGGTGGAAGATCCGGCGGCCCTGCGCGAGCCGATCGGAGCGGAACGGGCGCGCTATCTCCTCGTGCGGCACGCGGAGGAGACGGAGCTCCGGCTCTCCGCAGTGCCCGAGACGCCGTTCACGATGGGTTTGGTTTCGGACGGGCTGGCCCGGAACGCGGTGCTCGCCCTCCTCGTGGCCCTGCGGCTGGGCCTGCCGGTCGACTCCCTGCGGCGGCGGCTGGCGGAGTGGAGGTCCGGCGACCTCCGGGCGGAGGTCCGGCGGCACGGGGATCGGCTCGTTTACGTCGACTGCTACAACGCCAACCCGGCTTCGATGGCGGATGCGTTGGACGCCTTCGTGCGCGTCGCTCCGGCCGGCGCACCGCGGTTCCTCGTGCTCGGCGCGATGGAGGAACTTGGGGCGGAGGCCGAGCGCCATCACCGCGAACTGGGTCGCCGGCTGCCGCTCCGTCCGGGAGACCGGTGTTGCTTCGTGGGCGGCTACGGCGAGGCGGTGCGGGCCGGGGCGGCGGATGCGGGCGTGGACCCGCAGCGCATCGAGCTCGTGGCCGATGCAGCGAGCCTCGCCCCGCGGGTCGCGGCCTTCCGCGGATCGATCTTCGTCAAGGGCAGCCGCCGACATGCGCTGGAGCGCGCGCTGGGGGAGGCCGGACACTGAGCACCGTGATGCCATGCTGAGCTATCTCGCCGAATTCGAAGACCTGTTCGGTCCCCTCCGCCTCCTGCGCTTCATCACCCTGCGCACCCTGCTGGCCGCGATGACCGCGCTGGTGGTCGGCTTCGTGATCGGGCCGATGCTGATCGCCTGGCTCCGGCGGCTGAAGTTTGGCCCGAGCTATGACGACGACCGGACGGGCGACCTCGCGCAGCGCTTCGACAAGAAGCACACGCCGACGATGGGCGGCCTGATGATCTTTGCGGCGGTCTCGGTGAGCGTTCTCCTGTGGGCCACCCCGAACATCTGGGTGCTGGTTGCGCTTGGCGTCTATGCCTCGCTCACGGCCGTCGGTTTCCGGGACGATTACCTGAAAGTGCGGCGGGGCAACCGCGCCGGCATCTCCTCGCGGGAGAAGATCGTCTGGCAGACCCTCGTGACGCTGGCCGCGTTGGTGGTGCTGGCGTGGCATCCGATGAGCGCGGGGCCGATCCGCGAGCTCTGGATCCCCTTCCTCAAGGTGCCTCTCATCGTCGGGCTTCCGGTGGTGGCGTTGTTCATCCTGATGTTCCTCTGGATCGTGGGTTTCTCGAACGCGATCAACCTCACGGACGGTCTGGATGGCCTGGCGATCGGCTGCACGATCACGGTGGCGCTGGTCTACGGGATCATGGCGTATGCGGCGGGCAACTTCCGGATCGCGGAGTACCTCCTGATCGGCCACGTCCCGGGTACGGGCGAATTGGCGGTGGTGTGCGGCGCCTTGGCCGGTGCGGGCATGGCGTTCCTGTGGTTCAACTCGCATCCGGCGGAAGTCTTCATGGGCGACACCGGCTCGCTGGCCCTGGGTGGGCTGATCGGCGTGATCGCGTTCATGGTGCAGCAGCCGCTCACCTTGGCGATCGTCGGCGGCGTCTTCGTCGCGGAGGCCGTCTCGGTGATCATCCAGGTCGGGGTCTTCAAGTGGACGAAGCGGCGCAGCCCGACCGGCGAGGGCCGACGCTTTTTCCTCATGGCTCCGCTGCACCATCACTTCCAGAAAAAGGGCTGGCCGGAGACCAAGGTGGTGCTGCGTTTCTGGGTCATCTCGCTCCTGTGCGCCCTGGTGGGTTTGGGAACGCTGAAACTGCGCTGAACGACGATGCTCCAGCCTCCATCCTTCCTGACTCTGTTGCTCGCCCGGCCCGTCGCGGTGGTCGGCTCGGAACCCGCCGCGGCGGGCGTCACCGCCCTTCTCAGTGGGCTTGGCGTGGAAGTCTGGCGGCAGGATCGCCTTGAGGCGGTGCACGGCGATCCGGCGCCGGGTCTCGCCGTGGTGGCGGCCGGGTCGGACGAGGGCCGCCTGCCGCCGGCAAGCGCGGCGCGCGGCGAGGGCGGGCTCGTCGTGCTGCACGAGAACGACCTTGCCCCGCTCCTCTGGCGCGGACGACTGCTGGTGGTCACTGGCACGCGGGGCAAGACGCGGTTGGTGCGACTCCTCACGGAGGCTCTCCATCTGGCCGGCCACGACGTGGTCGGTGCGGAGCGGGCGGACGGCGGGCTCGCGGGCGTGGTGGCCTCCCGGCGCGGCGGTGCACCCGACTCGATCCTGGTCAGCCGGATGGACGCCGGCGCCGCGCTTCCCCTGCGCCACCTGCGGGCGGACGCAGTGATTTGGACGAATCTGCTGGAGGAGGAGTCGGGTCGTCATGGCTCCATGGCGGCGGCCTTTGCGGCGGGCTGGCGGATGTTTGAACGGGCGGTGGGCGGGGAAGTCTTCGCGGGCGAGACGGTTCAGCGCTGGGCCGATCGTCTCGGTCAGACCCTTCCCTCCGATTCCCGGGTGACAACGGATGAGGCCTCCGGCGACGTGCTGCTCCGGCACACGCCCTTTGAAAGCGAACCGGCGCGGGAGACCTTCCTTCTGGCCGCCGCGTGGTGGCGCGCCGCCGGCCTGCGCGAGAGCATCCTCTACGCTGCGGCGCAACGCTTCGCGGCGACCTGACACGACCCTTCTTTCCCATGGCCTCGGGCCGTCCTTGATTCCATTCTTCGATCATGAAAATCCTCCACATCTTCGGCGTCGTCCTCGCGGTGCACCTCGGGGTCTTCCTCGTGATCTTCGCCGTGCCCGGCTGCCGCACGACGGCCCGGAAGGCTCCGCCGACTCCGGCCGATACCGTGACGGCGGCGGACGCCGTGGCGCCGGCGCCCGTGGAGGGGCCATCCGACCTCGCGGCCGTGGCGCCGTTGGCGGAGAGCGCACCGCCTCCCGTGGCGGCGCCCGCGGGCGCCACCGCACCGGTTCCCGCCGATGCAACGGTGCGCTTCAGTCCGCTCCGGCCCGGAGCGGTTACGCCCGGAGCGGCACCGACGGCGGAAGGGGTGACCCCGGCGCGCACGCACGTGGTGGTACGCGGGGACAGCCTTTGGACGGTGGCGCGGCGCTACAATCTCACGGTCGCGGAGGTCGCCGAGGCGAACCGGCTCTCTCCGTCGGCGACCCTCGCGGTCGGCCAGAAACTCCTCGTCCCGGCGCCGAAGCGCGCGGCGGCGACGACGGCCCCGTCGGGCGATGACGCGCGGGTGCACGTGGTGAAGGGGGGCGACACCCTTGGAACGATTGCGCGCCAGCACGGCACGACGATTGCGACGCTCAAGCGCCTGAACGGCTTGAAGTCGGATCTGGTGCGGGTCGGGCAGCGTTTGACGGTGCCGGAGCCGGGGATGGCGTTGCCGGAGCCGAGCGTGGCGAAGCCCGCTCCACCGGCGGCCGCGACCGTCAACGCGAATGGCGCGCTGGTGCACGTCGTGAAGCCGGGGGAGAGCCTCGACTCAATCCGCAAGCTTTACGGCGTGACAGTGGGAGCCCTGGCGACGGCGAACAACATCGCGGACCCCTCGCGGATCCGCCCGGGACAGGAACTGGTGATTCCCGGTCGGAAGGCGACGGCGCCCGTGGCGGTGCCCGCGTCGGCTTCGTCGGCGACACCGGCGGATGCGTCGAGCCCCTTCCTCCCCGTGGCGACGCCGGCGAACGAGTCCCCCCTGACGCCGGCGCCCGAGGTGCCGGTGATTCAGGTGCAGGAGACGCCGAAGGGTGGGGACGCCGTGAGCCGAGCGTGAGCGAATCCACCGTGTCATTTCTCCCTCCCGTCCTGCGTCATCCTTCCTGAATTTCCCGCGATGATCGGCTCTGGCGCGTCGAACGACTCTCCCCGCCCGCGGCTCAGCCTGAGTCCGGTGGCGGTGATCGTCGTCTGCGCGGTGGCGCTGACCTTCCTTGGGATCACGATCCTCTTCAGTGCGAGTGCGGCTTTCAAGCAGGGGCCGCTCTTCTACGTGACGAAGCAGTTGATCGGGGTCGGCCTGGCGGTGGGGGTCGGCTGGGTGGCGAGCCGGGTGGATCTGGAACTGTCGCGCCGCTACATCTGGGTGGTGGGAGGGGTGTCGTTGCTGCTGCTCGTGCTGGTGCTGATTCCCGGGCTCGGCATCTCAGTGAAGGGCAGTCGACGCTGGCTCGGGTTGGGCGGCTTGCGTTTCCAAGTGTCGGAGCTCGGCAAGCTCGCGATGGTGTTCTGCCTCGCGCACTTCCTCGCGGCGAACCAGACGAGACTCTCGGACTTCTGGCGCGGCTTCGCCCAGCCCCTGCTGATCGTCGTGGCCTTTGCCTCGCTGATCGTCCTTGAACCGGACTTCGGCACGGCGGCGCTGGTGTTTTCGGTGGGGGTGGTGCTCATGTTCCTCGCCGGGGCGCGGTGGCGCTACATCCTGCCGGCGGTCATGGCGGCGGGCGTCGCTTTCGCCGTGCTCGTGATCCACAACCCCAACCGCCTGCGCCGCTTCATGGCCTTCCTCGATGTCGAGGGCAACAAGCAGTCGGGAACCTACCAGCTCTATCAGTCGCTTGCGGCGTTCGCGGTGGGGGGGACGGAGGGAGCGGGTCTGGGGCAGGGGCGGCAACAGATGAATTTCCTGCCCGAGGCGCACACGGACTTCGTCTTCGCGGTGGTGGGCGAGGAACTCGGACTTTGGTTCACGCTGGGAGTGGTGGCCGTGTTCCTTGTCATGTTCATCGCGGGGCTGATTCACCTGCGGCGGGCGCCGAACCTCTTCCACTACCTGCTGGTGGCCGGGTGCCTGCTGCTCATGCTGCTCCAGGCGGTCATCAATCTGGGCGTGGTGACCGGCATCCTTCCGACCAAGGGCATGTCGCTGCCTTTCATCAGCGCAGGTCTTTCCAACCTCGTGCTGATGGGGTTGATCCTTGGCATCCTCGTGAATACGCAGCGATCGTGGGGGAAGCCGGGCGCGGGACTTTCGACGCGCGGGCTGGAGGAGGTGACAGCATGAGTCGTTTCCTCATTTCCTGTGGCGGCACCGGCGGACACTTGGCGCCGGGGATTGCGCTGGCGGAGGAACTGCAGCGGCGCGGGCATCAGGTGCGCCTCCTGATCAGCCGCAAGCAGGTCGATGCGCGTCTGGCTGAGAAGTACCCGCAGCTGGTGTTCGAGCCGGTCGCATCCGCCGGTCTCGACGGCGGCGTGCTGGGGATGGCCCGCTTCGGACTCGGGCAGCTCCGCGCCTTGGTGGCGGGCTGGCGCCGCGTGCGTCGGGAGAGGCCGGCGGCGGTGATCGGTTTCGGCGGTTTCACGTCCGTGGGCCCGGCGGTGGCGGGGTGGCTCCTCGGCGTGCCCGTCGTGCTCCACGAAGCCAATCGCGTGCCCGGCCGGGCCGTGCGGGTCCTGGGGCGGCTCGCCCGCCGCGTGTATCTCCCCCCGGGAGTCGCACTCCGATCCGCCCGCCGCGGCGCGGTGCGTGAGTCGGGCCTGCCGTTGCGCCGCGAGTTCCGGCGTGAACCGGTCGAGGGAGCGCGGCGCACACTGGGTCTTCTCGTCGACCGACCCGTCGTGGTCGTGCTCGGCGGCAGTCAGGGCGCGTCGGCCCTCAATACGTGGGCCCGCGGGGCGGCAGCGGAACTCGCGGAGAGCGGCATCCAGCTCTATTGCCTCACCGGGCTCGGCAAGGGCGCGGCGGAGGTGCGCCCGCTGCGCGATCGCGAGGGGGGCGAGGTGCGCGTGATTGAGGTCCCGTTTTCGGATCGCATGGCCACGGTGTTGTCGGCCGCCGATCTTGCGGTCTCCCGCGCGGGGGCCGGAACGATCGCGGAACTCGTGCGCACGGAAACGCCCGCAGTGTTGGTGCCGTATCCGCAGGCGGCGGACAATCATCAGACGGCGAACGCCGTGGCCTTTGTCCAGGACGGCGGCGGGCGGCAACTGCCGCAGGGGCGCCTCGTGGAACTCACGGCCGTCGTGCGGACGCTGCTGGCGGATCCGCAGGCCCTCGCCGCGCACCGGGCGGCGTTGCGGTCCCAGCAGGCGGTCGATGCGGCGGCGGTGCTGGCCAACGATCTGGAGTCGATCGCGGCATCCCGGCCGCGACCGGCGGCGCAACCGGGAATGGAGGCGGTATGAGCGCGGAAGGCACCCCTGACTGGGATCGGCTGGCGGAGGCGCTCCGCGCGGCGCTGGCACCGGAGTCCGCGGTGCGCCGCGAGGAAGCGCTCGCCACGCGCACGACCCTGCGGGTGGGCGGGGCGGCGAGGATCCTGGCCGAGCCCGCGTCGGAGGCCGACCTGGCCGCGGTGGTTCGACGCGTCGCGGCGGCCGGCGTGCCGATGATCATGCTTGGCCGCGGCTCCAATCTGCTGGTGCCGGACGCGGGCGTGGATGCGGTGGTGATCAGCCTCGGGCATCCGGCGTGGCAGCGCTTCCTGCCGGAGGCGGACGGCCGCGTGCGCGTGGGCGCCGGGCTTCGCCTGAAGAATCTCTGCGGCCTTGCGAGCAAGGCGGGCCTCGTGGGCTTCGAATTCCTCGAAGGCATCCCCGGCAACGTCGGCGGCGCGCTGCGCATGAACGCCGGAGCGATGGGGGGCTGGATGTTCGATGTCGTCGAGGAAGTCCGAGTCATGTCGCGGGAGGGCGAGGTCCGCACCTACCGGAAGGACGAAATGAACGTCGATTATCGTCATTGCGCGGAGCTGGAGACGGCGATCGCACTTGAGGCGGTGCTGCGGCCGGCGCGCGTTGCACCCGGTGAGGACGAGGCGATCCGCCGGCAGATCGATGCGTACCGCGACAAGCGTCACCAGTCGCAGCCCCGCGAGCCCAGTGCCGGGTGCATGTTCAAGAACCCGCCCGGAGACTCGGCGGGGCGCCTGATTGATGCCGCCGGACTCAAGGGCGAGCGCGTGGGCGGGGCTGAAGTGGCGACCGTGCACGCCAACTTCATTATCAACCGCGGCGGCGCCACCTCCGCGGACGTGATCGCCCTCGTGCGGCGCGTGCGGGAGCGCGTGCAGCAGGTGAAGGGCGTGACCCTCGAGCCGGAGGTTCTGCTTTACGGCGGCGATTGGCGGGAGGAACTTTGACGCGATGACAACCCTGACCCCAACGATCGTGGTCCTGTGCGGCGGAGTGTCGGCCGAGCGCGAAGTCTCGCTCGGCTCCGGCCGGGCGAGCGCGCTGGCGCTGGCGCGGACCTTTCCGACCCGCCTCGTGGAGGTGCGGGAGGCGCGGCTGCCGGTCGGGCTGGATCCGGCGCGCGACGTGGTCTTCTCCACCCTCCACGGCACCTTTGGCGAGGATGGAGCGATGCAATCGCTGCTCAACGCGGCGGGTGTCCACTACGCCGGCTGCGATGCGGCGTCGAGTGCGTTGACCTTTGACAAGGAGCGGACGAAGCAGGCGGTGGCGGCGGCCGGCGTGCGCGTGGCGGCGGGGGTGAGCTTCCCGGCCTCGCACCGCCCGACCACGGCGGACCTGGTCGCCCGGCTGGGTCCGGAGGTCGTGCTCAAGCCCCGGGCCTCGGGCAGCAGCGTCGGCTTGGCGGTTTGCGATGACCCGGCTGGACTTGAGCGTGCGCTGGCCGGACTGGCGGACGGCGAGTGGCTGGCGGAGCAGCGGATCCGGGGCCGTGAGCTCACGGTGGGCCTGCTCGATGGCAAGGCGATGGGCGTGGTCGAGGTCGTGCCCCAAGGCGGGACCTTTGACTACACCTCGAAGTACACCAAGGGGTTGACCCAGTATCTGGCGCCGGCGCCTCTGTCGGACGCGGTGACGGCGGCGGCGCAGGCGGCGGCGGAGCGGGCGTTCGCGGCGTGCGGCTGCCGTGATTATGCGCGCATCGACTTCATGCTCTCGCCCCGCGACGAATTGTTTTTGCTCGAAATCAACACGCTCCCCGGCATGAAGGACACGAGCCTCCTGCCCATGAGCGCTCGCTGCGCGGGATTGGATTTCACCTCGTTGGTGAGGGAGTTGGTGAACCCGGCGCTGCGGCGCTTCCGTGGCGGGATCCGCTGAGATGAACAAGCCCGCTGGCCTCGTTTTCTCCGCCCGTTCGTGGCGCGACATTCCCCAGGAAGTCGCGCCCCGCTCCATGTCGCGCGAGGGCCGGCGGCGCCTGACGATGGGGTTCGTGAAGGCGGGATTCGCCCTCGCTGCCGTCGCCTGCCTCGCGTGGGCGGGGTGGGAAGTGGTGCAGCTCTGGCGGCATGACCCCATGAAGCTCGCCGCGCCGGTGAAGTCGGATCCCCTGCGCACGATCAAGCTCACGACCAATGGCGTCCTCGACGAGGAGTGGGTGGTCGAGAAGCTCGCGCTGCCGCGCGGGGTGGCGCTGATGGAACTCGACCTTGACGCTCTGCAGTCGCACTTGCTCGCTGACCCGCAGGTGCGGACCGCGGTGCTGACCCGGAAGTTTCCCGACACCTTGGTGGTGACGCTGCAGGAGCGCAGCCCGGTCGTACGCCTGCGCGTCGCGGATCGCTCGGGACAGCCGCGCGATTACCTCGTCGCCCGCGATGGGATGGTGTTTCCAGGCGTGAACTATGCGCCCGAGTTGGTGGCGGCCCTGCCGTGGTTGGACGGCGTGACCCTCGCTCCGCTGGCGCGGGGCGGGTTCGCGCCGGTGGCGGGACTCGAGACGGTGGCCGACCTGTTGGAGACCGCGCAGATCAACGTGCCGAATCTGCGCCGGACCTGGCGGGTGATCGGCATGGACCGGTTTGCGAGCTACGGCGAAATCCTCGTGCGGACCGAGCACGTGCGGGAAATTGTCTTCGGCCTCCGGGACGACTTCTTCACCCAGGTCGCACTCTTGGATGCCGTGCTGTCGGAGACGCGGGAGCGTCCGGTGGGCATGATCAACCTTTCCCTCGGCAAGAAGCAGGTGCCGGTGCTCTTCGCGACCGAAGAGACGGCGCCGGCGACGCGGCCGACGCCTTCGGCCAGCCCGGCCGGGGCCGCCGGCGCGCGGGCGGTGCCGCAAGGGACCGGAGCCGGGATGGCGGCGACGGGTGGCGCGGCGAAGAACAGTACGGGCGCGGTGAAGGCCCCCCGCTTCACGGTGAGCATTTCCTCCAACCCGGACAGCTGACGTGATTTCCCGGACAAAATACATTGGTGCCGTCGAGATCGGCACCGCCAAAGCGAGCGTGTTGATCGGCGAAGTGACCAATGGTCGCAGCCTGAGCATCGTGGGCATGGGCGAGAGCGCCTCCCGCGGCGTGATCAAGGGCTCGGTCTTCGACTTCAAGGCGGCGAGTGACGCGGCGCACAGCGCCCTCCTTGAGGCCGAGCGCAGCGCCGGCGTGCGCGTCGACGAGGTCTACCTCGCGCAGACCGGTGCCCACCTCGACGGTTTCTCGAGCGACGCCTCCGTGCAGGTGTCCGCCGCCAACAACATGGTGAGCGACTTCGACATCGCCACGGTGTGCAACATGGCGCGATCCAAGCAACTGCCCGACGGCCGGATGGTCGTGCAGCGCCTGCGCCGGCCCTTCCGCCTCGATGGGCGCCTCGTGCCGGACCCGGACAGCCTTGTTGGCCGCGAGTTGCAGGTCAGCTACTACGTGGTGCACGGCCAGGAGAGCCGCATCGCGGACAACATCCACGTCATTCGCGGGTTCAACGTGCGGGTCTCCGAACTCATTCTCTCCAGCCTCGCCTCCGGCACGATCGTGACGGCGGCGGACGAGCGGCAGCACGGCGTGCTGGTGCTCGACATCGGGGCGGGCACCACGGACTACGTGCTCTACCGCGACGGGATGCCCCAGGTGGCCGGCGTGGTGCCGGTCGGCGGCTCGCACCTCACCAATGACCTCGCCTTGGGGCTGCGTCTGACGGAAGGACAGGCGGAGAAGCTGAAGCTGCGGTGTGCGCGGGCGACGACGCTAACGAAGAGCCGCGACGACAAGGTCTGGCTGAACGGGGATTTCGCGATCGGCGACCGCCAGTTCCCGCGCATGACGATCGAGCAAATCACGGCCGCCCGCATCTGGGAGTTGTTTGAGGTCGTGAAGAAGAAGCTGGGTCCGGCCTTCGGGCCCGAGCGTCTGGGCTCGGGCGTCGTGCTGACCGGAGGTTCAAGCAAGCTTCCCGGCATCGCCGAGGCGGCCGGAAAGGTGTTTGGCGTCTCGACCCACCTCAGCGAGGCGCCTTCCTGGGTGAGCGAGAATCTGCGTGACCCCAGTTATTCGACGGTGCTGGGCCTACTCCACTACGGACTGAGTTCGCGCCCGGAGGTGCCGGTTGAGCGGGGCAAGACCACCGGCTTGTTCAAGAAACTCTTTGCCTCCTGAGTCCTCCTCCCGTCCCCATGCAGGCAAACGAACTTCCCTTGGAGCATAGTGCGCTGACCGACCGGAGTGTCGCGATGAAGGTCATCGGGGTCGGCGGGGCCGGGTCCAACGCCGTTGACCGGTTGAAGATGGACAACCTTGAGCGGTTGGCGCTCGCGGTGATCAACACCGACCATCAGGCCCTTTCCAGTTCGCCGGTGCAGGAAAAACTCCTGATCGGGGCGACGGTCACCCGCGGCCTGGGCGCGGGGGCGGACCCCGAACTCGGGCGCGAGGCGGCCGAGACGGATCGCGAGAAGTTGCAGGCCACGGTGGCTGGGTGCGACCTCGTCTTCCTTGTCGCTGGCATGGGCGGCGGCACGGGGAGCGGCGCCGCGCCCGTCCTTGCCGAACTCGCGACTGAGGCCGGCGCGCTCGTGATCGCGTTTGTCACGATGCCCTTCGCCTTCGAAGGTGGCCGACGCCTGCGGCAGGCCGAGGAGGGTCTGCAGGCGCTGCGCAAGGTGTGCGATGCCGTCATCCCGCTGCCCAACGACGTGTTGTTGCAGGAAGCGGCGGAGAACGAGACGGTGCTCGACTCGTTCGCGCGCGCCGATGAGTGGATCGGCCGCGGCGTGAAGTCGATCTGGGCGATGCTTCATCGCACGGGCCTGATCAACCTCGATTTCGCCACCCTCCGACAGGCGTTCGTCGCCCGCGGGGGCAAGACCCTCTTCGGGCTCGGGACCGGTCACGGCGACCAAGCCGTGGCCGAGGCCATCGAGAGCCTGAAGCTCTGCCCGCTCCTCGCCACTCCGGAGTTCTCCCGCAAGGCGGAGCGACTTCTCGTCAATCTCACCGGCGGCCCCGATCTCACCCTGCCCAAGGTCAATGAGATGATGACGGCCGTCACCGAGCAGTTCGGCCGGGACTCGCACGTCATCATGGGCGCCGTGATCGACGAAACGATGGCGGGCCGGGTGGAGGTCTGCGTGCTCGGGACCACCGACATCGGCAGCCGCGTCAACACCCGTCGGCCCGTCGCCCCGGCGCGTCCCCGTGCGATACCCGGAGCCAACCCGGCATCGGCAGCCCGGGACGAGGACCCTGACAAAGGTACCTCCGAGGCGCCGGTCGCCGCCTCCGGCAAGGTCTCCACCAAGGGAACCAAGCCGGGAGGCGGTCCGCAGTTGTCCCTTGAGCTGTCCGCTTCCCCGAGCGCCCAGAACGAGTTCTCGTTCAGCGAGGTCGAAAGCCGCGGCTACTTCGACAAGACCGACCGCAACCTCTTCGAGGGGCAGGACCTCGACGTGCCCACCTACCTGCGCAAGGGCGTCAAGATCGTGCTCTGACCGGGAGCCTTTACGTCGGGAGCCATCGCCCCTTGGCAAGGTGGCGGGATTCTGCACAGTGGACTGAATGTTCGTCGATGAATGCGTGATCAAGGTCCAGGCTGGGGACGGCGGGCGCGGCTGCGTCTCCTTCCGGCGCGAGAAGTATGAGCCTTGGGGCGGACCCAATGGCGGCGATGGGGGGAAGGGCGGCGACGTGATCCTGCTGGGCGATGACGACACCAACAACCTCATCGACTACAAGTTCAAGCCGCACTGGAAGGCCGAGCGGGGCGAGCACGGCTTGGGCAAGGACTGCCATGGCCGCGAGGGCAAGGCGGTCACCTTGCGGATGCCGCTCGGGACCGTCGTCACCGACGACGAAACCGGCCGGGTGGTCGCCGAAGTCGTGGAGGACGGTCAGCGCGTGGTCCTCTGCAAAGGCGGCAACGGAGGGTGGGGGAACACGCACTTCAAGAGCTCGACCAATCGCGCCCCCCGCAACGCCAACCCCGGTCACCCCGGCGAGGGAGGGACCTTCCGACTGGTCCTCAAGAGCATCGCTGACGTCGGCCTGGTGGGCTTCCCGAATGCCGGCAAGTCCTCGCTGATGAACGCGATCACCAAGGCCCGGCCCAAGACCGCCGCCTACCCGTTCACCACCCTCCACCCCCAGATCGGCGTCATCGAATATCCCGATCCCACCCAATTTGACCGGATCCTACTCGCCGACGTGCCCGGGCTCATCGAAGGCGCCAGCGAAAACCGGGGTCTCGGCCATCGGTTCCTGCGCCATATCGAACGCTGTCGGTTGCTCATGTTCCTCATCGACATGGCTGGCGTCGATGGCCGCGACCCCCGCGACGACTACCGCGTGCTCCTCAAGGAACTCAAGCTGTACGACCCCGCCCTGCTCAAGAAGCCCCGCCTCGTCGTCGCCAACAAGATGGACCTGCCGGAGGCCCGCGCCCACCTCGCGGCCTTCAAGCGTCGCCACAAGGTCGATGTCCTCACCATCTCCTGCCTGGACGGTGAGGGTCTCGACTCGCTCAAGGAGGGTCTGCGCCGCCGGGTCCGCGGGCCCGAGCCCAAACCGCGGAAAAAGCGTGCCTGAAGCCGAGGGCTTGGCGTGACGAAGTGAGGTGACATGTCTCCTGAGAACCGTGCGCTGCTCATGCGGGCCAACCGCCTCATGGGCGCTTCCCTCGTCGAGGCCAACCTCGTCAAAATCGAAGACTTGGAAAAGGCCAACGAGAAGCTTTTCGAAATCATCGCCGCCCAAAACGTCCGGCAAAGCCTCTCGGAAAAGTCCAGACCCAGGTCGTCGCCAAGCTCGAAGAGTACGGGCGCATCACGTCGGAGCAGCGGCAGGCGCTGGCCAACCATCCCGAGGAATTGAGCGGCGAGGCCCTCGACAAACTCCTCCAGGAGGGTCACGGGATCACGCCCTTTCAGTTGCTGGTGGCACGGGCGCAGGCCCTCGGCCTCGCGCCCTGCAATGTGACCCGGCACCGCGTCTCGGCATCCACCTTCGAGCGCATCCCGCAGGAGTACTGTCAGGAACATGTTCTTCTGCCCATCGGGCAGGTGGGCGACTTCCTGCTCGTGGCCTTCGCCAATCCGTTCGAGGTCACCGTGCCCGCCCGGCTGCAGGAGATGACCGGCAAACGGATCATCCGCCTGCTCGGCCGCGAGAAGGACATCCGTGACAAGTTCGCCAGGTCCGCCGAGCGCGCCGGCTTCGATGAGGTCGTGCAGCAGATCGGCGCCGAGTTCGGCAAGGCCGCCGAGGAATCGGTCGGCGAGGACGTCAACGAGGAGTCCGGTCCGATCATCCAACTCGGCAATCGTGTCATCGAGGACGCCTATTACCTGGGTGCATCCGACATCCACGTTGAGCCGCAGGAAAAGGAAATGGTCGTGCGCTACCGCATCGACGGCGTCTGTCAGGAAAAGCTGCGTCTCCCCGCCAAGGTCGGCCCAGCCCTCGTGGCCCGCCTGAAGATCATGTGCAACCTCGACATCGCCGAGCGTCGCCTGCCGCAAGACGGCCGCATCGTCTTCAAGCAGTACACGAAGAAGGGCATGGACATCGACCTCCGCGTCTCCACCGCTCCGCTCAACCACGGCGAGGGCGTGGTCATGCGTATCCTCGACAAACAGAAGTCCACGCTCCCGATGACCGCCCTCGGTTTCTCCAAGGAAAATCTGGTGCGCTACCGCGAGGTGATCCGCCAGCCGTACGGCAGGATCCTCCACTGCGGACCGACGGGCTCCGGCAAGTCGATGACGCTTTACTCGGCGCTCAACGAAATCAACTCGCCCGAGTTGGTCATTCGCACCGCCGAGGACCCGATCGAGTACACGCTCAATGGCATCAATCAGATGCAGATGCACCGGCAGATCGGCCTGACCTTCGCCGCCGCCCTCCGGTCCTTCCTGCGTCAGGATCCCGACATCATTCTCGTGGGTGAGATCCGCGACAAGGAAACCGCCAACATCGCGGTCGAGGCCGCGCTCACCGGTCACTTGCTCATTTCCACGCTCCACACCAACGACGCGCCGTCGACGGTGGCGCGACTCACCGACATGGGAGTCGAGCCGTTCATGATCTCCTCTTCTCTCCTCTGCGTCTGCGCCCAGCGACTGATGCGGCGTGTTTGCAAGAGTTGCCGGTATCAGGCCGAGCCGCATACGCGGGAGAAGGAGATCTTGGAGAAGGGGCTGGGATGGAGCGGGCCGATCTACAAGGCCAACCCGCGGGGGTGTCCGAAGTGCGGCAACTCCGGTTACAAGGGCCGCGTGGGCATCCACGAGCTCATGATCACCAACGACGAATTGGTTGATGGCATCAACAAGGGGCTGGAAGCCGCCGAGTTGAAGCGCATCGCGATGCGGGCGGGCATGAAGACGTTGCACCAAGACTCGTTGCTCAAGGTCCGCGAGGGCATCGCGACGCTTGAGGGAGCCGTCGCGACCGTCCCGATCGACTTGTAAGCCGGGCACCGGGGCGCCGTGGCGGGGCGTCGGCCGCGCACGTGGAGGGCGGGGCGTCCGGCTCGACTTGCGAGTCAAGATGCCGAGCCCGTTTGCGGGTGGCGGCGTGCGCCGGGCGGATGGTTTTTTGGGTTTCTTCCCCGCCACGGGCTCGTAGCGTGGGACGTCGTCCCATGCCGCCGCCGTCATCTCCGCTTCGAATCCGATCCGTTGTTCCCCGGGCTTTCGTCGCCACCCTCGCGGGGGTGCTGGCGTTGGGAATGGTGGGCTGCGGAGGCGGGGATCGCCCGCCCGGCGCGCCGCGTACGGTCGATCGGAAGGTGGCGGCCGAGGCCGAGGGCCACGCGGCCGAGGCCGCGTTTGCGGCGCAGATTCGTGACTACCGGCGCGCGGAGGGGGCGATGAAGAAGGCGATCGCCCTGCGCGACGACATCCCGGACTGGTGGTTCAGTCTCGGGCTCATCCATGTCCGCCTCGGTCAGAAGGACGAGGCTCGCAGCGCCTACCGCCGGGCGCTGGATCTCCATGAAAGCCGGTACGACGAGACCGATTCGACGGCGGAGGTCATCGCGCAGCTTTACCTCCTCGTGGTCCTGAACCGCGAGTCCGACGCTCGCAAACGGCTCGACAAGGCCGCCCGCAAGCACCGGAACGACGCGCGTCTCGAGGAGTTCATCCGCTCCAAGGGGATCGACCGGCTGCTGGCGGATCCGGAGGTCCGTTCGAACCAGCTCTGAGCGGTCGGTGGCGGTCGTGGAACCTCACGTCCCGGCCATGATGAACCCCTGGGCTGAATTCACCACGCTCGCCGTGCTGCACGCCCTCGCGGTGATCAGCCCCGGGCCCGATTTCGCGATCGTACTCCGACAAAGCATCGTTCACGGCCGTCGCGTCGCCCTCGCCACCAGCGCGGGCATCGGCAGCGGGATCGTGGTGCATGTGCTCTACTCGGTGCTGGGGTTGGGGCTGCTGCTCCGCACCTCGCCGCGACTGCTTGAGGCACTTCAGGCGGTCGGTGCCGTCTATCTCCTCTGGCTTGGCGTGCAGTCGCTGTGGTCCCGTCCCCGGCAGGAGGACGTGCCTGAGGCCGGCGTGCCGGCGGCGCCCGCTCCCGATGCAGTCCGGCACGCCTTTGTCACGGGCTTCCTGACGAACGCCACGAACGTGAAGGCCACGCTCTTCTTCATCTCCGTCTTCTCCGTCGTGGTCAGCCCACAGACTCCGCGCTGGCTGCAGGGAGCGTATGGCGCGTGGATGGTCGTCGCGACCACGCTGTGGTTCTCGCTCGTCTCCTTCGGCTTCAGCCAGCCCGGGGTGCGCCGCGCGTTCCTCCGCCGCGGACACTGGTTTGACCGGACGATGGGGGTGGTGCTGATCGCCCTCGCCCTCCGGCTCGCCCTGAGCCGCAGCTAGGGCGGCGGCGGTCGCGGTGGCGCGCGGCTGTTTGCGGCGGTCGGGGGGCGGGGGCGGTTGGGAGCGAATCGACTACGGCGACCACGCCCGTGGCGGCGCGGCGAGGCTGTAGTCGGTGAATTCCATCGAGAGGTTCGGATTGTAAGCCGGGTCGTGCGCGATCACGTCGCGCCAGCGCTCGATCATGGCTTCGACCTCGCGGCGGAAGCGCTCGTGCTTCTCCGGCGTGTCCTCCGCCCCGCGGCTGGCGCTTTCGTGATGGTAGAGTTCGGCGAACGGGGTCCAGAGGTTGCGCAGGCCCGTCGCGCGCACCCGGAGGCAGAAGTCGACGTCGTTGAAGGCGACCGCCAGCGACTCGTCGAGCCCGCCCACCTGCTCGAAGACTTCGCGGCGCACCACGAGGCAGGCGGCCGTCACGGCCGAGAAGTTCTGCGTCAGGCGCGCCCGGTTGCAGCGGCCATCCGTCCCGCGCGGGAAGTCGCGGAAGAGGTGCCCGGCCACGCCGCCCATGCCGATGACCACGCCGGCGTGCTGGATGGTGTCATTGGGGTAGTAGAGGAGCGCGCCCACACAGCCGATCCCGGGACGGACCGCTTGGCTGACCATCTCGTCGAGCCATTCGCCGTGAATGATCTCAAGGTCGTTGTTGAGGAGCGCGATGATGCTGCCGCGGGCGTGACGGACTCCGTGATTGTTGATCGCCGAGTAGTTGAAGGGCGCATCGTAGCGCAGCACGGCGATGCGGTCGGATTCGATCCGCCGGAAGTACTCCAGCGTCTTCGGGTCATCCGAACCGTTGTCGACGACGAGGATCTCGTAGTTCGGGTACAGCGTCTTCGCGACCAGGGTGTCGATGCAGCGCGAGATCAGGTGGTGCCCGTTGCGGGTCGGGATGATGATCGAGACCAGCGGCGCGGGCTCGGGGCGCGGGCGTCGCGCGCGCCAGTGGTCGCCGGGGACCGGCACCAGCTCCACCGCTTCGCCGATGCGCTGGAAGTGATCGGTCAGCGCGCGCTTCGCGGCCTCCACCGGGTAGTTCTTCTCGCTCAGCATGAGCGCGGTCGAACCAAGGATGGCGCGCCAGTGATAGAGCACCTTGGGGATGTGCCGGACGCGCTCGGGCGAGGACCGCTCAATCACGCGGAGCGCGAGGTCCCAGTCCTGGCTGCCCTCGTAGCCGGGCCGGAGGCCGTCGACCGCGCGGAGCAGGGAGGTGCGGTAGACGGAAAGGTGGGAAAGGTAGTTCTGGCTCTCAAAAAGGTCCGGCAGGAAGTCCGGCTTGAAGTAGGGCTCGTGCCGCCGCCCCTCCTCGTCGATCTTGTCCTCGTCCGAGTAGACGAGGTCCGTCTCCGGGTGCAGGTCGAGCAGCGAGGCGACCTCGTACAGCGCGTGCGGCGCGAGTTCGTCGTCGTGGTCGAGCAGCGCGGTGAACTCGCCAGTGGCGAGCCCGAGGGCGGAGTTGGAGGCGTGGGAGATGTGCCCGTTGCGCTCGCGGAAGACGACCTTGATCCGGGGGTCCTCGCGGGTGAATGCCTCGAGCAGCGGCCGCACGTGCGGTGCCGGTGAGGCGTCGTCGGCGAGGCAGAGCTCCCAGTGCGGATAGACCTGACGCCGCACGCTGTCCACGGCGCGGCGGAGCCAGACCTCGTCCTCCGCGGAACGATGGTACACCGGCACGAGGATCGAGATCAGCGGCCGCTGGCGCAGCTGGGGCACGCGGGCCGCCAGGGCGGCGAGGGACTCGGGCGTATGGCGGTCGTAGGTCTCGGCCCAGCGCTCATAACTCGTCAGCTCCGGTGCGGCGAGGTGAGCGCCCACCCGCACCGGCGACCAAAAAAAAGGGTGCCAGACTCCATGGATGTCGGCGACCTCGAGGACGATTTCCGTATCGGTTTCCTCCAAGGCGATTTCGATCTTGAAGCCGCTGTACTCCGCGTGGGGGGTGTCGCGCAGGGCGGCGAGGACGTCTATGCGTTTCAGCCCGTAGACGCCGGAGTAGGTGCGGGCGCCGATGCGGGCTTGGATCTTCTTCAGCGCGAGGGGCAGCCGGGAGAGGCACCAGCCGCGGACGACGACCTTGCTGCCGGAGAAGCTCCAGGCCTGCGGGTAGTCGACGCTGTAGAGGAAGGAGTTCGAGGGATCGGCAAAGTGCTCGGGACGGAAGGCGAGGCCGGAGGGGCGCAGCGCGGGCTGGCTTGGGGCGGCGGTGGTCGTGGCGGCGGAACCCCGGCGGAGAGGATCAATCAGCCACCGCCGGAGGGCGCGCAGGGGGGCGGTCAGGCGCCAGGAGGCGGAAGCCTGCATCGCGCGCACCTTGCGTTCACGGGAGTCCAGCGCCTCCTCGCGGTCGCGGAGCAACTGACGCAGCAGGTCCGATTCCGCCCGGGCGCGCTCGCCGAGCGCGAGGGCGCCGGCGCGGGTGTGGGCGAGTTGGTACGCCGCCTGCGCGAGCGAGGTGTCGCGGGCCGCGATCTGGCCGACGAGGCCGGCGGCGTGGCGCTCGCCTTCGGCCAAGCGCCTGTGTGCCTCTGCGAGTGCGGAATCCCTTTCGGCGAGGACGGCCTTGAGTTCCCCGATGATGATGCGGTTGCGCTCCTCCCGGGCCAGTTCGCGCTCGTAGGCGGCGGCCTGCTGGCGGGATGACTGCAGGAGGATGGTGCTTTGCTCGAGTTGCGCGGAAAGGCGCTCGACGTCGGCGGTGAGCCCCGCGACCACCTTCTCGAGATTGGCGGCGTGGTTCTCCGTTGCGATCCGGTTTTCCCGGAGATTCTTGACGTGCTGGTCGGTGAGTTGCCACGCCCGCCTCCACTCGTCGCGGTCTGACTCCAGACCTTTGCGAACCGCAGCGAGGGTCTCCTCGTGGCGGGCGTCGATCCATTCGAGGTCGCGACAGGAGCGGGCGAGGTCGGCGGCGGCCGCGACGAGGTCGGACCAGCCTCCGGTCGGGCTGCCCGGACGGGAGGCGAGCAGCGCATGCAGGCGGCGCGCGGCGAGGGTGAGTTCGGCGCCGGGGGCGGCATCGTGCCACCACGCGGGTGCCGGCCGTGCGAGGGTCTCGTCGTAGAAGGCGGCCAGACGGCTGGTGACGGCTGCTAGGTCGAAGTGCTGCCGTGCGAAGGCCGCGCCGCCTTCACCGAGGCGGCGGCCAAGGGCCTCGTCGGAGAAAACGCGAATGCAGGCGTCAGCGATCGCGGCGGCGTCCGCGACCGGCAGGACGAGGGCATTGACGCCATCCTCCAGTTGCAGGCCGAGGTTGCTGGCGACGGTCACGACCGGTCGGCCGCTGGCGAGGAACTCAGGAAGCTTGGAGGGCAGGCGGTAGTCGTTGAACGCCCCCGGCACCCCCGGTTGCACGAGGACATCCGCGATCGCAAGCAGGCCCGGCAGCCGGCCTTTCTCGATGAAGCCGAGATCGATCGTCCACTGGGGCCAGTCGGCCGGAAGCGAGGCGACGAAATCCGGGCTGCTGAAGCCGGTGCGGACAAGACGCGTCGGCCAGCCGGCGGCGTTGAGGCGCTGCACGGCGAGGAACAACTCACGGATCTCGCCCTCGTTGGCGAAGGTGTTGCTGCCGGTGTAGACGATCACCCGCTCGTCGGGCCGGATCATCATCTGCTCGCGCAGGCCGGCGGCGGCCGCCGTCGGGCGGAAAGCGGCGGGGTCAAGGCCCGGCGGCAGTGACAGCACCGGAACCCCGGCGGGCACGAACGTGCGCAGTGTGTCGACGATGACTGTGACGCCATCGGCGACGCGCAGGAAGTTGCGGTAGCGTACGGGATGGGACAGCAGATCGGGCAGCGCCTTCGGATAGTCGAGCGGCGACTCGTCGCGGAGCAGGGCGAGGTCCCGGCGCATGTACGCCTGCAGCAGGTGCTCCTCGTTGTCCTCGAGATGGACGATGACCCGGGAGGCGGCGAGATGTCGGTAGGCGAGGACGAAGCGGCGGACGCCTTCGCGCGGGGTCCAAGCATGAATGATGTCCGCCGGCCGCCCGTCCGCGAATGCCGCGGGCTCGGCCAGCAACTGATCGTAAGTCGCAGCGCGGAACCGAGGGTGGGGAACGACGCTCAGCGAGTCGAGGTTGCCCGGAACCGCCACCACGCAGTCATGGCCGGCGGCGGTGAGGGCCGCGGTGAAGCCGGCGAGGTGGTTGACGCTGTTGCTGGTGAAATCGCCGTAGTTGACGAAGAGCAGATTCACGGGAAAGGGAAAAAGGGGAGAAAGCGGGATGCGCGCGCCGTCGAAGCGCGGCGCGGTCTAGAGCTGGAAGCCGGCCTCGCGGGCGTCGCGGGCAAACATCCGCACGGTGTCGAGCGAGAGAGCCGTCAGATCCTGTCCCAGCATCGTCTGCGCCTTGGCCAGAATGTCGTGCGTCACCGTCACGATGTCGCATCCCGTGGCGTCGGCCTGCAGGATGTTCAGCACCTCACGGACCGAGGCCCAGAGCAGCTCGGCGCGGGGGAGATGGACCAGCGCGGCGCGCGCCTCGCGCATGATCGGCATGGGGTCCACCCCGGTGTCGGCGATGCGCCCGGCGAACACCGAGACGACGGCCGGCACGTCCGCCTGCAGCGCGGCCGCCACGGCCTGCACCTGCTCGAGCGTGAGGATTGCCGTGACGTTCATTTTCACCCCGGCGAGGGCGAGTTCACGGATCAGCGGGACCGAGCTCTCGCCGTGCGAATTGGTGATCGGGATCTTGGTGTAGACGTTGGCTCCCCAGCCGGAGACCTTCAGCGCCTGCCGCCGCATCTCGGGAAAGTCGTCCGCCAGGACCTCGAACGACACGGGCTTGTCCGTCACGACCTGCAGCACGTCGCGCGCGAAGGCCTCGTAGTCGCCCACGCCCACCTTGCGCATCAGCGTGGGGTTGGTCGTGAGACCGTGGATGAAAGGCAGGACGTGGAGCCGGAGGATGCCCGCGCGGTCGGCTCCGTCGGCGTAGATCTTGATGCGGAGGCGGGAAAGCGAGGACATGCGCGAATGGGGGAAGTCCCGACCCTAAGGGGACCGGCCCGGGCGGCGCAAGCCACAGCATTGCTCCCGCGCCGATCGCGTCAGATCAGCCCGAGCTTCATCTTCCCCTCTTCGCTGATCATCGACTGGTTCCAGGGTGGTTCCCAGGTAATCCGGACGTCGGCGGCGCTGACGCCGGGCACAAGAAGGATCTTCGATTTGGCATCTTCCGCGATGGCCGGGCCCATGCCGCAGCCGGGGGCGGTTAGGGTCATGGCGACGTTGACCTTGAACCCCTCTTCCGGGGCCGTCTGACGCTCGACGTCCATGGAGTAGACGAGCCCGAGGTCGACGATGTTCACCGGGATTTCCGGGTCGTAGACCTTCTTGAGCTGCTCCCAGACGGCCGCAGGATCGGGCGCACCGTCCGCCAGGGTCGCGGCTTGGACGGTGGATTCTACGACCTGCTCGCCGAGCGCGTCGCCGTCGCGGCCGTCGATGCGGAACAGGCCGAAGTCGGTCTGCACCGTGTAGCTGCCGCCGAGGGTCTGGTGGATGACAATGGCGGTGCCGGAGGGAAGGAGTTGCCGATCACCGCTCGGGATCTGCGTGGCGGTGACGTCGCGGGAGAGGATGCGGTCTCGGTTCATGCGCGGGCGTTCAGTGGAAGCGGGTGGCGATGAGCTGGCGGAGCGACTCGTGCAGTCCCTCGTGCTCGAGGCGGTTCAGGACTTCCTCGAAGAATCCGAAGACGAGGAGCTCGCGCGCCTTGGCCGGCGTGACGCCGCGGGCCTCGAGGTAGAACATCTGCTGCGGGTCGATCCGGCTGCTCGTCGCACCGTGCGTGCAGCGGACGTCATTCGCCTGGATCTCCAGGCCGGGCAGGCTGTTCGCCTCCGCGTCGTCCGACAGCATCAGATTGCGGTTGCTCTGGTACGCGTCCGTCTTCTGGGCGTCGGGATCGACCACGATCAGACCCGAGAAGGTGGTGCGGGCGCGGTCGAGGAGCGCGTTCTTGTAGAGGAGGTCGCTCTTGGTGTGAGGCGCCTGGTGGATCTGCAGCGTGCGCTGGTCAAAGTCCTGCGCATCGGCGGCGACCGTGACCGCGAGCATTTCCGAGAACGCGCCGGGGGCCTGCAGCTGCGAGAGCGACTCGTGCCGCGCCTGGCGGCCGCCAAGGTGGAGGTTCAGCGACTGCACGCGGGCGTCGCGACGGACGATCGTCGAATTGAGCTGGAAGGAGAGGGTGTCGAGCGACCAGCGCTGCGCGGCGACGTAGGTGAGCTGCGCGCCGTGGCTGACGTAGAGGTCGTTCGCGCCGCAGGCGAAGGCACCCGCGCGCGGACCCGCCGGAGCGGTCGCGTCGGGCGAGACAAAGGCGTCGACCACCGTCGCCCGGGCCTGCTCCCCGAGGATGACGAGGGTGTGTGGAAAGACCGCCGTGCCGGCTCCGGCGCTGGCATGCGTGACGACGATCGGAGCCGTCACCTCGACGCCCTTCGGCACAAGAATGAAGGCGCCGTCCTGCACGAACGCGGCGTGCAGGGAGGAGAATTTTTCCGAACCGAGCTTCTGCGGCTGCGAGAGGAAATGTTCGCGCAGCACGTCGGGGTGCGAGCGCAGCGCTTCCTGCAGCGTCGCGACCACGACGCCGCGCGACGCGAGGTCCGCGGGCAGCGCCTGGCGCGCGACGAGGCGGTCGTCGCCGAAGGTCAGCGACGCGGTGGCGTCGGCGACGGAGAAGAGCGCGGGCACCGCGGCATCCCGAGCCGCAGCGGCGGCACCGGCGACCGGCGTCGCCGTCACCGGGGCGAAACCGGCGAGCGTGAGGGTCTCACGGCTGCTGAAGCGCCAGGCTTCGTCGGTCGGTCCGGGCATCGGCAGGTCCGTGAACCGGGCGTACGCGGCCCGCTTGCGCTCGATCCACCAGACGGGGACGTCGGCCGGCAGGGCGGCGAGGTGGGCGGCGAAGGCCTCCGGCGAGAAATCGCCGACGGCGGGGGAGGAGAGGGACGGGGAGGACATGGTCTCGGGTGGTCCGGGAGTGCAGGCGGATCAGCGACGCGGGCCGGGCCCGCTCAGCCGACGGAACCCTCCATCTCAAGATCGATCAGGCGCTTCAGCTCGACGCTGTATTCCATCGGGAACTGGCGCACGAGATCGTTGACGAACCCGTTCACCGCGAGGCTCATCGCCTGGCCCTCGGTCAGGCCGCGCTGCTGCATGTAGAAGATCTGCTCCTCGTTGACCTTGGAGACGCTCGCCTCGTGCTGCACCGCGTGGCTGTCGCCGCGCACGGTGATGGCGGGATAGGTGTCGGTGCGGCTGTTCGTGTTGATCAGCAGCGCATCGCACTCGGTGTTGTTCTTGCAGCCCTTGAGACGGCGCGGGATGTGGACCTGGCCCCGGTACGTCGCGCGGCCCTGGCCGACCGAGATCGACTTCGATATGATCGTCGACGTCGTTTCGTCCGCGGCGTGGATCATCTTCGCGCCGGTGTCCTGGTGCTGGCCGTCGTTGGCGAGGGCGATGGAGATCACCTCGCCGCGGGCCCGGCGGCCCTTCAGGACCACGCCCGGGTACTTCATCGTCAGGCGGCTGCCGATGTTGCAGTCGATCCACTTGATCTCGGCGTCCTCGTGCGCGACGCCGCGCTTGGTCACGAGGTTGAACACGTTCGGAGCCCAGTTCTGGACGGTGATGTACTGGATCTTCGCGCCCTTGAGCGCGACCAGCTCCACGACCGCGCTGTGCAGCGTGGAGGTCGAGAACTTCGGGGCGGTGCAGCCCTCCATGTACGTGACCTCGCTGCCCTCGTCGGCGATGATCAGGGTGCGCTCGAACTGGCCGAAGTTCTCCGCGTTGATGCGGAAGTAGGCCTGGAGCGGCTGGGCGACCTTCACGCCCTTCGGGACGTAGATGAAGGAGCCGCCGGAGAAGACGGCGCTGTTCAGCGCGGAGAACTTGTTGTCGCCGGTCGGGATGACCTTGCCAAAGAACTTGCGGAAGATTTCCGGGTGCTCGCGCAGGGCCTCGGTCGAATTGGCAAAGATGACGCCCTGCTTGGCGACGATGTCCTTGATGTTTGAATACGCCGCCTCGCTGTCGAACTGCGCCTCGACGCCGGCAAGGAACTTGCGCTCCTGCTCCGGGATGCCGAGCCGCTCGAACGTGCGCTTGATGTCGTCCGGGACCTCCTCCCACGTGCGCTTCGGCTTCTGGCCCTGGGCGAGGTAGTACCGGATCTTGTCGAAATGAATGTTTTCGAGGTCGCCCGTCGCCCAGTGCGTGGGCATGGGCTTGTCAAGGAAGGTCTGGAGCGCCTTCAGCCGGAAATCGAGGATCCAGGGGGCTTCCTTCTTCACGGCGCTGATGTAGCGGACCGTGTTTTCGGTCAGGCCGGTGCCGGCATCGAAGTCGTACTTCACGTCGTAGGTGAAGTCGCCGACGGACTGGTCGATCCCGACGGCGGGGTTCTCGACGGCGGCGGTCTCGGGGACCGCGGGCTCAAGGGTGGAGGCGGCGTTCATGGCGTCGGGGCTGGACTCAGGCGTGGACGGTGGCGGGCGCGGGAGCGGCGGGCGCGAGCTCCTGCTTGACCCAGTCGTAGCCGCGGCGCTCGAGCTCGAGGGCCAGCGTCTTGTCGCCGCTCTTCACGATGCGGCCGTCGTACATCACGTGCACGTAGTCCGGCACGATGTAGTTGAGGAGGCGCTGGTAGTGCGTGATCATGAGGACGCCAAGGCCCGGGCCGCGGAGGGCGTTCACGCCTTCCGAGACGATGCGGAGGGCGTCGATGTCGAGGCCGGAATCGGTCTCGTCCATCAGCGCGAACTTCGGTTCGAGCATCGCCATCTGCAGGATCTCGCAGCGCTTCTTTTCGCCGCCCGAGAAGCCGTCGTTGACCGAACGGGAGGTGAACTTCCGGTCGATCTTCAGCATGTCCATCTTTTGGTAGAGCCGCTTGTAGTAGGTGGTGGCGTCCAGTTCCTCGCCCTCGGCGAGGCGGGCCTGGAGCGCGGCGCGGAGGAAGTTGGCGATCGAGACGCCGGGGATTTCCGACGGGTACTGGAAGGCGAGGAAGATGCCCGCCCGGGCGCGCTCGTCCGGCTCCTGCTCGAGGATCGACTTGCCGTCGAGAAGCACGTCGCCCTGCGTGATGGTGTAGTCCGGGTGGCCGGCGATGGCCTTTGACAGGGTGGATTTGCCGGTGCCGTTCGGCCCCATGATGGCGTGCACCTCACCGGAGCGGATCGTCAGGGACAGGCCCTTGACGATTTCCTTGTCGTGGATGGCGACGTGAAGATCGCGGATTTCGAGGGAAGACATGGCGTTTGCGAGAAAAAGGGAGGTGGGTGGAGGAAAGGGAGAAAACGTGCTCGGACGGGTCGTCAGGCGGTGGCTTGTCCGCGGAACGTGATCTCCACGTCCGAAGCGCGGTAGCCGGAGGGCAACTGGGAGCGGAGTTGCTCCAGCAGGGCCGGGGGCAGATCGATGTCGTAGGTCGCCCCCGTCGCCTCGTCATGGAAATGGGCGTGGGGATGGAGATTGGGGCAGTACCGGGTCGGCCCGCGCTCAAAGTTGACCTGCCGCACCAGATTGCACTGCACCAAGGCCTCCAGACAGTTGTAAACAGTTGCCAGCGAGATGGTTGGCATCTCGGACTTCACGCGCGCGAACACTTCGTCCGCCGTCGGGTGGTCGCGTTTCCCGACGAGGACCGAGTAGACGACCTCGCGTTGGGGGGTGTTGCGCAAACCGCTGTCAGCGAGCTTCTGAGACAAAGCAGCGGGCGAAATTTGAGCCGTCGGTTGCATGGGAAGGGGGTGAACAGATTGGAATGGTTCTAAGTTTCAAGTAAGAATTAGAATAATTCTAAACAAAGGGTCACGGGGAGGTTTTGAAGGGCCTGGTTTAGTCGGGATCCATGTCCGCAGGACCCCACCGGCCGATGCTCCGGCGTGCGCGACGGGTTGACGACCGCGCGGCGGTTCTCGGGCGGCGGATAGATCGGGAGTTGCGAAAAGGTTGCAATCGTCTGGTTGTATCAAGGTACTGAGGCGCGTAGGGGAGTGTTGCGGTCTGCGATTCTGACCTGACCCCGAAATTTTGAGCCGCCTTGGGTGTTAGTCTGGGCCACCAGAAAGGACCCAGACCATGAAAGGCAAACGACATACGACTGAGGATAAGATCCGCATTTTGCGGATCGCCGACGGCGGCAAGAGCATCGTGGAGATCTGTAAGGAGAAGAACATCTCGGAGCAGACCTTCCACCGTTGGAAGCGACAGTTCGGGATGATGGAGGTCAACGAGGCCAAGCGGCTCAAGGAGCT